>JAWOJK010000257.1:0-6971 GCA_046481705.1 Desulfobacterales bacterium | reverse complement strand
CCAGAGCGTCTGTCCGCCCAAATTGAACTGCAGGACGATTGGGGTGATCCCTGTGTGGGGGTCGGTGTGGGACTTTTCTAAACCTGCTTAAACTTGATTTTCGCTTTTGAGCCGGGTGTGCCCAAATTGTGCCCAAAATTATCGATTTTTTGGCTCCAAAAAAAAGGCAGGAGGATTGAAATTCCTCCTGCCCGAGTTCGCTTAAATTGTGCCTAAATTGTGCCCGTCAAGGTCAAACTTTTCCAAACATTAACAAACAAAAACAAAAATAAGAAGAAAAAATACTTTTGATTCAAGAGGTTAGAAATACAGACTTTTTGAAAAATGACTAACTAACGATTAGGAATCCATTGCTCTATCCACTGAGCTACGGGGGCCAAATTTTGCGGGAGGCGTGAAACGCCCGAAAACAGCTTGGTAGGCAGGCCAACCGCCGAGGGGCCGCTGCACCTTCGATGGAAATCGGGTGCAGCGGTTTGCGGCGTTGATCGATCGACGATCGGCGGGCAGCGGCACACCGCCTGGTTGCTGGGCACACCACCCTTTCGCCCTCGTCGATAACCTGGGTTTTTACTCCATGCCACTCCGACCGTCAACCCCAAACCAATCATCCGGAATTTACCGGCATTTCGAATCGCCCTGGCGCGTCCCACAGGGTCCGCCGCCGGGTTTGACATCCCGCTGACGTTTGCCTATAGTCCGGTGCAATTTGGTCGAACCGCCGCCTGGCTTTCGGTTTCGTTCGATCGGGGGGGTGCAGACCGCAGGGACCCATGCCCCGGCGATGCCAAGATTCAGCCTGCGCCCTCACCCCAAAAGCCTGATCCTGGCATCAACCCCGTAAAACCGACCTGACGACGTTTCGGGATATGCAGCGATATCCAGTGAGCAAAGAGGCCCTGAAAGGCTTTGTCGTTGCCGGCACCAAAAGCGGCGCCGGTAAAACCACGGTGACCCTGGGGCTGATGGCCGCCCTGAAAAAACGTCACCTGAGGGTCGCGCCGTTCAAGGTCGGGCCGGATTTCATCGACCCGGGCCATCACACCCGAATTACCGGCGTCCTCAGCCGAAACCTTGACGGCTGGATGCTGTCCCGGGCCTACAACCTGCAGACCTTCCAGCGCGCCAGCGAGGGAGTCGACGTGGCGGTGGTCGAGGGGGTGATGGGGCTTTTCGACGGCTGCGACGGCCGCAGCGAGGCCGGCTCCACGGCCCAGATGGCCAAGTGGCTTGACCTGCCGGTGATTCTGGTGGTCGACGCCGCGAGCATGGCGCGCAGTGCTGCGGCGCTGGTCCAGGGATTCGAGCGCTTCGACCGCGATCTGCGCTTTGCGGGGGTCGTCTTCAACCATATCGGCGGCGAGCGGCATCTGGCCTATCTGAGGCAAGCCCTGCAGGACCATGTGCAGATGCCCCTGCTGGGCGGCCTCCCGCGGGATGAGGCGATTGCCATTCCCGAGCGGCATCTGGGCCTGGTGACCCGCGAGGACTTCACCGACGGGGATAACGCGATCGATGGTCTGGCCGAGTTGCTCGAAGCGCGCCTGGATATCCCCGGCCTCCTGAGCGGTCTACCGGTTATTCCTGCGCAAACCCCCGCCCCACGCGCATACGACCCGCCGACATCCGCGGCCAGGGTGCGCATCGGTGTGGCGCGCGACCGGGCCTTCTGTTTCTATTATCCCGACAATCTGGAACTGTTGGAGATGAGCGGCGCCACCCTCGTCCCTTTTTCGCCCATGACCGCAAAGACGTTGCCTGAAAACCTGGACGGCCTATATTTCGGCGGAGGGTACCCGGAATTGAATGCCGAACCCCTGTCGGCCAACCACACCCTGCGCGCGCAGGTGTTGCAGAAATGCCGCGAGGGAATGCCGATTTACGGCGAGTGCGGTGGGTTCATGTACCTCTGCCGGCAATTGATCGACCCCCACGGCCGCAGCCACCCGATGGCCGGCTGTTTCCCGTTCACCACCCGGATGTTCCCCCGTTTGCGCGCGCTGGGCTACCGCGAGGTGACCCTGGAACGTGACGGACTAGTAGGGCCGAAAGGGGTGACGGCCAGGGGCCACGAATTTCACTACTCGGAAATCGTGGATGCCGAGGTGGCACCCCCCGTTAAAACCCTCTATCGAATGTCGGCCCGCGACGGTGGCAGCACCCGCTCCGAGGGCTTTCAGCACCACCGCTGTCTGGGCAGCTATGTCCACCTTCACTTCGGCAGCAACCCGGACGTGGCCCGGCACCTGGTTGCCGGCTGCCGCCAGTACCGCCAAGAAAGATGAAGCGGTAAACAGTAAAAAACAGACAGTTTCGTAAAAAAGCCAAGTTCAAGGCGCGCAAATTTCGAGGAGTGAGGCGTACTTATGTACGCCGCAGCGACTTCGAGATGCGGCGCAACGCGGAAATTGGGTTTTTTACGGAGCTGTCAAGAAAGGAGCCCATCGGCATGAGACCCGAGGAAATCGAAGCCCTGAGCTTCAGCATCATCGACCGCGAGGCCGGGGCCCACGGCTTTCCCGCCGATCAGTGGCGCATCGTTCAGCGCATGATCCACACCTCGGCCGATTTTGAGTACCGAAATTCCGTTCGCTTTCACCCCCAGGCGATAGACGCCGGGGTTGCCGCCATCCGGTCGGGATGCACGATCGTCACCGACACCAACATGGCCCGGGTGGGCATCCGCAAAACGGAGTTGAAACGGTTCGGGGCTGCGGTCACGTGCTTTATCGGCGATCCCGGCGTCCGGGCGCGATCCGAACACAGCGGTTCGACCCGCGCATACGCGGCCGTTGACGCCGCCCTCGAGGACATGCTCAGCGGCATTTTCGTGGTCCGCAACGCGCCCACCGCCCTGCTGCATCTCCTGGAACTGATCCAGGCGGGCACGGCACGGCCCGCGCTGGTCATCGGGCTGCCCGTGGGGTTCGTCAACGCCGCCGAGTCCAAGGCCGCCCTGGTGGCAACCGACACCCCCTACATCTCGAATGTCGGCCGCAAAGGGGGTTCCAACGTGGCGGCCAGCGTGGTCAACGCCCTGGCCAAACTGGCGATCCAAAGCGCCGCGGACGCCTGATGGCCCGCCACAAGCGCTTAAAAACCGGATTTACCACCGGCACGGCTGCCACTGCGGCGGCCCAGGCGGCCCTGCTCTGCCTGCTGGCGCACAAGGCGCCGGCAAGCGTTTCGGTTTTGCTGCTGACCGGCGACCGCCTGGAAATACCGGTCGCCGTCTGCCGGCGGCTGTCGGCCGACGCCGCCGAAGGACGGGTAATCAAGGATGCCGGAGACGACCCCGACATCACCCACCGTGCCGAGATCGGCGCCCGGGTCCGGTTGCTGCCCGCGGGCGGAGAAAAACGGGTGCGTATCAGCGGCGGCGAGGGGGTCGGCACCGTCACCAAGCCGGGGCTTGAAATTCCGCCGGGAGAGGCGGCCATAAACCCCGGGCCGCGTCGGATGATCACCCAGGCGTTGACAGCCGTCCTGGAAGCCGCAGGGTTCAGGGGCGGGGTTGCGGTGGAAATTTTCGTCCCGCAGGGGGTGAAACTGGCCGCCAAGACCCTCAACGCCCGTCTGGGAATCATCGGCGGCCTGTCGATTCTCGGCACCACCGGACTGGTCAAACCGCTTTCCCACGACGCCTACATCGCCACCATCGATTCATGCCTCGCGGTGGCCCGGGCGATGGGTCTGGAGGAGGCGGTCCTGACCACCGGCCGCCGCTCCGAACGTTTTGCCCAAGCCTTGCTGCCGGCCTTGCCCGCCGAAGCCTTTGTCCAGATCGGCGATTTTTTTCAAAAGTCTTTGAAAATGGCCGTTGCCCGCGGTTTCCGGCGGGCAACCCTGGCGGTTTTTTTCGGCAAGGCGATCAAGATGGCGCAAGGCGTTCCCCACACCCACGCCTCCCGCGCCGATCTGAGCCTCGAGGCGCTGGCCGGTTGGGTGGCGGAAACCTGCGGGCGCCCCGATCTGACTGCAGCGGTGGCCGCCGCCAATACCGCCCGTCATGCCCTGGAGATTCTCAAGCCCGCCTGTCCGGCGGTGATGGCGGCGGTCGGTCGGCGGATCATCGCCGCGGCCCACGACTTCACCTCCGGCGCCATGGAAATCCGCAGCATGATCTTCGATTATGACGGAAAAGCGATCTTCGCCGACCCGCTTACGACCCCCGGCCGGCCGCAGCCCGCAGACCTCCGGGAGGCCAAGCGATGAGACCCGTTACGATCATCGGAATGGGCATGTCCCCAGGGGATCTTACCGCCCGCCACCGCGATCTGATCGCTGCGGCGGATGTTCTCGTCGGTGGCCGCCGGCATCTGGCCCACTTTGCGGATCTAGCGGCCGAGAAAATCGAAATCGGAAAGGGGCTTTCCGCCCTGCTGCCCGCCATCCGGAGTGCCGCCCGGGACCGCCGGGTCGTGGTGCTGGCCTCCGGCGACCCTCTTTATTACGGTGTCGGCGCACATCTGGTGCGTGCCCTGGGTCCTGAAAACGTCCGGGTTTACCCCAACGTCTCATCGGTGGCGGCCGCTTTTGCCCGCATCCGGCACCCCTGGCAGGACGTCCGCGTGGTCAGCCTGCACGGCCGCGACCGGTCGGCGCAATTGCTCGCAGCCGCCGCTGAAGCCGACTGGGTTGCCGTTTTCACCGACCCCACGCACACACCCGCCCAGGTGGCGCGCCTGCTGCTGCAAAACGAGGTGACCGGCTTTGAGATGTGCATTCTGGAAAACATGGGAACCGCGGCCGAGTCCATTTCCTGGCTTGAGCCGGAAAGTGCGGCCGAAAGCGCTTTTGCCGACCCCAATCTGGTGGTCCTGAAGCGATCCCCGCAAGCCGCCGCTTCACCCCCGCGACCCCTTTTTCTGGGCATGCCCGACGAGCATTTCGACCATCAGAACGGCCTGATCACCAAAGCCGAGGTGCGGGTTCTGGCCCTCTCGCGTCTGCAGCTGCGGCCGCGCGACATCCTCTGGGACCTGGGGGCCGGCAGCGGTTCGCTGGCGGTCGAGGCCGCGGTATTCATCCGCAGCGGCCTGATTTTCGCCGTGGAGCAGAACCCCGAGCGCATTCAACAGATCCGGCGGAATGCCGCCCGATTCGGGGTTTCCAACCTGTCCGCGGTCCAGGCGGTGCTGCCCGAGGGTCTGGAGCCCCTGCCCGATCCGGACCGCATCTTTATCGGCGGCGGCGGCCGAAACCTGGCGGCCATCATCCGCCAGGCCGCAAGCCGCCTGAAGCCCGGCGGACGAATGGTGGTCAACACGGTCCTGCTGGAAAACATTCAAGCGGCGGTGGCGTCCATGCACCAGCTGGGGTGGGAAGCCGATCTGGTCCAGGCCCAGATCAGCCGGTCCCAAAGACTGCCGTGGAGCCTGCGGATGACGGCCCACAACCCCGTCTGGATTGTCAGCGGCGCCAAACCCTGAGCGTCGGCAGCCGCGTTGGGGACCCCGGGAAAAAGAGTCAGACCGGATTTCGCCGGATTTGGGCCCCGTAGGATCGGTCGCTGTTTTTGGCGAGACCCATACTGCCCGGCAGCCAGAGAGGAGCAGGAGACCCCATGCAATACCCCGTTGTTTTTTGCGGCGCCGGCCCCGGCGACCCCGATCTGATCACCGTCAAGGGCCAGCGGGCCCTGGCCGAGGCCGACGTGGTCATCTACGCCGGCTCGCTGGTGCCCCAGGCCGTGCTCAAGTGGACCCGCCCCGGCACCACCCTGCGCAACAGCGCCTCCCTGCACCTGCAGGACATCGTCAGCGAGATGGCGGCGGCCTACCAGGCCAATAAGCGCGTGGTTCGCCTGCACACCGGGGACCCCAGCCTCTACGGCGCCATTTTCGAGCAGATGGCCGAACTCGACCGGCTCGCGATCCCCTACAGCGTGATTCCCGGGGTAACGGCCGCCTTTGCAGCCGCAGCCGCGATGGGGATCGAGTACACCCTGCCGGAAGTTTCCCAAACCCTGATCCTGACCCGCATGGCCGGCCGCACGCCCGTACCCCAACAAGAGGCCCTGGAAGCCCTGGCGGCCCACCAGGCCTCGATGGTCATCTATTTGAGCATCAGCCTGATCGACCAGGTGGCCGAAATCCTTGCCAGAGCTTACGGGCCGAAGGCTCCCTGCGCGCTGGCGTTCAGGGTCAGCCAGCCCGAGGAGAAAATCCGGTTGACCCGCATAGAGCGCCTTCCAGAGCTGGCCAAACAAGAGGGGATCGACCACCAGGCCCTGATCATCGTGGGCAAGGTGCTGGGCGTGCGTCCCGAGGAACTGCAGCACACCTCCAAACTCTACGCCGCCGATTTCAGCCACGCATTTCGCCAGGCAGTGGGCAGTGATGATCCTTGAATTGGCGCGGAAAAAGCGTGTGGCCAACACCAGCCGCAACTCCAGGACCTTTTCGGGCCCCGGCGGCCTTCTACGCCGCAAGGCCCCCGACCCGGCGCCATGACCCCGTCCGCCCGTCAAAACCTGCTCGCCGCCTGGGCGATCACGCCCAACGGCGCCGAAATCGCGCTGCGCCTGGCGCGCCATCTGCCCGGATGCGACCTTTGCCTGGCGGCCGGCCTCGCCCGGGCCCCGCTGGCCGAGGTCACCTTCCAGCGCCTGGCGCACGCCCTGCCGCCGCGCTTCTCCCGCTACGGCGGCCACATCTTCGTGAGGGGCACCGGCATTGTGGGGCGCCTGGTCGCCCCCCCGAGGACGACGCCAAACACGCTGCAATGCTTGACGCTGTTATTTTTGCAGGTTAACTTAATCTCGAAATAGTCTTTGCCTTTATTTAAGGCGTTGGAGATCTGCGCTCGAAGTTGGCTAATTTTTTCGGTTTCGGTTTTATCAACCCCTTCTTCCAGATCCATCTCCGAGTCGCAAAAACCGGTCAATTCTTGCATGGCCACGTTGGCATCCTGGAAATTGCCGTCGGCCCCCAACACAAAAATGCCATAAGGGGCCAGGTTGATGTAGC
>JAWOJK010000251.1:0-35517 GCA_046481705.1 Desulfobacterales bacterium | reverse complement strand
GCCTGCGGATGCGCGCACCGGACGGATGGCGGTAAATGCCATGAGCCAGTATCCGGCCGTCCAGCCTTGCGGCTCAGTTCGACCCCCGGCAGGTAGCTGTTTTCGTGGGTGAAAAATGGAATGATCACGTCGTAGCCGGTGACCCGTGCCACCGGCTTTTCAAGATAGTAGAAGGCCTTTTGCACCAGGCGGGCGACAATCTCGGCCCCCGGCCCGAAGCTGCGCGGGGCTTCGTGCACCAGCAGGGCGTGGCCGGTTTTTTTAGCGGAGGCCACAAAGAGGCTGTCGTCCAGGGGGGAGATGCTCAGCAGGTCGATGACCTCGGCCTCCACACCGTCCTCCGCGGCCAGCCGCTCGGCCGCCTCCAGGGCGGGGCGCAGCATCGCGCCGTAGGCGATCAGGGTCAGGTCGCGCCCCTCCCGGGCGATTTGGGAGCGGCCGATGGGCAGGGTCTCCTCCGCTTCCGGGACCTCTTCGCGAAAGGCGCGGTAAAGGGCCTTGGCCTCGTAGAAAATAACCGGGTCCGGGTCGCGGATGGCGCTCGCCAGCAGCGCGCGGGCGGTGCGCGGGCCGGAGGGGATCACCATCTTGAGGCCCGGCATGTGGGCCCAGAAGGCCTCCCGGCTCTCGGAGTGGTGCTCCAGGGCGCGCACACCGCCGCCGTAAGGGGTGCGCAGCACCATGGGCACCGTGAAGCGGCCCCGCGAGCGCCAGCGCAGGCGCGAGGCATGGCTTTCGATCTGGTGAAAATTCTCGTAGCTGAACCCCGAAAACTGAATTTCGCAGACCGGCCTGAGGCCGTAGACCGCCATGCCGATGGACATCCCGACGATCCCGGACTCCGCCAGGGGGGTGTCCAGCACGCGGTTTTCACCGAAGGTCTCGATCAGGCCGTCGGTCACCCGGAAAACCCCGCCGTCGACGCCGACATCCTGCCCCAGGACGATGACGCTGTCGTCCCGCGCCATTTCCTGGCGCAAGGCCAGGTTCAAGGCCTCCACCATCGTGATCTTAGCCATCGCTGCCCTCCTTCTCGCTGCGCGCCGCCGCCAGCTCCTGGGCCAGTTCCGCCTGCTGCGCCCGGAGATCGGGGGTCATCTCCGCATAGACGTGGTCGAACATCTCGAGGGGGTCGCCCATCTGCGCCATCTGCCGTTCGGCGCGGTCGACGGCGGCCTGGATCTCGGCCTTGATTTCGGCCTCCAGGGTCTCGATCTTTTCCGGGGCCAACAGCCCCTTGTCGGTCAGGTAGCGCTGAAAGCGCGCGATCGGGTCCCGTTTTTTCCAGACCGCGACATCTTCATCGCTGCGGTAGCGTTTGGGGTCGTCGGCGGTGGTGTGCATGCTCAGCCGGTAGGTGACGCACTCGATCAGGGTCGGGCCGTCCCCGGCGCGGGCGCGCGCCACCGCTTCGCTGGCGGCGGCGTAAACCGCCAGGATGTCGTTGCCGTCCACCTGGATGCCGGGCATCCCGTAGGCGATGGCCTTCTGGGCCAGCGTTTCGGAACGGGTCTGGCGTGTGCGGGGAATGGAGATGGCCCACTGGTTGTTCTGGCAGACGAAGATCACGGGGGCCTGGAAGACCGCGGCCAGGTTCATGCCCTCGTGGAAATCGCCCTCGGAGGTGGCGCCGTCGCCGAAAAAGGTCATGGCCACCTGGTCGCTGCCGCGGTATTTCATGGCCCAGGCCAAACCCACCGCGTGCAGTACCTGCGACCCGACCGGTACCGCCAGCGGCAGGTCGTTGCTCTCGGGGGCGATCCGGCCGCCTTCGTTGAAGCCCCCAAAGTAGATAATGAAGTTTTCCATGGGTTTGCCGCGCCAGATCTCCGCCGCGGTTTCACGGAAGGAGGGCACCATCCAGTCCGAGGCCCGCAGCGCGGCCACGGCGCCCAGCTGGGCGGCCTCCTGGCCGGTGATCGGGGCAAACGTGCCGATCCGCCCCTGGCGCTGGAGGCCGAGCATACGCTCGTCGAAGCGCCGGCCGAGCAGCATGGCGCGATGGAGCTTGAGCAGATCGGCGGGGTCGATCCGGGGTTCCAGGGCGCCGTCGAGGGTCCCGTTTTCGTCCAGGATGGAAAGGTGTTCGATCTGGCAGGGAAATGCGATTGGTTTGCGCGGCATGGCGTCGACTCTCCTTTCCGGAGGGCAAACGGGGTTTTTGATCCGGTCCGGGTAGCATCAGGGGGTTGATATTAAGCGGTTCAGGTTCCCGAATCGCTTGCGTGCCATAATATGAAATCTCTCAGAGGTGAGTCAAGCGCCGCGCTGCGGGGCGCCGCGGCGGATGCCCGGAGGGGGCCGCAAGGGGCCCACGCCCCGGGCAACCGACGCGGGCGGTCAGCGGTCGAAAACGTCGGCCACGCCCATGGCTTCAAGGCTGAGCTGCTGCGAGTGCCAGACGTTGTTCTCGTTGTTGAAGCTCTCAAGCTGCGCGCGGGTCAGGTGCGTCACCATGCGGATATCCTCGGCCGCCGCCTCCTCCTGGCCCAAGCGGGTGTGGAGGTTGGCGCGGCTATAGTAGGCGGCGCCGTATTCAGGGTCGATCGCCAGGGCCCGGTCGAAGTCCTGCATGGCCTCGTCGTGATCGCCGCCGGCTGCATGTGCCAGCCCCCGCAGGTGGTAGGCCTTGCCGTACTCGGGTGCCAACTGGATGACGTGATCAAAATCCGCCAGTGCCGCTGCCCTCTGGCCGAGCTTGAGGTAGGCCGCGCCGCGGCTGAGAAAGGCGAGGGTGAAAGCGGGGTCTTGACGGGTGGCGTCGGTCAGCGCATCGATGCTCTCGGCGATGTTGCCGGCGACGAATTCCGCCATTCCCTGCTCGAAATACGCTTTGCTCTGGTTGTTTCGGGTCATGGGTCTTCCTCCCTAAATGGTCACCGGGGGCTGGGTTTTCAGCCGAGCCCGGATTTTTGTGTAAACGGCCGCCGGCTTAAAGCAGCGGGTTCTGGCAAGGCGGCAGGACCGCCTCTCACCAGGCGGGCGGCGGCGGGTTCTGGGGAACTCCGAAAACCGAAAACTTTCTCTAAACGGTTTCCGAAACGTCTGTCGCAGCCTGTCTCGGACGTAGCTTAAGTACCGTCCCGGCGGGTGTCAACGGGAGCGCCGACGCGGGTCGCCCGCACTCCGAAGCGGCGGCTTGAATGCCGCCCAAGACGTCTTATCATGGTTTTGGTTTACCCGCTCGGGCGCCAGTGACCGCCCGAGCCCTCTGCCACCCCTACCAGAGCCGCACCGCGTGCCGATGCGGCGGCGCGGCCGTAAAGGAGGTTCCAATGAACGATTGCCAAGACCGGCGCGAAAAGCGCCGCAGCCATTTTCGCAGCACGCTGATTCTCACCGACAAGGCCCACGGGACGTCTTTCCCGGTCCGGATGTGCAATGCCAGCGAAGACGGCCTCTTTTTCGAAGCTGACAGCCGTATTGCGCCCGGCGCCCAGATATACGTGATGGCGGCCGGTTCCTGTGACGTGGACCGGGCGAAAGTCGTCTGGTGCCGAGAAATTCTGGATCCCGATACCCCCCGCTACCGGGTGGGGGCAACCTTCCCCAACACCCTGGTGCACTGATCCCCCCAGCGCCTTTTGCGCCGGGTGCGGCCGGTAGGCCACCCGACGCAAAAGGCGCCCGCTACTCCCCCGGGTCTCCGGCGGCGCCAGGGTCTTTCGCTACTGCGGCGAAGAGTTCGCCGCCGTATTTCCAGGAAAAACCGTCGATGGTGCCCGCAGCCATTTGGAAGCCTTTCGCCGGGCGCGGGCGGACACGGCCTTTCGGGTGCGACCCAAAAAGGGCGGCACCAGGGCCGCCAGGGCTGTCAAGGTCACGGTGAGCATCGGGGTCAGTGCGTCCAACCGCTGCGCCAGGGATCCCGCCGCGGTCCTCAAGGCCGCCGATCAGGCCCTTTACGGGGCCAAAAGGGCGGGCCGCAACCGGGCTGCCGCCTGATCCCCCCGCCGGTCCGCGGAAACCCGGCTGCTCTTTACAAGGTCCGGGGCCGTCTTTATTTTCTACTGGTCGCTTTGAAACTCACGCCCGATCAGTCCCCCATACCCGCAACGCTCGGCGGACCGCGCAGTGCCGGGCGCCGCAATCACGTAAAGGAAGGTGCTGGATGTACGACTTTAATGCCGACGAGATCTTCCAGATGGCCGAACAGCTGGAACGCAACGGGTCCAGATTTTATCGAAACGCCGCCGAAACGACGGCTTTGCCGGAGGAAAGCGCTCTTTTGCTGAAGCTCGCCGCCATGGAGGAGGAGCACGAAAAGACCTTTCAGAGCATGCGGTCGGAGCTCGGCGATCTGGAAAAGACCGCTCCCGCCTTCGATCCCGACGGCGAGGCCGCGCTCTACCTGCGGGCACTGGCCGATACGCGGGTTTTTTTCGAAAAGAAGATCGACACCCGCTCGCTGAAAGAGATTCTCAAGGCCGCTATCGAGGCCGAGAAAGAATCCATCCTATTTTACCTGGGGATGCGTGAGGTGGTGCCCGGCAAGCTGGGTAAAAGCCGGCTGGACGACATCATCACGGAAGAAATGGGGCATATCCGCCTACTCAGCAAGGAACTGGTACGCTGCAAGGACTAGCCGGCCTGCGCGGCCTTTGCTGTGCCCACCTCTTCCGGTCTCTGGGAGCACCGTTTCCCAGGGCCGTCGTCAACTGTCAGTGACCATCAGCTTGCCGGTTATGGCCAGATCCTCCAGGGCGTCCCGGTCCAGCAGACGGATGGTGCGACCCTCCACTTCGATCAGACCCATGCCGGCCATTTTGGCCATCATGCGCGACAGGGTTTCGGGAATCGTTCCCAGCAGACTGGCGAGCTGCCCCTTGGATATGGTCAGTGTGACCGATTCCGCAGCGGCCTGCTCGGCCGCCAGGTAGATCAGGTAGGATGCCAGGCGGCCCGGCACCTCTTTCAGGGAAAGATTTTCGATCTGGACGGTGAACTGCCGCAGCCGCAGGGAAAGCACCGCCAGCATGTTGAGGGCCAGGGAGGGCGTGGCGCTGGTCAAGGCGATAAAGGCCTGTTTGGGGAAAAAAAGCAGCTGGCTGGCCGCGATCGCCTCGGCATTGGCGGGAAAGGGTTTTCCCGAAAACACCGGCACCTCACCGAACGGCTCACCCGGGCCGAAGATGTGCAGGATCTGTTCTTTGCCTTCCGCGGAGACCTTGAAAATCTTGATCCGGCCGCTCATGACAACGTAAAACCCGTCGCCCGGCTGGCCTTCGGAGAAAATGCTCTCCCCCTTGTCAAAACGGCGGGTGACGGCAATGGCGCGGATGGCCCGGAGCTGGTCGCCGGGCAGGCCGCCGAAAAGGGGCGTTTGGGCGATGACGTCCGCTGTATTTTTCATGGTTTCAAAAAAAACATCATTTTTTGACCTATGTCAAGGTGTTGCCGGCCAAGGCGGTCTATAAGGAACCCATCAAGCGCAACAACCGTCAACCGGTCTCGCTACCCAAGGTTGACTTAACGCCAACAGCGACAGGAGGCAAGCGATGTTTTGTTTTCAGTGTGAACAGACGGCCAAGGGCGAAGGCTGCACCAAACTCGGGGTCTGCGGCAAGCAGCCCGATGTGGCGGCACTTCAGGATCTTCTGGTATATGAAATCAAGGTGCTTTCGCGCATAGCGGTGGAAGGCCGCAAGGCGGGGCTGGTGGATGCCGAGGTCAACCAGTTCACCAGTGAAGCCCTTTTCGCGACCCTCACCAACGTGGATTTCGATCCCCAGCGGTTTGTGGAAATGCTCGAGCGCTGCATCCAGGTGCGCGAGGACCTCAAGAAGCGCGTGGCGGCGGCCGGCGGCAGGACCGATTTCGGCCCCGAGCGCGTGACCTACACGCCCAGCGCCGGCAAGGACGAACTGGTGTCGCTGGGCGAGAAAGTGGGAGTCAAGGCCGATCCGGATCTGGACCCCGACCTGCTGTCCCTGCGCGAGCTTCTCATCTACGGCCTGAAAGGCGTTGCCGCCTATGCCGACCACGCCCGGATTCTGGGCCAGACGGACGACCGCGTGGATGCCTTCATCCACGAAGCGCTGGCCGCCACCTTGGACAAAAGCTTGAGCGCCGATGACTACGTCGGGCTGGTAATGAAGTGCGGCGAGATCAACCTGCGCACCATGGAGCTGCTGGACGCCGGCAACACCGGCACCTACGGCCACCCCGTACCCACCCAGGTGCCCCTGGGCCAGAAAAAGGGCAAGGCGATCCTGGTGTCCGGCCACGACCTCAAGGACCTCGATGCGATCCTCAAACAGACCGCCGGCAAGGGCATCACGGTATACACCCACGGGGAAATGCTGCCCTGCCACGGGTACCCGGAACTCAAGAAATATCCCCATTTCTACGGCCATTACGGCACCGCCTGGCAGAACCAGGCGCGCGAGTTCGCCGCCTTTCCCGGTGCGATCCTGATGACCACCAACTGCATCCAGAAGCCCCAGGATGCATACAAGGACAACATTTTCACCACCGGCCTGGTGGGCTGGCCCGGCGTGACGCATATCGCCGGCAAGGACTTCTCCCCGGTGATTGATAAGGCCCTGGCGCTGCCCGGTTTCCCCGCCGACGTTGCCGGCAAGAGCGTCATGGTCGGCTTCGGCCACAACGCGGTCCTGGGGGTTGCGCCGGCCGTGATCGAGGCGGTCAAGAACAAGCAGATCCGGCACTTCTTCCTGGTCGGCGGCTGCGACGGCGCCAAGCCCGGCCGCAGCTACTACACCGAGTTTGTCGAGAAGGTGCCCGCCGACTGTGTGGTCCTGACCCTGGCCTGTGGCAAGTTCCGCTTCTTCGACAAGGACCTGGGGGCCATCGGCGGCATTCCCCGCCTGCTGGACGTCGGGCAGTGCAACGACGCCTATTCGGCCATCAAGATCGCCTCGGCCCTGGCCGACGCCTTCGGTTGCGGGGTCAACGACCTGCCGCTGTCCATGATCCTGTCCTGGTACGAGCAGAAGGCCTGTGCCATCCTGTTGACCCTGCTGTACCTCGGGATCAAGGATATTCGGCTGGGGCCCACGCTGCCGGCCTTCATCACGCCCAACATCCTCAACGTCCTGGTGGAGAAGTTCAACATCATGCCCATCACGACGCCCGATCAGGACCTCAAGGCGATCCTCGGATAGACCCCCACCCTGCAAGGCGGGAGCCCGGGATGCGGGGCTCCCGTCAAACCCAGACAACCGGAGGAAAAGGCCATGCGATGCCCGGGACAGGACACCCAGTATTGGACGCCGAAAGCGATCTACGAGGCCAAGTGCCCCAAGTGCGCTCACCCGGTGGAGTTTTTCAAGGACGACACCACGCGCACGTGCGGGCACTGCGGCCACCGTTTCGTCAACCCGCAGATGGACTTCGGCTGTGCCGCCTACTGCCCATTCGCCGAACAGTGCCTGGGGAGCCTGCCGCCGGAGCTGGTGGCCCAGAAGGACAACATGCTCAAAGACCGGGTGGCGATCGAAGTCAAGCGCCACCTGAAAACCGATTTCAAGCGCATCGGGTTGGCCTTGCGGATGGCGCGCTATGCGGAAGGCATTCAGAAGCACGAAAAGGGCAACCTGGCGACCGTCCTGATTGCGGCCTATCTGCTGCCTCTGGTGGTGCGCGAGCTTGAAGCGACCGGCAACCAAACCTCGCCGGAGGCCTGGCGCCGGGCGGCGACCGCGCTGGCCGGGCAGATCCTGTCCAAGCTCGGCGCCGGCGATAACCTGGTGACGGCCGTTGCCGAGCTCCTCGCGGCCGTGCGCGCTGCCGGGCCGCAGGCGGCTGCCGATGTCAACGTACTGCACGATGCCGAGCGGATCGTTTGGCTCGAAGAACAACAGAAAACCGCCCCCCGACCGGCGGCTGATCTTCAGCAGGCGCTGGCCGGCGAGCTCCTCACCGAGGGCGGCCGCCAAACCGCGGCGGCGGTTTTACTGAAGCTATAACCTGAGGTGTGGACCCATGAAAGTGTATCGCAAGATCATCGAAATCGACGAGGAGCGCTGTGACGGTTGCGGCCAGTGCGTGATTGCCTGCGCCGAAGGGGCCATCCGGATCGTGGACGGCAAAGCCAGAGTGATATCCGATAATCTCTGTGACGGCTTGGGGGCCTGCCTGGGCGAGTGCCCCCAGGACGCGCTGAAGATCGTCGAGCGCGAGGCCGAGGAGTTCGACGAAGAGGAGGTGGCCGCGCACCTTGAAAAAGAGGCCGGCGCAGCGGCGGCCCACCGGGGATGCCCCTCGGCGGCGATCCAGATCATGACCCCGGCTGCCGCCTGTGTCGAAGTCAACCGGCCGGCGGCCTTGGCGGGGGATGCGGCCGGCGATTCCTGCCTGGGCAACTGGCCGGTTCAGGTTCAGCTGGTGCCGCCCACGGCGCCATTTCTGAAAGGCGCCGATCTGCTGGTGATGGCCGACTGTGTGCCGGTGGCGTTTCCCACCGTCCACCGGGATTTTTTGCAGGGCAGGGCCGTGACCCTGGGGTGTCCCAAGCTGGACGACATCGACGCCTACGTCCAGAAATTCACCGCTATTTTCAAGCAAGCCGGGATCAAATCGATCACCGTGGTGGTCATGGAGGTCCCCTGCTGTTCGGGTCTGCCGGCCATCGTCAAAAAGGCCCAGGCGGCCGCCGGCACCCAAATTCCGATGGCGGTCGTGGTGATCAGCACCCGCGGCGCCATTCTCAGACAGGTCGCGGGCTGACCGCACCCCAGGGCCTGCCCCTTTTGCGGCGGCTGTTATCTATTGCAGGCGAGCGCCGCCAAGCGGCCCTCGCCTGCGCTGTTCAGGTGTGGCGGGCGCAGCCCCCACGGGCCTGATGGCGCAGGCGGCCGGCTCTCTGGCGGCCGATGACCGGTCTGCGGCCCGCGGGGATCTTTTTGGCGGTCGGCACCCGGGCGCGGCAACCCGATTGACACCTTCCGCGGGGCTGGCTATAACGGGCCCAAGCCGTCGGCGAATCCGGCGGTTAACCCGTCCGACCGCCCCCAAATCGGCGGCCCGCCCTGCGAGGAGTCAGCCAACATGCATATTTTTATATCCGGGTCGCTGGCCTACGACCGCATCATGGATTTTCCCGGGCGTTTTTCCGACCATATCCTTCCCGACAAGATCCACATTCTCAACGTCTGCTTCACGGTCAACGGCCTGGCCGAAAAATTCGGCGGCACCGCCGGCAACATCGCCTACAACCTGAGTCTCTTGGGGGAAAAGCCGCAGATCCTGGCCGCGGCCGGTAAGGATTTCGAGCGCTACGCGCAGTGGTTGGAGGGGCTCGGGCTGCCGCTAACCGGGATTCGCGTGATCCCCGAGGAGTTTACCGCCGGGGCCTACATCACCACCGACAAGGCCGACAACCAGATCACCGGATTCAACCCCGGTGCCATGAAGCATCCCTCCCGCTACGCGTTTGACGGCATCCGCGGCGATGAGGCCATCGCCATCATCTCCCCCGGCAACATCGAGGACATGCTTGCCTACAGCCGCTTCTTCAAAGACCGGGGGGTGCCCTGCATTTTCGACCCCGGGCAGACCATCACGGCCTTGAGCGGCGCGCAGCTGGTGGAGATGATGACCGGGGCGGCGCTGCTGATCTCAAACGACTACGAGCTGGAGATGATCATGAAACCCACCGGTTTCGACCGCAGCGCCATTCTCCGGCGGGCCGGGGGCCTGATCACGACCCTCGGTGAAAAGGGAGCGCTGCTGACGACGGCGGCGGGTGAGACTCGAATTCCGGCCGTGCCTGCCGTCAGGCTGGCCGATCCCACCGGCGCGGGGGACGCCTTCCGGGCCGGCCTTTTGAAAGGGTTGGTGACCGGCCGGCCGCTGGCCGCGGCGGCCCGCATGGGGGCGACGTGCGCCAGTTTCGCGGTGGAATGCCTGGGCACCCAGGAGCACGTCTTTACTCTGGAGCGCTTCTGGGATCGTTTCCAGACCAGTTTCGGCGACAGCGCGGTGCTCCGGGCATGAGCCCGGCCGGCGGCCGGCCGTTGCAGGGCCTATTTCAGCTGAGCAAATCCGTCGGCAGTTCACAGGTTTGATCCACGGCCTTCCTGGTCTCGACGTAATGGGCGGCCGCCAGGGCGGCGGTGCAGCCGTCGGCGGCCGCAACCACGATCTGGCGGGCGTATTTGGCGCGCAGATCGCCGATCACGTAAACCCCGGGGGTGTTGGTGGCACACTTGTCGTCGGTTTCGACGTAGCCGTCGATATTCATCCGGGTGCCCTGGGGCACCAGGCGGTTGTTGGGGTTGAACCCGATGAAGATGAAAACCCCGTCGGTCGTCAATTCCCGCTCGGCACCCGTTTGGGTGTCCTTCAGCCCGACTGCGCAAACGCCTTCCGGGTTGGCCCTGATCTCCGTCAAAACCGTGTTCCAGAGGACCTCGATTTTGCATTCGGCCTCGACCCGCTGCTGCAGTAGCATGCCGGCCCGCAGGGCGTCGCGCCGATGAGCGATGTAGACCTGCTTGGCCAGCTTGGCCAGGTAGAGGGATTCCTCGGCGGCGCTGTCGCCGCCGCCCACCACCACCACCGTCTTGTTGCGGAAAAAAAAGCCGTCGCAGACCGCGCAGTAGGACACGCCCTTGCCGTAGTAGGCGTCCTCCCCGGCAACCCCCAGCTTGCGGGGGCTGCCACCGGTGCCGATGATAACCGCGTGGGCGGTCAGATGTCGCCCGTCCGCCAGGCTGACGGTGTGGACGTCGAGCCCCGGCGTGATCGCGGTCACCTCCTGGGAGAGGATCTCCAGGCCATAGGCTTTGGCGTGCTGGAGAAATTTCTGGGACAATTCCGCGCCGCTGATACGCTCGAAACCGGGGTAGTTCTCGACCTCGTCGGACATGATCACCTGGCCGCCGGGCGCGGCGCTTTCGATCAGGACGGTTTTGAGGGCCGCGCGCATGGCATAAATACCGGCGGAAAGGCCGCCGGGGCCGCCCCCGACAATAATCAGGTCATAGAGTTCATTTTCAGGCATCTCGGGTCTCCTTGCACAGATATCACTTTCGTGGGTGCGCTTGCGGCCGCCGGCGGGGCGCAAGGGCTGGCGTTCCCCCCCATACCGCTTGTCGCTGGCATTAATCAAGGGATTATTGCTGGGCGCCTGCCAGATGCCCGCCGTTTTGCGGCGGTACAAAAACCCCTTGATTTTTCCCGGTGCCCTCAGGGGGCTGCCTCGATTGGGGATGGTTGGCGTTCATCCTCCCGGCGGCGCAAGAGGGCCTCGTAGGCGGCCAGTTTTTCGAGGGCCTGGGCCTCGCTGGCAAGCTGTTTGATGGATTCCCGAAAGGCGCTGCTGTGGTGCAGCCCCCGGCTGAACCAGCCCAGGCGGCTGCGCATCATGCAGCAGGCGTGCTTCTCGCCGAAAAACCGGACCGAAGCGCGCAGGTATGCGCGCAGCGCGTCGAAGCGAACCGTCAGGTCCACGGGCGGCGGCGCCTGGCCCTGCAGCGCCGCCCGCACCTGGTTGAAAAGCCAGGGGGCGCCGATGGCCGCCCGGCCGATCATGACCGCATCGCAGCCGGTTTTGTGACGCATGGCGAGGGCATCCGCGGCGCTGGTGACATCGCCGTTGCCGATCACCGGGATGGCCACCGCCGCCTTGACGGCGGCGATCACGGACCAGTCCGGGCAGCCGCGAAACGCTTGGCCGGCGGTGCGCGGGTGAACGGCGATGGCATCGACCCCGCAACCCTCCGCGATCTCGGCGAGCTGCAGGGCCTGCTCGCCGGAGGCGTCCCAGCCCGTCCGGATCTTGATGGTCAGCGGGATCCGGACCGCCTTGCGCACGGCCCCCAGCAGGGCCGCGGCTTTTTGCGGTTCGCGCATCAGGGCGACCCCGGCGCCGCTTTTGACGATTTTTTTGACCGCGCAGCCGAAGTTGATGTCCAGCACGTCGGCGCCGGCGGCCTGCACCCGGACTGCAGCCTCGGCCGTAATGTCCGGATCCGAGCCGAAGAGCTGCATGGATACCGGCTTTTCCGCTGCCACGCTCGCCAGCAGTTGGGCGGTTTTGGCGGATCCGTGGACCAACCCGTTGGCGCTGACCATCTCGGAGCACACCAGGGCGCACCCGGCCGCGCGGGCCAGCAGCCGAAACGGCAGGTTGGTGATGCCCGCCAGCGGGGCGAGAACGGTCGGGTTTTCGAGGGTCAGCGATCCAATTTGCATGGTTTGGTGTTTTTTCGTCGTCTGCCGGTTTCCGGGGTGCGGGCGGCTTTCAGATATCACCGCCGCCTGGATTTAGCACGATCGCCGCGGGCTGCCAAGCCCCTGGGCGGCCGTCGCTGCAGGCGCTGCGGCGGCGCTCGGCTGGGCGTAGCAGTAGAGGCAGTTGTGAAAGCAGGGCTGCCGGCGATAGTCGCCGATATCCGACGACAGGCTGCAGCCGCAGCCCTTTTTGACCCGCTGGCCGCCGTCCTTGCGCCCGGAAACCCGTCCGCCGTAAAGGCCCATCAGCAAAGCGCCCGGGATACAGCTGGCCGGCGAAATTCGCGCGGCCGGCGGCAGCGCGGCCATGACCTGCGATTCACAACAGGTTTCAAGGTGGATGCCGCGGGGGGTCAGGGATTTTTCCAGCTCTAGCAGCAGGGCGATCTTGCGGGCGGTCGGCGGGTCCCAAAAGGCCATCCCCGGCAGGTGCGCCGTGCGCCGCGCGATTTTGGCGTAGTCGTCGCGAAAGCTGGTGATGCAGCGGGTGATCCCCAGCGCGCCGGCGCGCTGGGCGATGCGGCCGAAATCCGCCAGGTTGTCGCGAAGCACGTCCCCGTTGTCGCGGTAAAAACAGATGGGGTCGAAGCGCCAGGCGACGGCCGCCGGCCCGAAGGCCTGCGCCAGGGCGTCCATCTGCTCCAATCGGTCCTCCAGGGGGGGCACCCGCGGTTCCAGGAGGCGGTCGGTTGAGTTGAGCGTAAAGTTGAAATACAGGCCGTAGCCCAGTCGGCGTAGTGTCTGGCCGTAGCCGCCGGCCAGGAAAGGCCCGAAGTTCTTGGACCAGAAAACGATCGTGTGGACCTCCTCGGCACCGGCCGGAACCCGGCGCAGGCGGTGGTTGAAGGGGTTTTCAGCCGTGAAATACCCCCTGGCGATGCCCGCCATGAACCACGGCATGTAAAAGGCGGGGATATCGGTCCGACGCGAGGCGGATATGACGGTGGGCGGGGCCGTGCGCCCGGGGCGCAGGCCGTTTGGGGCGCGGGACATCAGCGGTCGGTTTTCTTCTTGTGCGCCAGGCGGATGACCTTGGCGGCGCCCTCCGGCGGCGGGTCGTCTTCGGGAGCCGGCTGAGCCGCGGGTGCGCGTGTCGGCTGCGGCGCCTCGACCCGCTCCAGACGCATGCGCTTGCCGTTCATGGTGAACTCCTCCCCGTTGATATAGGCATCCCGCAGAATCCAGGTGACCACCTGCAGCGGTACCTGCAGCATCAGCAGCGTGACATGATACCAGCCGGGTTTATGGTCGGCCGCGATGTCCTCGACGCGCGCAAAGCTCAGCGGCTTTTCTTCAAAGTGGACCAAGACGATGTCGTTGATACCGGTCATGGGGGTTTCCTTGGGGGGCGCCATCGGGCGCGAATTTGAACCGCTTCCCGGGCCCGGGAGGCTGTCTTTCGTCTTATAAGTGAAGCGCGGGGTCGGATCAAGTCAAAAGAGCGCTTCAGAGCCGCGGGTGCGGCGCGCTCAAGCGGGTCGGTGCGCCCATAATGAATTTAAATTCATAAATTTCGCGCGGGTCTCTTTGGCCCCGGTTGGGCGTAATCACCGCTCGGCGCACTGCTTGAAATCAATATTGCAAAGCATCTTAAGGCCGTTGGGAGCCGAATCCGGTACGTTGGATTTTTTGCTTGACAGCCCAAGCCGGGCCCTGATAAATGAATGAGTATTCATTCATACGGTACTTCACTGGCGCCCAATTCTTATATTCAGGAGGGAATCATGATCAGAAAAATAAAGAAGGCAGCGGTTATCGGCTCCGGCGTCATGGGTGGCGGCATCGCCGCGCTGCTGGCCAGCGCCGGGGTGAAGACCCTGCTGCTGGACATCGTGCCCTTTGATCTCAAGGATGGCGAAAAAAACGACCCTGCGGCCCGCAACCGGATTGTCAAGGCCGGCCTGGACGGCATTCTGCAGGCCCGGCCGGCACTGCTGATGCAGCCCCGGGACGCTGAGCTGATCAGCATCGGCAACCTCGAGGATGATTTCGACCAGCTGGCCGAGTGCGACTGGATCGTTGAGGTCGTGGTGGAAAATCTGAAAATCAAGCAGGCCCTCCTGCAGCGCATCGATCCGGTTCGCAAACCCGCCGCGATCGTCTCCTCCAACACCTCCGGAATCCCTCTGAAAGCCATGTCCGAGGGGCGCTCAGAGGCATTCCGGCAGCACTTCATGGGGACCCATTTCTTCAACCCGGTACGTTACATGAAGCTGCTGGAGCTCATCCCCGGCGAAGACACCCTGCCGGAAATCCTCGGCTTTATCGCCGATTTCGGCGAACGCATCCTGGGCAAGGGTATCGTCTGGGCCAAGGACACCCCCAATTTTGTGGGTAACCGCATCGGGGTTCACGGGATCGTCACGGCCATGCAGCAGATGGTGGCCGACGGCCTGACGATCCCGGAAGTCGACGCCCTCTTCGGGCCCGCCATGGGGCGCCCCAAGACCGCGATGTTCAAAACCACCGACCTGGTGGGGTTGGACACCATGGCCCACGTGGCCAACAATACCTACGAGCTGGTGGTCGACGATGAGCAGCGCGACAACTTCAAAATTCCGGCCTTCATCAACGCCATGATCGAAAAGAAGCTGCTGGGCAAGAAAACCAAGGCCGGGTTCTACAAGACCGACCTGACGCCGGAGTGGAAAACAGTCCGCACGGTGATCAACCCCGCAACGCTGGACTACGAACCCTACGAGCCGTCTGACTTTCCCTGCCTGGCGGCGGCCAAGAAGGCCAAGAGCCTGCCCGAGAAGATCCAAGCCGTAGTTTACGGCGATGACCGCGGCGCCCGCTTTGCCTGGAAAGTCTTGGCCGACGGCCTGATATACGCCGCCAACCGGATTCCCGAAATTTCCGAAAGCATCGTTGAAATCGACAACGCCATGAAGTGGGGCTACAATTTCGAAATGGGTCCCTTCGAGACCTGGGACGCCATCGGCCTCGAGAAGTCGGTGGCCAGGATGGAAAAAGAAGGCATTCCAGTGCCGGCCACTGTCCGCACGATGCTGGCGGCGGGCCACACGTCCTTTTACACGTCCCAAAACGGGCGGACCCTCTTCTACGATTTGAACGGCGGTGGCTACCAGGAACTCAAGCTCAGCCCCAACATCGTGTCCCTGGCGGCCCTCAAGGGGGCTGAAAAGGTGGTCAAATCCTGCCGATCGGTCTCACTGGTCGATATCGGCGACGGGGTTTTCTGCTGCGAGTACCACACCAAGATGAACGCCATCAACCGTGAGATCGTGGAATTCATGGCAGAAGCCTTCGACTGGGTCGACCAAAACGGCGTCGGCGTGGTGATCGGCAATCAGGCCGGCGGCGTGCCCGGCGCTTTTTCCGCCGGCGGCGACCTCTTCTACATGGCGTCTCTGGCGCAGGAAGGCAAGTTCAGCGAAATCGACGAATTTCTCCAGATGGCCCAGAACGGTATCCAGAATGCCCGCTATTCGCACCTGCCGGTGGTCGCGGCGCCCTACGGGTTGACCCTCGGCGGCGGCTGCGAGGTCTGCCTGGGCGCCGCCGATAAAATCGTCGCGCATGCGGAACTCTACATGGGGCTGGTGGAAATTGGCGTGGGGCTGCTGCCGGCCGGCGGCGGCTGTTTGAACCTGTGGAAGAAGTTCGTGCAGGCCCTGCCCGAGGCCGTTTCGGATTTTGACCTGGGCAAGCTCTTTACGCCGGTGTTCATGTCCATCGCCATGGCCAAAGTCTCCACCTCGGCGGCCGACGCCCGCGCCAACGGTTTCCTCGGACCCCAGGATCGGATTGTGATGAACCGTGACTACCTGATCGGCGAGGCCAAAAAAGAGGTTCTCAAGATGGTGGCCGACGGGTATGCACCGCCGGCCAAACGCAGGGTCCGGGTGCTCGGCGAAGCCGCCCAGGGCATGATCCAGGCGGAGCTCTTCAACCTGCTGAGCGCCAAGTTCGTTACCGACTACGATGCCTTCCTGGCCAAGCGGATCGCGTTTGTCCTGAGCGGCGGAGAGGTGCGCACCAACAGTGAGGTGGATGAAGAGGTGATCCTCAAGCTGGAAAGGGACGCTTTTGTCGATTTCTGGCGGGAGGAGAAAACCCAGGCCCGGGTGGCGCACATGCTCAAGACCGGCAAACCCCTCAGAAACTAATCCGCACACACCCTTTGTGAGTACAGGAGGAAATCATCATGCGTGATGCCTACATCGTTTCATCCGTCAGAACTCCCGGATGCAGGAGAGCCAAAGGGGCTTTCAAGGACACCCGGCCTGAAGACCTGCTGGCGTTCATCCTGAATGCGGCGGTGGCGAAGGCCCCCGGTCTGGCACAAAAGGACGTCGAAGACCTCATGATCGGCTGCTCTTTTCCCGAAGCCGAGCAGGGGCTCAACATCGGCCGGATCGCCGGCCAGATCGCCGGGTTTCCCGAAACGGTTTCCGGGGCCACCGTCAACCGCTTCTGCTCCTCGGGGCTGGAAGCCATCGCCCTGGCATCCCTGCGGGTAATGGCGGGCTGGTCGGAGGTCACCATCGGCGGCGGGGTCGAGTCCATGACTTACGTGCCCATGGGCGGCAACCTGCCGCGCCCTCACCCCGAACATACCCGCAAACAGGCCGATCTTTACTGCTCCATGGGTATCACGGCTGAAAACGTGGCCAACCGTTACAAGATCAGCCGCCAGGACCAGGACGAATTTGCCTACCATTCCCACATGAAAGCCGCCAAGGCCAAGGCCGGCAAGCTTTTCAGCGAGATCGTGGCGACGCCGGCCGCGCGCTTCGTGCCCCAGGCCGACGGCACCTTCCGCCGCGAGACCTTTTTCCAGGACTTTGACGACGGCATCCGGGAGGCCACCACCCGCGAAGGGCTGGCCAAACTCAACCCGGTCTTTGCCGCAGGCGGATCGGTCACCGCCGGCAACTCCTCCCAGACCACCGACGGTGCTGCGGCGGCCGTCATCATGAGCGCGCAAAAGGTCAAGGCGCTGGGTCTAAAGCCCATCGCCAAGCTCAAAACCTACACCACCGTCGGCTGCCGCGCCGACGAAATGGGGGTCGGCCCGCGCTACGCGATTCCCAAACTGCTGGAAATGGCGGGATTGGGTATTGCCGACATCGGTCTTTACGAGATCAATGAGGCCTTTGCCTCCCAGGCCCTCTACTGCATCCGTGAACTGGGTCTGGAGCGCTACATGGAGCGGGTCAATATTCACGGCGGCGCCATCGCCTTGGGGCACCCCCTGGGATGCACCGGCGCCAAGCTGTGTGCCACGCTTCTGGCCAACATGCAGCGCCTGGGCGTCAAGTACGGCGTCGAGTCCATGTGCATCGGCGGCGGGATGGGTGCCGCGGCACTCTTTGAACTCTGCGATTGATCGGCCACTCGCGCGCTGCCAGCGGCCGGGAACCCGCTTTTGGGCGGGGTTCCCGGCCGATTCGGGCGGGTTTTTGGCCGCTGCCTGCCGTATTGACATCGGCCCGCCTTTCCGCCATACTCCCTCCGGATTTTTCCCGATAATCAGCATCCGCCCACAGGGTCGCTTTACTCCACTGAATGCATGCGAAAATGTGATCCAGGACCCGCCTCGGGCATCGGTCCGCGCACGGCGGATCGCCCCCCGGCTAAAAATGGCATCGCAGGGCCCTCTGCATGGCTGTCGGCAAAAAGCCTCGCCATCCACCCAATCCAGCGGTGCGGCAATCCCTCAGGAGGTGTGTCAGTGAAAAACGGAAAATGCCCCAAATGCGGTTCCAAAGAGGTGTACTGCGGCGACGAGGTGCATCCCAAAAGCGGGCCGTTCGGCAGCAATTCGATCCCCGTCAGCCTGACATCGATTGCGGCCCTGGACAACTATGTCTGCACCGACTGCGGCTACATGGAAAGCTACATCGCCGATCCCGCAAAGCTGAAGGAAATTTTCGTCAAATGGCGGCGGGTGTCTTGACGGCGGTTGCGGGCCGGCGGCCGCCGCGAAGCCGGTGAGCGCCGGGGCCGTCAGGACGGCGCGGCAGGTGCTGTTTTGCAAGCCAATCGAGCCAGGACGGGGACATGCGAGTTGCAAGGGGGGTCAACCGTTTTAGAGGATTCAGACGTCTGGGCGTGATCGCCCGCGTGTTGGTGAAGCACGGGTTCGGGGTTGTGGCCGACCGGCTGACCTCCCGCCGCAAAAGCCGCAGCGACGCGGAGAGCCTGGGCTCGAGCGGCTTTCACGCCCCGCGGCGCATTCGCATGGTCCTCGAGGAACTGGGGCCCAGTTTTATCAAGCTGGGACAACTGATGAGCACCCGCGCCGACATTTTCCCCCCGGAGTATGTCGAGGAGTTCAAAAAACTGCAGGATCAGGTGCCCCCGGTGGCCTTCGCGGAAATCAAACAACTCCTCGAGGCTGAGCTGCGGCAGCCGCTGGCGGCGCTTTTCGCCGAGTTTTCAACGGAATCGATTGCGGCCGCCTCGGTCGCCCAGGTGTATGCCGCCCGTCTTTTCAGCGGTGCGCGGGTGGCCGTCAAGGTCGTGCGGCCGGGGGTCACCAAGAAAATCCGCGAAGACATCCAGCTGATGCACACCCTTGCCGCCAAGCTCGAAAAAAACTTCGAACTGGGCCGCATCCTGGGGGCCACCAACATCGTGCAGGAGTTTGAACGCACGATTTACAACGAGCTCGACATGTTCCGGGAGGCCGGCAACGTCGAGAAATTTGCCGCCAATTTTCAGTATGTCGAGGATATCTGCGTTCCCGAGGTTTACTGGGAGCTGACCACCCAATCGGTTCTGGTGATGACCTTTGTCGAAGGCGTCAAGGTCGACGAGGTGGCCGCCATCCGTGCGGCCGGCATCGACCCCCGGGAGATCGCCCTGATCGGATTGCGGTCGCTTTCGCGTCAGCTGATGGAATTCGGGTTTTTTCACGCCGACCCCCACCCCGGCAACACCATCGTCATGCGCGACGGGCGGGTGGGGCTGGTGGACTTCGGCATCATGGGGTATCTCGACGAGGAGACCATGCTCCAGGTGGCCTATGTGTTCCTGGGCTACGCCGAACGGGATTACGACCTGATCATAGAAGCGCTGCTCAAAGCCGGGGTTCTGCCTGCCGAGGGGGTGGACCTCGCCGCTTTTCGAAGGGACCTGAAAGATATCAGCGAGCCTTTTTACGGGCGCTCCCTGCAGACCATCTCCGTTCGGGACGTTTACGACCAGGTAATGCAGCTGGTGTCCAAGTACCGCATTTGCCTGCCGCGCAACCTGTTGCTGCTGCTCAAGACCCTGATCCAGACCGAGGCCCTGGGAAAAACCCTGGGCAGTGATGCCAGTATCCTGACCGTCATGAGGCCCTATGCCCGCCAACTGCTGCAGAAGGGCTACGAGTCCCGTAAAATTCTGCGCAACATGGGCCAAGATCTGCGCAACACCGCAGGCTACCTCAAATCCGCACCCAAACTGATCCATGACATTCTCAAACAGACCGCCATGGGCAAGCAGGAGCTCGCGCTGCGGCACACCGGGTTCGACCATCTGGATCAGAAATTCGAAAGGGGCGTCAACCGGCTGGTCATCGGTCTGATCATTTCGGCTTCGACCATCGCCGCGGCCCTGATCCTCAATTCCACCCAGACGGTGGTTCAATTTCAGGTGCGGCTGCTGGGCTACCAGACCCTTTCACTTACCGCCATCCTGGGGGTGGTCGGGTACTGCATTGCCACCGTGCTCGGGCTTTGGCTGATCATCTCCATATTCCGCTCCGGCAAGCTGTGATATTTAAAAGACATCGGAATTCGCGACGGCCCGTGAACAATTCAAGCGGCGCTCCAGCGCCGGTCCGGTGCCTATTTCCAAAACCGCGTCCTTTTCCCCTCCTGTGGAGGGCGGGATTTTCACCCTATGCTGCGACTCATCCGCGATTGGCTGAACCGCTATTTTTCAGATCCGCAGTCCATTATTCTGGGAATGCTGCTGCTGGCGGGGTTTCTGATCATCATGTTTCTGGGGGACATGCTGACCCCGGTTTTCGTAAGTCTCGTGATCGCCTACCTGCTGGACGGCATGGCCATGGCCCTGCAGCGCATCAAGGTACCGCGGCTGGTGAGCGTGCTCCTGGTATTCTTGCTGTTCTTGGCCACCCTCTTGATCCTGGTGGTGGGACTCCTGCCGGTGCTCTCGGGGCAGATCGGACAACTTCTGCAGGAACTGCCCTCGATCATTGCCAACGGCAGAGACCTGCTGATGCTGCTGCCCGAGCGCTACCCGGAGATCGTCTCCCAAACCCAGATCCGGCAGTTCCTGGATTTCATCGGCGGTGAGCTCTACCTCCTGATCCAGCGGCTGCTGACCCTTTCGCTGGCCTCGGTGCGCGGCCTGATTTCGATCCTGGTTTACATGATCATGGTGCCGGTGATGGTCTTCTTCTTTCTCAACGACAAGGCCAAGCTGCTCGACTGGATCTCCCAATTTTTGCCCGACCACCGGGGGCTGGCCATCGAGGTTTGGCGGGTGGTCAACCAGCAGATCACCAACTACGTGCGCGGCAAGATCTGGGAAATCGTGATCGTCTGGGGGGTGAGCTATGCGACCTTTTACTTCATGGGGCTGCGGTTTGCCATGCTGCTGTCGCTTTTTACCGGCCTGAGCGTTCTGATCCCATACATCGGGGCCATCTTCATGACCCTGCCGGTGGCGGTGATCGCCTTTTACCAGTGGGGCTGGGGCGCTGATTTTGCGTACGCCCTGCTGGCGTATCTCATCCTCCAGATGCTGGACGGCAACCTGCTGGCCCCGCTGCTGCTGGCCGGGGTTGTCAACCTGCACCCGGTGGCCGTCATCGCCGCGATCCTGGTTTTCGGCGGGCTCTGGGGATTTTGGGGGCTTTTTTTTGCCATTCCCCTGGCCACCCTGACGCATGCCGTGATCAAGGCCTGGTTCGCCCAGCACCGCAAGGTGCACGCCGAGTAAGCTGATGAAACGCTTTGCGATAGCCCTGGCCGTCATGGGCGGTGTGCTGCTGGTGCTGGCGGCGCTGATGCTGTGGCTGAGCCCCCGGCTGTTGAATCAGCAGTGGCTGAAAAGCCGGGTGGCCGCCCATTTTTCCGCGCGCATCGGCGGCCAACTCAGTTTTGAACGGGTCGAGATGGCCTTTATTCCGCGATTGCGGGTGATGGTCAGCGAGTGCCGGGTGTGGGTTCCGGGTGTCGTGCGCGGCGAACTGCCCGAGGCGACCCTTTACCCGCGGCTGGCGCCCCTTTTAATCGGCAGCCTGCAGCCGGCCGCGGTTCACCTCTTGGCCCCGGAGGCTGTCCTGCAGCTGCCGGAGAGCGGCCCCCAGGCGCAGGGGCTGCAGGCTTTCTGGCCGGTCCCGCCCGCAGCCGTCGCGCTGCCCTTCAAACTGACGATTGTGCGCGGGCGGTTGGAACTGAGCCGGGGCGGCCGGTCGCTGCTGCAGCTCACCGAGCTTGACCTGGAGATCGACGCCCCCCACGAGCGGCCCCGTTTCAAGCTGCAGTGCCGCTCCAGCCTGTGGCAGCGCCTGGTCGCTGCAGGCGAGACCCCCAGCGGCGAAGAGGGCCTGCGCGGTCATGCCGACATCACGGGCTTTAACCCCTCTTTGCTCCTGCAAACCGTCGCACCCGCAACCGCTGCGTGTTTGCAGGTCGCCCCCATCGATCTAAGCGCCGCTTTTGCGGCCGCCCCCGGATCCGGCCTGCGGGCCAGCCTGCAAAGCCCCCGCCTGGGGGCCTCTTTGACGGGACCCACGGGGCAGGCAGCCTTCGAGGGGGACGACGTGGGGCTCTCGGTCGCCCTGAACGACGCGGGCCTCGAGATCGGGCTCGACTCCCTGCGCTTGGCCGCGCCGGCGGCGGTCCTCTCGGGCCGGCTGCATCTCGCGCGGGGCGCTCCGCGGGTCACCTTGGCGATGGCGGGGCGCGAGGTGGACCTCAGCGCCGTCCGACAGGTGCTGCAGAGTCTTGCGGGCGACAACCCGGTGCTGCGCAAGGTGCTGTCCATTGTGCGCGGCGGGCGTGTTCCCGCGGCGCATTGGGAGTCCTCGGGGAACACCCTCAGGGAACTGATCCGCTGGGAAAATTTCAGTGCCCGGGCGCAGCTTGCCGATGGGCGCGTTTTTGTGCCGAAGCCGGGGTTGGACCTGAGCGAAGTGGCCGGCGCGGTGCTGATTGCTGAGGGGCGCCTGACGGGCAGCGGGCTGCAGGCCCGGCTGGGGAATTCCGTGGGGCGCGACGGCGCGCTGTACCTGGGCTTGAGCCCAGCGGCTGACGCCCCCTTTGCGCTGGACATCCAGGTGGCGGCCGATCTGGCGCAGCTGCCGCCGGTCCTGCAGCAGATCGGCGGACACCCGGTCTATCTGGCCGAGCTGGCCAGGCTGGATTCGGTGAGCGGCCAGGGGCGGGGACGCCTGAAGCTGGAAGGACGGCCGGGGGGCATGCAGGTGGCGGTGGCGGTCACCGAGTTTTCCCTCGAAGCCGACTACCAGCGGTTGCCCGCCCGGGTAAGCCTGAGCGGCGGAACCTTTTTCTTTGATTCCAATGCGGTCCAGGTGGCTGGGCTGGGCGGGAAAATGGGGAACACGACCCTCAAGGGGCTGTCGGCCCGGCTGGGGCGGCGGCCGCCCTACCCGCTGGAGATCACGTCCTTGGAAGGGCGCGTGGCCCTGGCCGAACTCTCCCCCTGGCTGCTGGGTTTCGCGGCGTTGCAGCAGCCTATCGGCCGGCTGGCGCCGCTGGCGGGAGGCCTCGAACTGGCCGCGCTTAGCCTCACGGGGCCGCTGCTTGCGCCGGACCGCTGGCGGTTCCAGGCGGCCGGCCGTCTGGCGGACTTTACGGCCGGGGCGGAGCTGCTGGGGGCCCCGCTGGGGATTGCCACGGGGCGCTTCCAGGCGCAAAACGGCCGGCTGCAGTTTGACGATGCCGCCCTGTCCTACGAGGACGCCCGGCTGACGGCGGCAGGCAGCCTGCTGGGGTTTCCCGGGCCCGTTGCGGCGATCGACCTGACCGTGGACGGCGTGTTGCACCCGGTTTCGGCCGCTCGGCTGCTGGAACAGCTGGGGGTGCCGGCGGGGATCGGCGTGCGCACCCCGCTCAAGGTCGCCAATGGTCTTTTGGAGTGGCGCGCGACCGGCGCAATCGGCTTCAGCGGCAGCCTGAGCCTGGCAAACGGCCCCAGCGTGGACCTGGAGGTCCGTCGGGACGAGCGAAAACAGCTGGTTCAGCAGTTCAGCATCCGGGATGCGGAAAGGCTTGCGACGATGCGCCTGGGGCTGGCGGAGGGGGTCGCCAGCATCGACTTTGCGGGTTACCTGGAGCGTGCCACGCTGGACAGACTGATCATCGGCGACAACCTGCCCAGCGGTTGGCTGCGCGGTGAGTTCAACGCCCGGATTCCCCTCGCGGCGCCCCTGGCGGCCAGCGCCAGCGGCCGCCTGGCGGGCGAGCACATCGTGCTGCCCGGACCGCTGGCGGGACCCCTCATAATCCACGCCATCGCGCTCGAAGGCCGGGGCGAGAGCCTGCAGATCGCCGCCGCGGATCTGACCTGGAATCGGCAGCGTTTTCAGCTTCAGGGAAGCGTCAGCCGGCGGGAAGAGCGCCTACTGGCGGATTTGGAGGCATCGGCCGGGCGGATCGATGCGGACCAATTCCTGTCGGCGGCCGCGAGCGCCGGCTGGCCCGGGCTGACGTCGGTGGCTGAGGGGGCCAAGGCCAAGTTATGGCCGATGCTGGCGGGGCGGTTGGGGGTTCATGTGGCGGCCCTTACCCTCGGCGGGCGCACGTGGCAGCCGGTGAGCGCCGAAGTAAGCTTTGACGGCCGGCAGGTGGAGGTGGCGCTCCAGGACGCGGCCCTTTGCGGGATTGGGACCGACGGGTTCGTCACCCTGACACCCCGCGACGTGCGGGTGGATCTGAAGGCGACGGCGGATGACGGCGTTCTGCAGGACGCCCTGGATTGCCTGTGGGGCCGCCAGGATCTGATGGACGGGCGCTTCGACCTGCAGGGCAGTCTTTTCGGCGCCGGCCCGGCGGCCGATCTCCGGGGGCAATTGCGGGGGCCGTTCCGCCTGCAGGCCCGCGACGGCCGGATCTACCGTTTCAACCTGCTGAGCAAGATTTTTTCCCTGCTGAACATCACCGAGATCTACCGCGGCGAACTGCCCGACCTGGTCGGTGAGGGGTTTGCCTACAGCCGGATCGACGCCGCGGTCCAGCTCGAGGGCGGCCGGCTGGTGATCGAAGAGGCGGTCCTGGATGCCCCCAGCATGAAAATCGTCTGCGCGGGAAACGTGGATCTGATTGCCAAACAGATGGATCTCACCTTTATCGTGGCGCCGCTGAAGACCGTCGACCGCATCCTGGCCTGGGTGCCCATGGTCAGCCATGTTCTGGAGGGTACCCTGATCTCGTTTCCGGTGCGCGCCACCGGTGATCTGCGCGACCCCACCCTGGTTCCGCTTTCCCCTGCGGCGGTCGGCGCCGGGCTGTTTGGTATTCTCAAAAATATCATCAAGCTGCCGGTAACCCTGATCGACCTCCTGAACCCCGGGGGCGAGGCCGAAGACTGAGCAACCCGCGTGGCCGTTGACGGCGGTGCGCCGCCGCGGCTCCTGCCGGCCGGGCTCACGGCCGTCCGGCGTCCTCCAGCAGCAGCTTGATCACCCGGGTCGCGCCGGTATCCACCTCCAGCAGTTCCAGCCAGAGTTGGCGGGCCGATGGGGCCTCCCCGGGGAAAAAGAGAAACCCGTGGGCCAGGCTGTTGGGGCCGATCTGCCTGTTTTCCAGGCTTTTTTCGCGAAGGTCCTGGGTGATTTCGCGGCGCGCGTCATCGGAAGTATAGCCCTTGATACCCCCAAGGGTGCCGCCGGCCGCCGCGCCCACGGCGACCCCCTTGCCGGCCGCTTCCAGCACGTTCTGACCGGTAACGATGCCCACCGCCGAGCCGATCAGGGCGCCGGCCGCCGCCCCAAAAAATCCGGCCTTGGCCCCTTCGGAGAAAACTTCCTTGGTCTTGGAAAACCTGCTGACGCGTTCGTAGGCGACTTGGCGCGCCAGCAGCGGCCAGAGGTTGCCGCCGTCGTCCTCGAGATAGCTCTGGGCGGCGTTGATTTCCAGCAGGTGGCCGCTCTCGTTGTGGAACACCACCTGGACAGGCAGCAGGCCGCTGCCGCGGATATCGAAACCAAACGCCTCCTCGGCCGCCTTGGAATCGGTGAAGGCTTTGGCCCCCACCGTGGCGCCCATTACGGTCAGGGCGTTGGGATAGGCCGAGGGGGGTTTGAAGGATAGCGGTTTGGCCTGGTAGGTTTTGCCGCAGGCCGCAAGCGTGATCGCGACGCCCAGCAGGATCAGGGCGCGAATGATGCTTTTCATCGGGTCCTCCTCTTTTTAGAGCGGATGCAGCGCCCCGCCTTCCGGTTAAAAAGCGCCCAGCTGACAGGGTTTGATCTTGATCCCCAAGGCCTCACAAGCCCCGCTGACAACCATTTTACGAAGTTTGAAGCGCTCGGCGATCTCCCACGCGGCGCGGCAGGGCAGGCGCTCGTTTTCCAGTGCGGCCTGGATGGCCGCCGCCACCTCGGGCGCATCCGGCGGCTGGGGCTTTACGATCCGCTTCTGCGGGCTGTAGCCGAAAAGCCCCAGCTGGCACTTCACCAGACGGCACCCCATCAGGTCCAGGGTTTGGCCGACGGCTGCGGGCGTGACCTTCAGGTCCGCGGCGATCTGAAATGCGACGGCGCAGGGCAGCTCGTTTTGCGGCGCATGCTGCCGAATCGCTTCCTGGATCAACGGGTCCGGCGCTGAGCCGGGGAGGTGTTTGTGGCCGAATTTGGGAGGGGGTGCGGATGTCATCGCTGGTTTCCTTTCGCGAGGGGTGTGTTGCATCTATTAGGACAACTTTGACAGTTCCGTAAAATGGCCAATTCCCGCGTTGCGCCGCATCTCGAAGTCGCTGCTGCGTACATAAGTACGCCTCACTTCTCGAGATTTGCGCGCCGTGACTTGGCGCTTTTTTCGAAACCGTCTGGTTTTTGGCTTTTTACCGCTTCATCAACTTTAAGCCCGGCACAATTGCAAAGCCTCAAGTGCCATGCTACTTGATCAATTTTAAGGTCTCTGTTAGAAAAAACCAGTCGGGCGTCGCTGCCCGCCCGCACCCCAGAAGGGACACCTGACGTCATGACCATCGTTGCAGAGCGCCGCCCGACGCGCCAGATCCGGGTCGGCAACCTCCCCGTCGGCGGCACCGCCCCGGTGGTGGTGCAGTCCATGACCAATACCCGCACCCAGGACGTGGCCGCAACCGTTGCCCAGATCAGGCGCCTGGAGGCCGCCGGCTGCGAGATTATCCGGGTGGCGGTGCCCGATACCGAGGCGGCGGCGGCCATCCGCGCCATCCGCCAGGCCATCGGCATTCCCCTGATCGCCGACATTCATTTCGATTACCGCTTGGCGCTTGCAGCCCTGGCGGCCGGCGCCGACGGCCTGCGCCTCAACCCCGGCAATATCGGCGGGGCGCGCAAGGTCCGGGCCGTGGTGGCGGCCGCCCGGGATCACGCCGCGCCCATCCGCATCGGGGTCAATGCCGGATCCCTGGAAAAGGACCTGCTGCAGGCCCACGGCGGTGCAACCCCCGCGGCCATGGTCACCAGCGCCCTGCGCCATATCGAATTGCTGCGTTCCTGCGACTTTCACGAGATCAAGGTTTCCCTGAAAGCCTCGGATGTGGCGCGCACCGTCTCGGCCTACCGTCTGCTGGCGCAGCAGACCGATCTGCCGCTGCACGTCGGCGTGACCGAGGCCGGGGGGCTTTTCCCGGGCGTCGTCAAGTCCGCCATCGGCATCGGGATGCTGCTGGCCGAGGGGATCGGGGATACCCTGCGGGTATCTCTGACCCGCGACCCGGTGGAAGAGGTCCGGGTCGGCTATGAGATACTCAAGGCCCTGGAGATCCGCCGGCACGGACCGGAGATCATTTCATGCCCGACCTGCGGCCGCTGTGCCATTAACCTGTTTGAAATCGTCGAGGAGGTCGAAAAAGCGCTGCTGACCCACCCGGTACCGCTGAAGATCGCCATCATGGGCTGCGCCGTCAATGGCCCGGGCGAAGCCCGCGAAGCCGATATCGGGATTGCCGGCGGTGACGGCCGGGGCATTCTCTTCAAGAAGGGCCGGGTGGTCAAAACATTTCCCCAGGATCAGCTGGTGGGGGTGCTGCTGAAAGCAGTCGATGAACATATGCAATCCAAAGCCGGGCCCGACCCCGGTGACCCGTGAAGAAAGACAGTTCCGTAAAAAGCCCAATTTCCGTGTTGCGCTGCATCTCGAAATCGCTGCGGCGTACATAAGTACACCTCACTCCTCGTGATTTGCGCGCCGCAACTTGGCCCTTTTACGAAACTGTCTGGTTTTTGACTTTTTACTGCCTCATCAAGAAAGGAAGCGCATGCCAAAACAGGTCAAGACGGCCATAGCGCCCACACGCGCCGAAGACTACCCGGAATGGTACCAGCAGGTGATCAAGGCCTCGGATCTGGCCGAACGCTCACCGGTGAGGGGCTGCATGGTGATCAAGCCCTGGGGCTACGCCCTGTGGGAGAACATCGTGCGCGAAATGGACGACATGTTCAAGGCGACCGGGGTCCGCAACGCCTATTTCCCCCTTTTCATCCCCTTGAGCTTTCTGGAAAAGGAAGCCGAGCACGTCGAGGGCTTTGCCAAGGAATGCGCGGTGGTGACCCACCACAAGCTCGAGCAGGGGCCCGACGGCCGGCTGGTGCCCGCCGGGCTGTTGCCCGAACCCCTGATCGTGCGGCCGACTTCCGAGACCATCATCGGGGATTCTTTTTCCAGGTGGATCAAGAGCCACCGGGACCTGCCGATGCTGCTCAACCAGTGGTGCAACGTGGTGCGCTGGGAAATGCGCACCCGGCTTTTTTTGCGCACCAGCGAATTCCTCTGGCAGGAGGGGCACACCGCCCACGCCACCGCCGCAGAGGCCATCGAGCGCACCCGGATGATGCTGGAGGTCTATGCCCGAATGGCGGAAGACTATCTGGCGATACCGGTGGTCAGCGGCCGCAAGACCGCTTCGGAACGTTTCCCGGGGGCGGTGGACACCCTCTGCATCGAGGCCATGATGCAGGACCGCAAGGCACTGCAGGCCGGGACCTCGCATTTCCTGGGGCAGAATTTCGCCCGCGCCTCGGAAATCAAGTTCCATACCGCCGATGAAAGCGAAGAGTACGCCTGGACCACCTCCTGGGGCTCCTCCACCCGCCTGATCGGCGGCCTGATCATGGCCCACAGCGATGATGACGGTCTGGTCATGCCCCCCCGGGTGGCATCTTCCCACGTGGCGCTGCTGCCGATCTGGCGCACCCCCGAGGAGCGCGCCGCGGTCATGGCCTACACCGCTGAACTGGCCGCCCGCCTGCGGGCGGTGCGCTACGGCAATCGCAACGTGCAGGTCGAAATCGACGATCGGGATACGGGCGGCGCCCGTGGCTGGGACTGGATCAAGCGCGGCATCCCGCTGCGGGTGGAAATCGGGCCGCGCGACATTGCCGCCGACGCGGTCTTTTTCGGCCGCCGCGATCTGCCGGCGCGCGAAAAAAGCGCGATGCCGCGCGATCAGTTTGTCATTGAAATTGTCGGCATATTGGACGAAATTCAACAAAAGCTCTTTACGCGGGCCTTGTCGTTGAAAAAAGAAAATACCATATTAATAGACGGTCAGCAGGAATTTTACCGTTTTTTTACGCCCCAGAATGCCGAAAAACCCGAAATCCACGGGGGCTTCGCGATGTCCCACTGGTGCGGCTCCGAAACCTGCGAAAACCGGGTCAAGGAGGATCTCAAGGTCACGATCCGGTGCATTCCCTTTGAAGACCAAACCGGCCCCGGGGCCTGCATCTGCTGCGGAAAGCCCAGCGCCCAGCGGGTGGTTTTTGCCAAAGCCTACTGATAATCGTCCTGGCCGACCTGCCGGCGGTCGGCCCGCACGCGAAGCCGCCGCCGGAGGCCCGGGTGTCACGGTTGAGAAGACCATGCCATGATTCGGATCAATGATGTACTCGACAGGGTAGCGGATTACAGTCCGGATACGGATCTGGACATCATTGACCGGGCCTACATCTTCTCGGCCAGGGTGCACGAAGGCCAGATGCGCCTGTCGGGGGAGCCCTACCTCTCCCATCCCCTGGAAGTCGCCGGCATCCTGGCCGACATGAATCTCGATCCGGTCAGCATCGCCGCCGGCCTATTGCACGACGTGGTCGAGGACACCCACGCCACGCCTGAAGAGATCGAGTCGATGTTCGGCCCCGAGGTGCGCCGCATCGTCTCGGGCGTCACCAAAATCAGCGCACTGCCGCTGGCCAGTTCCCAGGCGCGCCAGGCCGAGAGCATCCGCAAGATGATCCTGGCGATGGCCGACGACATCCGGGTGATCCTGATCAAGCTGGCCGACCGTCTGCACAACATGCGAACCCTGGGGTTCCATCACTCGGAGAAGAAAAAGGCCAAGATTTCCCAGGAGACCATGGACATCTACGCACCCCTGGCCGCCCGTCTCGGAATCTACTGGATCAAGAAGGAGTTGGAAGACATCGCCTTCATGTACCTTCAGCCGGAGGATTACCAGCACATTCAGGCGCTGGTGAACAAGGATCGCGAGGAGCGTGAAAAGTATGTCGAGACGGTCAAGTCCTTTATCCAGCAGAAGATGGACGAATCCCAGCTTAAATGCGAGGTCCAGGGCCGCTACAAGCATTTTTTCAGCATCTACCACAAGATGGTCACCCAGAACCTCTCCTTTGAAGAGGTTTACGACATCATCGCCTTCCGCATCATTCTCGACACCATCCCCCAGTGCTACGAGGCCCTGGGGCTGATCCATGCCCTCTGGAAGCCGATTGCCAAGAAGTTCAAGGACTACATCGGGGTGCCCAAACCCAACATGTACCAGTCGCTGCATACCACCGTGATCGGCCCTTACGGGGAGCGCGTGGAAATCCAGATCCGGACCCACGAGATGGACCGGGTGGCCAAATCCGGGATCGCGGCCCACTGGAGCTACAAAGAGGGCGGCAAGGTCGACGAGACCATTTCCCGGCAGTTCGCCTGGATCCAGAACCTTGTGGAAAACCAGGCCGATTTCGGCGATCCCGAAGAATTTCTGGAAAACGTCCGGATCGACCTTTTTCCAGACGAAGTCTACATTTTCACCCCCCAGGGGGAGATCAAGTCCCTGCCCAAGGGGGCCACGCCGATTGACTTTGCCTACCTGATCCACACCGAAGTCGGCAACCAGTGTGTCGGCGCCAAGGTCAACGGGCGTATGGTGCCCCTCAAAACCCAGCTCAACACCGGCGATATCATCGAGATCCTCACCGCCAAGGGGCATCAGCCCAGCAAGGACTGGTTGAGTTTCGTCAAAACGGTCAAGGCCCGTTCGCGGCTCCGTCAGTGGGTCAAGACCCAGGAAAAGGACCGCAGCCTCTCTCTGGGCCGGGAGATGTGCGAAAAGGCCTTCCGCAAAAATCGGATGAATTTCAACACCCTGATGAAATCGGTGGAGATGGACGCGGTGGTGGAGCAATTCGGGTTCAAATCCGTCGAGGACCTGATTGCCAGCGTGGGATACGGCAAAATCACGCCGCTTCAGGTGGTGCGCAAGTTCATGCCCAAAACCGAAGCCGAGGCGGATCACCACTCGATCTTCGAGCGTCTGATGGGCAAGGTGCGCAAGAAAAAGGACAAAGCGGGGGTGCTGGTCAGGGGGATCGACGACATGCTGGTGCGCTTTGGCAAATGCTGCCGACCGGTGCCGGGTGACCCGATCGTCGGCTACATTACCCGTGGCCACGGCGTCACCGTTCACCGCACCAGCTGCGTGAATGCCCTGAACATGAATCCCGAGAGACGCATCGAGGTGGATTGGAACCAGGAAACCGTCGAAACCTACCCGGTCCGGCTCCTGATCCGCGCCCTCGACCGGGTGGGACTGCTGGCCGACCTGGCGTCCAACATCAACCAGAGCGGCGCCAATATCCTCAGCGCCAATACCGAGACCCGTGAAAACCAGCAGGTGGACAGCTATTTCACGATTGCCGTGGAAAACACGCTGCAGCTGAAAAAGGTGATCGCGGCGGTTCGGAGGGTAAAGCTGGTGCAGGGTGTCAAACGGATTGAAGGATAGGGCGGCAGGAGGGGCGGCCCCGATATTCTCAAAAACGAGGAAAGCCGTGGCCGGCTTTCCTCCTGAAGAGCACGCCGTGTTTCAGGGGGGTGCTGCCGGCGCTGGCACCCCCGCAAGTCGCTCAGGCGGATTTGACCACCCGGCCGGATTTGATGCAGCTGGTGCACACCATGATCCGCTTGATGCTGCCGTTGTGAATCGTCCGGACCCGCTGCAGGTTCGGGTTGAAGCGACGCTTGGTGACGTTATGGGCATGGCTGACATTGCTGCCCACCACCGGTTTTTTCCCGCATATTGCGCACATCTTGGACATGACCCATCTCCTCTGAATTTCAGGCATTCAATCCTACAACGCTTCAAAGCGGCATTAACTATCTCAAAACCGTTTGCTTGTAAAGCACTTTTTGGACAAAACGGCCGGGGCCCTTAGTCCACGCGCGACGTCTCTCCGTTCAGGGCGGCTTCGCAGCGGGCGATGTACTGCAGAGCCTGCTGGTGCACCCCCACGTCGGGGTATTGGGAGAGCACCGAGCGGAAACGGACCAGGGCCGCTTTGTAGTGTTTGCTCTTATAGTAGTAGAGACCGACGTAGAATTCGTGACCGGCGATGCTCTTGAGACACTCTTTGGCCTTTTCATTGGCCTTGAACGCGTAGGGGTCTTCGGGGTGCTGCCGGGTCAGACGGTTGAAAATTTCAAGGGCTTTGAGGGCGTTGGTCTGGTCGCGGTCGATGGTGTCCACCCGGTTGAAGTAGCACAGGCCGGTCTGGTAAATCACGTAGGGAATGGCCTCGTTGAGGGGGTGCAGGTTGGCAAACTCCTCATAGGCGACGATGGCCTCTTCGTACTCCTCCAGCTTGAAATGGGCGTCGGCGATCTTGAGCTCCGCCAGGATGGCCAGCTTGTCGAAGGGGTAATAGTCCTTGAGCTTTTCAAAGGAATCGATGGCCTTGCGGTAGTTGCCGCTGGTGTACTGGTCCATGCCGTCCTGGGCCAGTTCCTGGGCGGACATCTGGTCTTCGACCTGAAACCAGGCGCAGCCCGCAACCAGAAGTGCCAGTGCCAATACAGGCAGTATGATTTTTTTCATTGCGCCACGCTGTTGAGGTAGTGTTCGGCCGAATAGGCCGCCAAGGCGCCGTCACCGACCGCGGTCGTGATCTGCCGCAGCGGGGTGTGGCGAACATCGCCGGCGGCAAAAACCCCCGGCGTGTCGGTCGCCATGTGCGCGTCGGTCAGAATGAAGCCCCAGGGATCTTGCTGGAGCTGGCCGGCGACAAAGGCGGCGTTGGGAACGATGCCGACCCAGACAAATAAACCGTCTGCCGCCAGCTCCCGGGTTTCATCGGTTTTGACATGCCGCAGGTAAACGGTCTCGACCCCTTGTGATCCCCTGACACCGGTCACCACCGTGTCCCACAGGATTTCAACATTGCCGCAGGCGGCCAGCCGCTCCTGCAGGATCTGGTCGGCGCGGAACCGGTCGCGGCGATGGATCAGGTAGATCTTGCGGGCAAACCGGGCGAGAAAGGCGCTTTCCTGGACCGCCGTGTCGCCGCCGCCCACTGCTGCGACCACTTTGCCGGTGTAGAAGGGTCCGTCACAGGTGGCGCACGAAGAGATTCCTTTGCCGAATAGCTCGGCCTCGCCGGGCACCCCGAGGCGTTTAGGGCTTGCGCCGCTGGCAATGATCACGGCCCGGGCGGTCAGGCGCTGGTCCATCAGCCGGACGGTTTTCACCCGTCCGGAAAGATCCAGGGCGGCCACCGCGTCGCTGATCAGGGGCACCCCGAGACCCTGGACCTGGTCGGCCATGTGGCGTGAGAGGTCCGGTCCGCTGATGCCCTCGGGGAAACCCGGGTAGTTTTCGATCCGGTCGGTGGTCACCATCTGGCCGCCGGGCATCACCTTTTCGATCAGGGCCGTGCGTATCCTGGCGCGGGCCGCATAGAGGGCTGCCGTGAGTCCGGCCGGGCCGCCGCCGATGATCACAAGGTCGTAGTCAACCGTTTCCATGCGGGTGGTGTCACAGGATGGATTTGATGGTTTCCTCAAGTTTTGATTTGGCAACCATGCCGGTTATTTGCTCGACCACGTTGCCCTCCTTGAAGAATATGAGGGTGGGAATGGCCTTGATGCCGAATTTGCCGGGGGTGACGGGGTTGTCGTCGACATTGCATTTGGTGAATTTGATGCGATCGCCATATGTGCCCATCAGCTCGTCGATGACCGGTGCGATGGCCCGGCACGGGCCGCACCAGGGCGCCCAGAAATCTACCAGGACGGGTTTGTCCGACTGCAGGACATCAGTGTCGAAGTTGCTATCTTGAATTTCCAGAATGCCTTCTGCCATGATTTTTTCCTTTCACTGGGGAGTTTCAGATGGGCCAACTATAGTGGCAAGCCCGGTGGTTGTCAACCTCGCGAAATCCCCGTCAACCCCAGCCATCAAGCTGGTTGAGCTCGATTCGGGGGGGCGCACCGGCGGCAGCCGGGAAGTTGTCAGCGCCAGGTATCCGGCCAGGTTCCCCCGGCCGGAGGCGAGCGGCATGCGGATCGGCGGCGCGCACGCCCCGCGGTTCGCGCCTTTGGATTGACAGCGGCCGGCGGCTCTGGTACCTCATTAGTCGGCGGGGCAATCGGCAGCCCTGCCGCTGGGCGAAAGGAGAAAAAATGGAGGCCAAGCTTCGCATCGGCGCGCTGATATCCGGGGGCGGCAGCAACCTGCAGGCGATCATCGACGCCTGTGAGGGGGGCCGGGTTGGCGGCCGGGTGGTGTTTGTGGGGGCCGACAGCCCCGGGGCCAAAGGCCTGGGGCGGGCAAAAAAGCACGGGATACCGACCTTCGTGGTGGACTACGGCGAGGTTATCCGGGACTTTCGGGGGGCGTCAGCCCCGCTGCCGCCGGTGGATTTCGACCTGCAGGAGGTCAGGGCCAAACAGTCGCTGTTTTCGGACACCCGTGATCCCGAGCGGATCGCGCGCTTTTTATGCAGCCGCGCGGTTGCCGAGTCCCAGCTGCTGGCGGCCATGGCCGATTTTGATTTCGAACTGCTGGTGCTGGCCGGTTTCATGCGCAACCTGACCCCTTACTTCATCGACCGGGTCAACACGGTGCCCGGCGAGCCGCGCATCATGAACATCCACCCGGCCCTGCTGCCGGCATTTCCCGGGGTGGACGGCTACGGCGACACGTTTCGTTACGGCTGCAAGGTGGGCGGCTGCACGGTGCATTTCATCGACTACGGTGAAGACACGGGCCCCATTATCGGCCAGAAAAGCTTCGCCATCACGCCGCAGGACACCGAGGACAGCGTCCGGGAAAAGGGGCTGGCGCTCGAATGGCAGCTCTATCCGGAGTGCATCCAGCTGTTTGCCGAGGGGCGGTTGAAAACCGTGAAGCTGACCTACGCGCTGCCCGACGGGCGCACGGTCCAGCGCAGCGTGGTGAAAATCGGGGTCTGAAAGGGCCTAAAGGACTTTGGCCATCAACGGGATGGCCACCAGGGTGCCCAGCGAACTGCCGAGATTGGTGAACACCACCACCATCAGGATGCGGGTCACCTTGTTGTGCCAGAATCCGCGCAGCGAGAGGATGTCCACCGATAGGTTCTCGAAATCCCGGACCCGCGGCTTGCGCGAAAAAGCCTCCACCAGACCGGAAACCCACCCGGCGGCAATCATGGGGTTCAGCGAGGTCAGGGGGGCCGCCAGGATCGAGGAGAGGATCGTCAGCGGGTGGGCCAGCGCGATCAGTGCCCCCAGGCCGGCGAGGATGCCGTTGGCCAGCACCCATAGGGTGATCATGTCGGTGCCGGCGGCTGCGCCGCCGCGGAAAAACCCCGCCACCATCAGCAGCAGGATGCCGCCGGGTAGCAGCCATTTGATCATGCCCGACAGGCGGTTTTTGGGGGGCAGGGCGGCCAGGGCGTCCAAATCGACGGGGGTCTGCCAGACGGCCTTGATGCCTGGCACATGCCCGGCGCCGACCACCGCCACGATCCTGCACCCCGGGGCGGTTCGGATCTTTTCGGCCAGGAACTGATCCCTTTCATCGATCGCCGCCGAACGAGCGCGCCTGGAGGGCAGCGTGCTGGGCGTGGAGCACTTCCAATGAAATGGTCGCTGCTTATCGGCC
>JAWOJK010000214.1:0-8071 GCA_046481705.1 Desulfobacterales bacterium | reverse complement strand
TTTTGCCAATTGGCTTCGATTCCGATCAGATAGGGGGCATCCCGCTTGTAAAACGGGGTTTCGCTTGGTTTGACCCGCCCCATGGCACGGCCCAGGGTCCAGACATCGATGGAAGACAGGTGCGACGGGCGTGCGGCGGTGTGGTTGGAGAGCACCTGGATGACCTCGTCGTCCAAACGATCCAGATAGATCGACTTCCAGTAGTAGAAGGCCCCGTCCGGGTAGTCGGCATCCAGAAACTTCTGCATGTCGGTCCAGCGCATGGGCCCGCTCAGGTCCGCGACGGCGTCCCCGATGCGGCGCAGCGGGGCGATGATCTCCTCGCCGTGGTCAAAAGGTCCGGTGTAGCAGCTCAGCAGGATCACCACCGGTGCGCCGTGCCATCGCTGCGGGACCTCAGGCACTTCGGGGGCGCTCCAGAAAACCCCCAGCGCCATGAGCTCATCGGGTGCCTGCGCCAAATAATCGCGAAAAAGTGGGATCACCTCATGGGCGCGCTCCAGCGGATAGATCGGGGCGGACATCCAGACCTGCGGACCGACCGGGTGAAGTTGGAACTCGAATGACGTCACCACCCCGAAATTGCCGCCGCCGCCTCTGACGGCCCAGAAAAGATCGGCATTCTGATGGTGGTCGGCTTTTTTGAGTTGACCGTCGGCCGTGACGATTTCCACCGACAGGAGGTTGTCGATGGAAAGCCCGTGTTTGCGCAGCAGCCAGCCGATGCCGCCGTGGAGCGTGAGACCGGCCACGCCCGTGGCCGAAACAACCCCCACGGGAGCGGCCAGTCCAAAGGCCTGGGTCTCGTGGTCCAGATCTCCCAGCCGCGCCCCGCCCTGAACCAGGGCCGTCCGCCTTTCCGGGTCGACCTGGACGCGGCGCATGCGGGAGAGATCGAGGGTCAAGCCATTGTCCGCGAGACAGGCGCCGGCGACTTTGTGCCCCCCGCCCCTGACCGACACCGACAACCGCTGCCGCCGCGCAAATCTCACCGCCGCCATGACATCCGCGACCCCCGTACAGCGAATCAGGGCGCCGGGCTTTTTGTCGATCAATCCGTTCCAGACCGATCGCAGGCTGTCATAGGATCCATTATGTGCGGTGACCACCTCACCGCGCAGGGTGTTTTGCAATGCCGCCAGGGCATCGGGAGAAACGGTGGTCATGCCCCCGTCGAGGGTTTTCAATTTAAGTTCATCCATAGAAGACCTCCTCTTGGTGCGGATGGGGTTCAACGCTTTGACGGGATGTGGCCCAAAGCGCCTGAAAAAGCCGGGGCGCCGCCGACATCCATTTCAAGGGGATGTGTCGCGGCCATCTGCGCGAATTGCCGACCATCGCCCCCCCGGCAGCCCGGGGCTTTCCGATCAAGGGGCGCTTAGGGCGCGATATTCTGGTTGTGGTGGAACACATTCTCAGGGTCGTAAATTTTCTTGATCGCTCTCAGCCGCTCGTAATTCGACCCGTAGGCTGCCGGAATGCGGTCACCCTCCTCAGCGGTCAAAAAATTCACATAGCCGCCTTCGGAGGCGTAAGGCTGCGCGGCCGTGAAAAACTCCCGGGCCCAGGCGATGCCGCGCGCGTCCTGCGCCGCTTGCTGCCATCGGCCGTGCACGTTCATCACGAATTTTGCGTCCCGATGAAAATAGGCCGTGGCATCGGCTGCAACACGGTTGGAAACCCCTGCGATCATTCCGACAAAAATCTCGCACTGCGGGCTGGGCAGTCGGCCGGCGGCGGTCAGAACTGCATCCCACAGGCCGTCCGGTAAATCGATGAAATTGAGCGACTTCCAGTAATTGCGCGCCCCCGGGGCGAGCAGTGGGTCAAAAGCCTGCTGCCACTGGGTGTAAGGTTGCAGGCCGATGTGTTCGCCCCAGGCATCGCCGAAACGGCGCAAGGGGGCAATCAGCTCCCGGCCTTCGGCCGCATCGCCGGCATAGAAGATCGCCAGCACAAGGGCCTCACGGCCGTGCACCGCCTGCGGTAAAAACGGCAGCGGCGGCGCCTGGCGCAGGACGACCCACACGCTCAGCTCCTCGGGTGCCGAAGCCGCGAAACGGCGGTATTGCCGGAGCAGCGCCGGGGCCTGGTCCAGCGGAAAGACCATCAGGCCGGCCAACACCTCGGGTCCCACCGGGTAGAGCTTGAATTCAAAGCGGCTGACGATGCCGAAATTTCCGCCGCCGCCGCGGATCGCCCAGAACAGATCCCGGTTTTGGCTGTCGCTGGCGCGCAGCTGTCGCCCGTCGGCAGTGACCACATCCGCCGCCACCAGGCTGTCGATGGTCAGACCGTACTTGCGGGTCAACCAGCCGAACCCGCCACCCAGCGTAAGGCCGGCAATGCCGGTGGTCGAATTGATACCCACCGGCGTGGCCAGGCCGTGGGTCTGGGCGGCCCGGTCGAAATCCCCCAGGGTGGCACCGGGTTCAACCAAGGCGCGGCGCCGGTCGGAATCAACCCGGACGGCCTTCATGGGCGAAAGATCGATCATCACCCCGCCGTCGCACAGCGCGCTGCCTGCGATGTTGTGTCCGCCGCCGCGCACGGCGATGTCCAACCCGTGGCTGCGGGCCCAATCAATGGTTGGCGGGATGTCGCCGCCATGGGCGCAGCGCACGATGACCGCCGGCCGCCGGTCGATCATGGCGTTCCAGATTTGACGGGCACCCTCATACCCCGGATCGGCGGGTTGCAGCACGCTGCCCGTTACCCGGGATCTCAATTCATCTATACGATTCAATGGCGTTTTCATGGCATTCCCTCCTGGTGGCGCCGGAAAGGCGGCCGGTGGCGGCGGATGTGCCTTGTGGGCGAACCCAAATCGGGCGCGATCTTGTGGAATTGTTGCTTGCCGCGGCCCTCAACCCGCACGGGAAGTGCGGCCGACGGTCAGATGTGATAGTCGAGGGCGGCGTCAGCCCCCCCGTCGAATTTGACGATCACCAGCGTGATATCATCCTCCCGCAGCATACCGAGGGTATGCGCCGCCAGATCCGCATACACCTTGTCGATGATGGCTTCAGCCCCTGACGCGGCATGCCTGCGGACAACATCCTGAAACCGCTTTTGTCCGTATGGCCGTTGTTTTTTGTCCCTGGCCTCCCAGAGACCGTCGGTCGCGATAGCCAGGATGCCTTCCATCGGCTGTGGGCCGGTTTCCTCCGTGAAGGCCCAATCGGAGGCCACGCCCAGCGCAATTCCACGGCCGCCCAGCTCCTGAAAGGTGCCGGACTGCGGTGCAAAAAACAGGGCGAAGGGATGACCGGCCCTGACCCAGCGCAGACGACGGGCCTCCAGGTCGATGCGCAGGTAGAAGAGCGTCATGAACCGTCCGCTGTCCGACACGTCGCCCGCCAGCTGACGATTCAGGGCCGTGACCACTTGGGAGACCGGACGGCAGGGATCCGAGCGCACCTGCGTGCGCAGCAAGGCCCGGCCCGTGGCCATCAACAGGGCCGCTTCGACGCCGTGACCGCTGACGTCGCCGACGACGATGTCCAGGTGCGAAGCGGCGCACCCCTGCGAGGGCAGGTAGTCGAAATAGTCGCCCCCGATCTCCTCGCAGCTCAGGGTCCGCCCGGCGAGATCGATCCCCCCAGGGCGCGGGCTGCGCTTCGGCAGCAGGTTGCGTTGAACCTCCCCGGCCAACTGCAGCGAGCGTTTCTGGTGGGTGATGTCGGTGATGAAATACATGAAACCGATACCGCGGCCGTCGTCATCCAGCAGCACGTCGCCATGGATGCGGACCGGCACCGTCCGGCCGGATTTGGCCAGCAGGGTGCCTTCGATGGCCTGCAGCCGGTAGGACAGCGGGTCATCCTGGTTGGCAGCCAGGAACCGCCGGAAATCTTCGCCGGCGAAAGCAAGGGGCGAGCGGCCCAGAATGGCGGCGGGGGGATGGCCCACCATGCGGCAGAAGGCCTCGTTGACGTCGGCAATCCTGAACCGCTGATCCAGCAGGAGAAACCCCTGGTCCGTGGTTTCAACGATGCGGCGGAATTTCTGCTCGCTCTTTCTAAGCGCCCGTTCAGCCTTGACGCGCTGCAATTCGGCCGAGGCCCGGTTGGCAAAAACCTGGAAGATGGCAAGCGCGTTGTGCTCACGGGGCATGGGGCGGCGGTCCAATACGGCGAGGTTTCCCAGCACGCTGCGCTTGCCGTCCAGCAGCGGCGCGCCCATATAGCTGACGGCCTTGAAATCGTGCAGAATGGAATTGCGGGGATACAGGTCGAGCACGTTTTCGGGGTAATGCACCAGATCCGTGCTTTCGATGACAGCCGCACACGGGGTCCCGTCGACATCGACGAGAAAACGATCCGCAAGCCGGCCGTTGACCCAGAAGGCGAGAGCGCGCAGCTGACGCGTCGCTTCAAGGTATTCGGTCACCCAGGCGCTGTAGGTTCCCAGGGCCTGGGCCAGGTTTTGGACCAGGGATTCAAAAAAGCGCGCGCCGGTGTGGGTCGCCGTCCCCTGCAGAATGGCGCGGATGGCTTGATTCTCGTCCCTGACGCGTAAAGGCAGCCGGGTCCGTTCGGCTTTCGCGGCCGCGGCCATTTTATATTCAATTGAGGTGTTGACGAACATCTTATCACCTCCATGGGGGAGCCCGATCTCGGAGGCTCCAACCGGGGGGACCTCAGGCGCTTCCCATCGCCACCGCATGGTAGAGCGCCGTCGCCCCCACGACGAGCAGCGCCACGGCCCAGATGAGGTCGAAATTGACCCAGCTGCTGCGCAGGATCTTCAACCCGAGCTTGCGGTAGACCACAAGCGCCACCAGCAGCATCACGGCCAGCATGGCGGCGGTGTGCAGCAAAACGGCCAGCAGCATCCCCGTTCCCGCCGAAAGCACGGCCGTCTGAGCGCCAGCCGCATGACCGACCTCCAGCAGCGTCGGGGCGACCATCAACCCGGCGCCGTGCGCGGCCGCCATCAGAAAGGACCACAGGAACAGGTCGCGCATGCCGACCCGCATCCCGACCCAGCGGGGGTGCCGGTAGTAGGTGAAGAGTTTGAAGACCGCGAAGGCCAGCAGCACGATGGCGGTCAGGTAGCGCAGCCGCGATACGGGCAGCCAGTGGCCGGCCGCCAGCACAAGGCCGGCCACCAGAACGATGGAAACGGCATGCCCGGTCGTTATCGGCAGCATGGACCGCCAGATGGCCCGCTCGCTTTTCTGTTGAAGCCCGAGGGCCAACGCAAAGAGCCAGCCCATGCCGGGGTTCAAGCCATGGTAGGCCCCGAACCCGATCATCAGGGCCCAGCCCGCCATGGGGTCAAGATGGGTAACAGAATGAGTCAGTGGATGCATCTCCGCCCTCCAGTCGCACCTGGTGGGTGCGGGTTTCTCCGAAGTCCACAAAAAAGTTGGGGTCAAAGGCGATCCCGCCGCCTTCCGCGGCATCCACCTTGACCATCCAGCCGGTCAGCCGGTCGGGGTAGAACTGGTCGTCCACACTGCTGTAAAGCGAGTTGGTGAAGTAGACGCGGCGGCCGTCCCGGCTGATTTCCACCATCTGCGGCCCTCCCAGCAGCGGCCCTTGGCCGAGGGGGTGCCCCGCGCGGCGCGTGATGCCGCCGATTTGGACCTTGCCCGTCAGCCGGGGTTTGAAGGGGTCGCTGACATCGTATTGGTGGAGCTCCCCGGTGCCCCAGCAGGACACGTAGAGATAGCGGTCGTCCAGGGACAGGTCGATGTCGGTGACCAGCGGCGGGACTGCCGCGAACCCTTTCAGGGGCGGTGGCAGCATGTCCGGATCCGCAGGCTCCGCCGGGATTTCAATGACCTTGCGGGCGGCCCAGCGGCCTTTTTCGCGGTACCAGGTCCAGATCGAGCTGCTGAGATTCTTGAGGCTGATCACGACCCCCGCAAAGCCGTAAGTCTTGGTAGGCTCGTGGGCGGGTCGCAGTTCGAAGACGAGCTGATACTCGTCTCCCAGATTGATGGTCTGAAGGTGCCGACGCCGCCGCAGATCCCAGAAGTGCAGGTTGCGGCCGTAACGCCCGTTCAAAAGGTCCTCGAACACCAAGCCGTTTTCGAATTGCCTGGGCACCCCCCACTCACTTGTGATCATCGTGTCCTCGGTGATGTGCCACCAGAAGTCATAGGCCAACTGTTGGGGCCCGCGGTCGATTTCCCAGGGGCCGAGGACGTCGAAATTGAAATGATCGAGCATGAAGATCCCTCCGGGGCCGCCGCCGCCGTTATCCGCGCCGAGTGCGCTGACGTAGATGGCATCGGGGCCGCAGTGGATGGTGTGGGGCCGGCTGTAGCCCGAGCGCTTCAGGACATCTTCCGGCGCGATGATTTTGGCGATGCTCGGCCGCCAAGGATCGGGTTTGGTGTCGATGATGTAGATCCGTGAGCTGCGCAAGCCCGGGACGATCAGGTAGCGCCGCTCCAAATGGGGGTGCGGGGCGTAGGGGCACAGGGCCGAGCTGCAGGCGTTCCAGCCAAAATGGTGCAGCTCATCGCCCGCATAGGGCATCTCGAGTTTATGGACGACCCGGCCGTAGCGCGGTGACTCCGGGTCCAGGTCCACCACGCACAGGGCGTCCGGTTGATTGTTGCGTCCCGTGTTCAGCGTGGCCACATATCCCAGGCGCTCCGCCGGCGCTTTGCAGGCCATGCGTGGGGATGGGTAAAAGGTCTGATCCGGTCTTAGAAAGGTCATGGCAGCACCTCCTGCAGAAATTTCGAGGCAGGCTCGAATGGTTGTTGAACACAGGTTTGATTCTGACCGGCACACAGGCTCGGATTTTCATATGTCTTCCCGCCCGGTCAGATCAAACCTTATGGGTTCTGGACGGTTTGGCGACTGTGGCCCAACCGGCCTTGCTTGCTCACGATGAAGTGGGCTGATCGCTGACAGCCCCCGGCAGCCAACGGGTCAGAGGCGTACTGGGTGAGACGGATGAGGACCCGAAATCAGAAGAAGGGAAGCGGGCCGAACAGGTGGCGCTGGGGGTATCACACGCCGCATGCCCGTGCATTGTGGTAACGTAGAAGAGCAGCACCCATGCCAGGTGCCCCGGGGAAAAGCGCTTTGCGAATAAGTGGTTGTAAATATTTAACTTAAAGCAAAAGAAAGGCGGGTGGGAAAATGGGGGCGAGCCGAGGAAGCGCAACTATTGACGAAATATGCGGCTATTGACGCGCCACATATGGCGAGTGCTGCCGGCACGCAGCCTGAACACCCATTCGGCCCCTGGCGGCTCAGCCTTTCCAGGGCCTGCGGATCTGCAGCTTTTTGATGCGGTAGCGCAGGGTGGAGGGGTTAAGCCCCAGGGCCGCTGCGGCCCCCCGCTCGCCGCTGATGCGCCACCCCGTGGCGTTCAGCACCCGGGAGAGGTGGCGCCGCTCCACGGCGGCCAATGAGACAAATTGGGGCGGCTCGCCGCGCGGTTCCGCTTGAGCTGAGACGCCTTCAAGGGTTTCGGGCAGGAAAAGCGCGGGACCGCTGCTGGTGATAATGGCGCGCTCGATGACGTTTCTCAGTTCCCGGACGTTTCCCGGCCAATCGTAGGCCATCAGGGCCTCCATCGTGGCGGCGGGGATCGTCTCGATTTTCTTGCCTATCCGGGCGGCGATCCGGGAGGCGAAATGGTGGACCAGCTGCGGGATGTCCTCGGGGCGCGCGCGCAGCGGCGGCACCGTGATGGGGTAGACGTTTAGGCGGTAGAAGAGGTCCGCCCGGAATTTGCCGCCGACCACCGCCGCGTTGAGCTGGCGGTTGGTGGCCGCGATCACGCGCACATCGACCTTGCGCGTCTTCACCCCGCCGACCCGCTCGAACTGGCCTTCCTGCAGCACCCGCAAGAGCTTGGCCTGCAGCTCCAGCGGGATCTCGCTCACCTCGTCGAGAAAAATCGTGCCCCCGTCGGCCAGTTCGAAACGGCCCTGGCGCTGCTGGGTGGCGCCGGTGAAGGCGCCTTCTTCATGGCCGAAGAACTCGCTTTCCACCAGGTTGGGCTGCAGCGTCGCACAGTTGAGCTTGATGAATGCGTTCTCCGCGCGCAGGCTGTGCCGGTGCACGTAACGGGCGACGAGTTCCTTGCCGGTGCC
>JAWOJK010000341.1:0-6212 GCA_046481705.1 Desulfobacterales bacterium | reverse complement strand
CGTATCGAAGCCCACGGCATCAGGCAGGCGCACCACCTGCGCGGCCGGCATCACGCGGGCCTCGCACCAGGCGCCGGGGGGCATCGACGCATAGGCCGCGCGGTCACCCGGGGCGAGGTGGGTCACCCCCTCACCCACGGCTTCGACAACGCCCGCGCCTTCCATCCCCAGCGCGTGCGGCAGGGCCAGTTGGTACAGACCCGTCCGCTGGTAGGTGTCGATGAAGTTAAGCCCGCAGGCATAGTGCCGGATACGGATCTGGCCCGGTTCGGGCTCACCCACCGGCCGGTCGACGGTCTTCAGGTTCTCAGGGCCGCCATGGGCCTCGATGATCACGGTCTTCGCCATCTTGTCCTCACAGGATCTTGCCGGGGTTCAGAAGGCCCGCGGGATCGAGCGCCGCCTTGACCACCGCCATCACCGCCAGCCCCTCGCCCGCTTCCTTCGCCAGATAGGGCCGCTTGCCCTGGCCGATGCCATGCTCGCCCGTGCAGGTGCCGCCCATCGACAGGGCCAGGTCGTTCAGCCAGCCGATGAAGGCATGCGCGCGCGCAACCTCGTCCGCATCGCCTTCGTCCACCATCAGGCCGACGTGGAAGTTGCCGTCGCCCGCATGGCCCAGGATCGGGGCCACCAGCGCCAACCGCTCGGCCTCGGTCCGCGCCGCCTCGACCGCGTCGGCGAGGCGCGAAATCGGCACGCAGACATCCGTCGTCACGTTCTTGGCGCCGGGTCGCACCCACAGGATTGCCCAGTAGACATCGTGGCGCGCCTGCCAGAGGCGCGTACGCTCCTCGGGCGTTGTCGTCGCGGTGAATTCCGTACCCCCGGTTTCCGCCGCGATCTGGCGGAAGGTCTCGGCCTGTTCCGCAACACCTGCGGTCGATCCGTGGAATTCCAGCAGCAGTAGCGGCGTCTCGGGCAGGCCCACCTTCGAGTAGGCGTTCACTGCCTGCACCGTCAGCGCGTCCAGCAGTTCGATCCGCGCAACCGGCAGGCCCATCTGGATCGTCATCACCACCGCCTGTGCCGCCGCGTGGACGGTGGGGAACGAACAGCGCGCCGAGGCCATCGCTTCGGGGATGCCGTGAGATATCCCCAAACGGGGTAGGGTAGAGCAGTTCGCGCCCCCGGAAGGTGGCCTTGAAAAGGTCGCAGTTACCGCGACAGCCATCGATACAGCGGCTGCAGATGCCCGACTGGGGAGCAATACTGCGAGAACGGTTTTTGGTCTGCAAGGCATCGTTGGCATTCGGTCGCTGTAGGTTCATTCATCTCCTCCGTAAAGTTCCGGCGTTTAAACGCAAAAAGGCGTCACCCCGTTTAAGGGGTAATGACGCCTTTGTCCCATTCCTGATATGGCCGCCCACGCCATTGTGCGAGACCACATCTTCCCAAATTGTCAGTTTCGCTGTATTACTTTAAGCCGGCTGTCGTGTCAAGCTGCCGCTCAGCCGGCGCGTGGCATCAGAGTTCTTCGGAGAGCAGAATGGCCTCCGCCACCCAGCGCATGGATTTGCGGGAGTCCATGCTGCGCTTCTGGATCCAGCGATAGGCCTCGGGTCCGCTCATCTGCCGCCGGCGCATGAGCACCTCTTTTGCGCGCTCAGTCAGCTTGCGGGTTTCCAACTCCTCCTGGATGACCCGGGTCTGGACCATCAGTTCGGTGTTCAGAATCGCAACCGTCGCCTGGTTGGCCACGGTGGTGATCAGGTTGATTTCGGCCTCCGCAAAACGGCACGCCCGCGAGGTGAAGCAGTTGAGTACGCCGCAGACCCGATCGGCGTTGGCGCGCAGGGGCACCCCCAGCATCGATACCAGTCCCAGGCGGCGGGCCATCTCTTTTTCCTTGAAGCGCTCGTCTTTCAGAACGTTTTCAATCTGAAGGGGGCGCTGATGGCTCACGACCCAGCCGACAACGCCCTCGCTGAGCCCCAATCGGCGGTCTTTCACGTAGGCCGGTTCAATGGCCTGGGTGGCCTTGAGGCGGATAACGGGGGGGCTGGCGGTTTCATCCACCAGCCAGAGGGAGCAGATCTCGACGTTCATCACCCGTGCGGTCACCATTACGATCAGTTTGAGAATGTCCTCGATGTAAAGATCGGAGGTGATCGCCTGACTGATGTTCAGCAGGGCCTTGAGATAGCTGTGGTAGGTTTCCGGCGTGTTCTGATCCATACGTGCACCACTCTCCGGCACGGAAAAAAAGCGCCTGCGCAACCCGCAAACCACTCGCTTCCGGCGGCTTTGTGGGCCCTCATTTTAGAGATTTCACTTGACCGAATCAACAATATAACTTATAAACCAAAATTTTCAAATAAATAGCATTCAGGTATTGAAAAACCGATGGGCATCCAGGAAAGAAAAGAACGGGAGCGGGAAAGACGCCGCCAACAGATCATCGTAGCGGCCAAACGGGTGTTTTCAGACAAGGGCTTCAGCCGGGCGACGATGGAGGACATCGCCAAGGAAGCCGAACTGAGCCCCGGCACGCTGTACCTTTATTTCAAGAACAAGGACGAGCTTTACGCCTCGCTTTCCATCCGGATTCTGCACTACCTTTTAATCCGGCTGGAGCATGTCGCCAAAGAGGCCAACACCGGCCTGGAGGCCCGGATGGAAAGTCTCAAAAAAGCCATGCTGGATGTCTACGATTTTGACCCTCTGGTGATCATCAACATGTTTCACCTGCAGTCCAGCGACACCCTGCGCAACCTGTCGCCGGATCTTCTGGCGGAAATCGAGGACCTGTCCCGCATAGCCCTCGGCACCATGGCCCGAATCCTCGAGAAGGGCATCCAGGAAGGCGTTTTCATCGACCGCCATCCCTTCGCCCTGGCCGACATCCTCTGGGCCCTTTTCTCCGGGGTCATCCTCTTGGAGGAGAGCAAGAAGGTCCTCAATACCGAAAAAGACTTTGTGCGCCCCACCTTCGAGCTGGCCTTTGATATCTTCGTCAGGGGCCTGCGGGCACCGAAACCGGACTAAAAAAGGCGCGTTATTTCATCGACCTCGAAACAGGGCCAGGGGACCGATCGCCCACCGCAAAGCGCCTCGATGCCCTCCCCTGTGGCCAGGACCTCCCCGATAACGGCCACCGCGACACCGGCCGAGCGAATGGCCGCCGCCAGTGTGTCGGCGGCCGCGGCGGCACAGGTGATCAAGAGACTGCCGGAACCGATCAGCCCCAGCGGGTCGAGCCCCAACAGACCGGTCAGCTTGCGGGTTTCGGGAAATATCGGGATCCGGTCCATGTCCACCCGGATGCGGTGACCACCCGCCTCCCCCAGTTCCTTGAGCGCCGCGGCCAGCCCCCCCTCGGTAACATCATGCATGGCGCTGACCCCCGGCGTGCCGGCGGCGATCCGGGCTTCCGTGATGATGCTGATGCGATCCAGAAATTGCCGGCAGGCTTCGATTTCATCGCCTGACACCCCCAGCGCCGCCAGCCGCCGCCCGAATTCACGGGCGATGATTGCGGTGCCCTCGACCGCAACGCCCTTGGTGATCAGCACGTGGTCGCCACAGGCCATGTTGCGCTTGTCCACCAGACCGGCGCGTCCGACGGTACCGGCCAGCATCCCGATCACCACCGGCCGGGTGACCGCATCGGTGATTTCGGTGTGCCCGCCGCAGAGCGTAATCCCCCAGCGCTGACAGGTGGCCCGCAGTTCGTTCATCACCTGCCAGATTTCGGCGCCCGTAACCCCCCGGGGAAACAGCAGCGTGGTCAGCAGCCAGCGCGGCACGGCCCCCGAGGTGGCGATGTCATTGGCGTTGACCAGCACGGCATACTGCCCGATGGCATCGGTGGCAAAGGTGATCGGGTCTGATTTGAGCACCAAAACCTCCTCCACCGACACGTCCACCGCGGCCGTATCCTCACCGACGCCCGGCTTGACGATCATGGCGGGATCCTCAAAGGGCAGCTGGGCGAAAAAAGCCCGCAAAAGAGCGTTGGGCAGCTTGCCGCAAGGCAGCACACGTCCCATTCCCAAGATCGGTCGAAGTTCGCCGAGGCTGCTGATCGTAAAATCACTCTGCAGGCGGAGAGCCGCGGGATGCTCACGGTTGTCCAGAAAAACGGTCACGGCCCCAGCCTGCTGACCGGCCTCCACGTCGAAAACATAATCCCCCACCATCAGGATTTCTTGGGATGCCACCCCCAAAGTCCGGGCCGCAAGCAGAATGCCGTCGGCACTGGGTTTGGGGCGCACGGGGCAATCACGGGAAACGATCAGATCGAAATCCCCCCCGCCGATTCCGTTGAAATTCTCCAGCGCGCGGGCCACCGAGCGGGCGCAGTTGCGGGTCACGATGCCTACCTTGAGGCCCCGGCTGCGCAGCTCACGCACAATCTGCTCGGCCTCGGGGTTGGGCACCGAGCGCGCTGCGGCCGCCATCTCGAAGCGCTCCAGGGCGTTCGCGGCGGCCTCCCGCTGTCCGCCGGTCGGCAGGGTCTCGAGAAATTCAAGTACCGGCATGTCGGCGGGGCAGCCGATTTCACCCTTGAAGGCACCGAAATTCAGGGCACCGGGCAGGGTCAGGGTGCCGTCAAAATCGAACAGCACCGCCCTGACCACAAACGGGATCGGGATCATATTTTATACTCTTGCTGGTCAGCATCGCAAAGTAAAAAGGGTCACGGCGCCGGTCGCGATCACCCGGCGGCAGGCCCCAGCACCCTGGGCTCGAACACCAGTGTCGCGAAGTAATCCGCCGGGGTTTCTGCCCGCCGGATCAGTTCCACCGCACCGTCGCTGCGCAGCAGCAGTTCCTTGGGGCGCAGCTTGCCGTTGTAGGTAAAGCCCATCGAATGTCCATGAGCGCCGGTGTCCTGGATCAGCAGCAGATCTCCGGGGACGATATCCGGCAGTGGCCGTTGGATGGCAAACTTGTCGTTGTTCTCGCACAGTGAGCCCACCACATCCACCACCCGCTCGTTTCTCGCCTGGGGTTTGCCCACGACCGCGATGTGGTGATAGGCGCCGTACATTCCCGGACGCATCAGGGCCGACATGCAGGCGTCGACCCCGACGTAGCGCCGGTAAATGTTCTTTTCATTGATGGCGGTGGTCACCAGGACACCGTGGGGCCCGGTCACGTAGCGCCCGCTTTCAAGAAAGAGCCTGGGCTGATACCCGTGCTGGTCTTCAAAAGCCGCCAGCAGGGCCGTGATCTGAAGCCCCATCCCGGCGAGGTCGAGGGGCGCCTGTTCGGGCCGGTAGGGTATCCCGAGGCCGCCGCCGATGTTGATAAATTCAAATACGATCCCCAGCTCGGCGCTGATGCGTTCGACCTCCTGCAGCAGCATCCGAGTGGTTTCGACCATATAGTCCGCCTGGAGTTCATTGGAAACCAGCATCGTGTGGAGCCCGAAGCGCCGGGCGCCCCGATCCCGCGCCGCCCGGTAGGCGCCGACCAGCTGTTCGTGGCTGACCCCATATTTGGCCTCTTCGGGCTTGCCGATAATCGCGTTGCCGCCCCGACGGGGACCTGGGTTGTAGCGAAAACAGATCAGTTCGGGCATCTGCGGAACCTTGGGGACCAGGGTGATATCATCCAGGTTGAGCAGGCAGCCGCCGTCGGCCGCAGCCAGCTGGAACTCCTCGAGAGTGGTGTTGTTGGAGGTGAACATGATATCCTCGCCGCGGGCGCCCGCCTCGCGGCTCAACATCAACTCGGTGGCCGAACTGCAGTCGAAGCCGAAACCGGCTTGGCGGATCAGCGCGAGCACCGAAGGGTTGGGTAGCGCCTTGACGGCGTAAAACTCCTGGAAAAAGCGGGCCCCGGCAAAGGCCTTTTTGAGGGCCTGGCAGGTTTCCAGAATTCCTTTCTCATCGTAAATATGAAAAGGGGTTCCGAAATAGGCAACGATCTCTTCTATACGAAGGGTCAGGCGGTCCTTGAAATCAGCGGACATGGGCATGCGCGTACCTCCTGGCGGGTGCCAAAGGTTGATGGCGGCGTAAAAAGCCCAATTTCCGAGTTGCGCTGCATCTCGATGTCGCTGCGGCGTACCATAAGTTCGCCTCACTCCTCGAGATTCGCGCGCCGTAACTTGGACTTTTTTCACCACCAGCTCAAATTTTGACTTTGTACCGGTCTATCAAAGGTTAAGCCGGGATTTCCGGCGGAATCTGAAAGGTTTCCTTGTAGGTGGTCAGGGCGATACGGGTCCGGGTGGCGCCGATGCCTTCAAGCGGGGCGAT
>JAWOJK010000278.1:0-4421 GCA_046481705.1 Desulfobacterales bacterium | reverse complement strand
CCAGCCGGGTCGCGGTGTGGGTCATCCCGACCAACGAAGAATTGATGATCGCGCGCCACACCCGGCGCGTGCTTGCAACGACATAGGAGAATTCACATGAAAACAGATGTGCCGCGGCCGGTGCTCAAAGACCAAAAGGCGCTGGTGGTCGGGATTGCCAATGAACACTCCATTGCCTATGGCTGCGCCCGGGCGTTTCGCGAGTTGGGGGCCGATTTGGCGGTCACTTACCTCAACGAGAAAGCCAAACCACATGTCGCGCCCCTGGCGAAGGAACTGGAGGCGGCGCTGCTCCTGCCGATGGATGTCGCCAGGCCCGGTGAGCTGGAAGCCGTGTTCGAGCGCATCACGCGGGAGTGGGGCCGGCTGGACATCCTCGTACACTCCATTGCCTTTGCACCCAAGGAGGACCTGCAGGGCGGGCTGCTGAACTGCTCCGCCGCCGGCTTTTCGGTCGCCATGGACGTCTCCTGCCACTCTTTTATCCGCATGGCGCTGCTGGCCGCGCCGCTGATGAAGGACGGCGGGACGCTCTTTGCCATGAGCTACCACGGGGCGCAGAAGGTGGTGCCCAACTATAACGTGATGGGGCCGGTCAAGGCGGCCCTGGAGGCGTCCTGCCGCTACCTGGCCCACGAGCTTGGACCCCAAAAGATCCGTGTCCACCCGATTTCGCCGGGGCCGCTCAAGACGCGGGCCGCCTCGGGGCTCAAGGACTTCGACCGCATGCTGAACGATGCCGTCGAGCGCTCGCCGGTGGGCGAGCTGGTGGATATCATGGATGTGGGCTTCACCTGCGCCTTTCTGGCGACGCCTTTCGCGCGCCGTCTCACCGGCCAGACCGTCTATGTGGACGGCGGCGCCAGCATCATGGCCTGAGCCGGGTGCCGGCGTTTCAATAATCAATTGCAATCCGCTTTTCGCGGTTCGCACCATCGAGGAGACTGATATGACAGATAAAAAGCACATCAATCCGATTCTTGGCTCCCATGACCTGATCAGCTATCTGGTCGACGCCGGACAGCGGACGGTGCTTTACTGGGACGTGATGCGCCGGCGCGGCAATCAGTACCTGGAGCGCATGGCCGAGAAGGTCCCCCACGTGCTGCAATTCGACCATCACCTGATCCTGGACGGCCGGACCCTGCCCCGGCCGGTGAACTACGGCATCATCAAGATCGACCCGCCCGAGGGGACCGTGATCGACGACCGCAAGCGGCCCTTCGTGGTCATCGACCCGCGTGCCGGCCACGGCCCGGGCATCGGCGGCTTCAAGGCCGACAGCGAGATCGGCGAAGCCCTGCGAGCTGGCCACGCCTGCTATTTCATCGGGTTTACGCCGGTGCCCGAAGCGGGGCAGACCATCGAGGCCGTGATCGACGCCTGGGGGGTCTTTCTGGAGCGGGTCGCGGAACTGCAGCCCGCGGCAGAGGGCAAACCGGTGGCGATCGGCAACTGCCAGGCGGGCTGGGCGCTGATGATGCTGGCGGCCAAGCGCCCGGAGCTCTGTGGGCCGATCATCGTGGCCGGATCGCCGATCTCCTACTGGGCGGGTGTGCGCGGCGTCAACCCCATGCGCTATAGCGGCGGCCTGTTGGGAGGCAGTTGGCTGACGTCCATGATGAGCGACCTGGGGCGTGGGAATTTCGACGGCGCCTGGCTGGTGCAGAACTTCGAGAATCTCAACCCGGCTAACACCCTCTGGTCAAAGCAGTACAACCTGTACGCCAAGATCGACAAGGAGGCGCCCCGCTATCTGGGCTTCGAACGCTGGTGGGGCAGGCACGTGATCCTGACCGGCGAGGAGATGCAGTATATCGTCGACAACCTCTTCGTCGGCAACAAGCTCAGCAGCGCCGAACTGGTGACCGCCGACGGCGTGCGGCTGGATTTCAGAAAGATCCGCTCGCCGATCGTCTGTCTGTGCTCCAAGGGCGACGACATCACGCCGCCGCAACAGGCCCTCGGCTGGATCCTGGACCTGTACGCCAGCGATGAGGACATTCTGGCCAGCGGCCAGACGATTGTCTACGCGGTGCATGAGACCATCGGGCACCTGGGGATCTTCGTGTCGGGCAGCGTCGCCAAAAAGGAGCACCAGGAGTTCACCGAAAACATTGATCTTATCGATTGCCTGCCCCCCGGCCTCTATGAAGCCGTCTTCCAGACGAAAACGCAAGATGCCGCAAATGCCGAGCTGGTCTCTGGAGGCCACATCTCCCGTTTCGAGCGGCGCAGTCTGGCGGACATCCGCGCCCTGGGCGGCAACACCCCCGATGATGAGCGCTGCTTTGCGGCCGTGGCCCGGATGTCGGAAGTCACCCGCGGCCTTTACCGCAGCACGCTGCAGCCCATGATACGCGCCCTGGCCACCGAACAGAGCGCCGAAGCGCTGCGCCGCATGCATCCGCTGCGGCTGAGCTACGAGATTTTCTCGGACCGCAACCCGGCGATGCGGCCGCTGGCCTCGGCGGCAGAAACAGTACGGGAGAGCCGTCAGCCGGTCGCAGGCGACAACCTCTTCGTGCAGTGGGAAAAGGGCTTCTCCGACTGGATGACCCTCGGCCTGAAGGCCTTCGGGGACCTGCGCGACATGCTGGTGGAGCAGGTGTTTTTTGGCGTCTACGGCCAGTCCTGGCTGCAGGCCCTGCTGGGTCTGCGGGCATCGGACGATCCGCCCAGAAAGCGCCCCGGCGAGGACCCCGACCATGAGGCCTTCATCAATCGTCGGATCGCGGAACTTCACGCCAAAATGGACCAGGGCGGGCCGCGCGAGGCCGCGATTCGCGCCCTGATCTACGTGCGCATGCCCGAAAACGCCATCGACGAACGGGGGTTTGAGATGCTGCGCCGCATCCGCGCGGAGCACGGTGCGGCAAAAACCCTGGCGGAATTCAAACAGGACCTCCGCGAGCAGTATTACATGCTCCGCCTGGACGAACGTCAGGCCGTCGATGCCATCCCCATGCTGCTCAAGGGCCGGGAAGGCGAAGCTCGTCAACTGCTCAAAGTTGTGCGCAAGGTCGCCACCGCCGGCGGACCGCTGGGGAAAGAAGGGCAAAATCGCCTTGCCGAGGTGGAGAAGCTCTTCGCCGGGCCCGACCCGGAAACGACCGCCAAGGGAGATTCCAAATGATGATTACCAACAAGACCTTCGACGAGATTCAGATCGGCGACACCGCCCACATGGAGCGCATGTTGACCAAGCAGGATATCGATATGTTCGGGGTTTTGTCCGGTGACATGAACCCGACCCATTTCAGCGACGAATATGCGTTGATGCTGTTGGAGCGTCAAAAGCTGGTGGGCCACAGCATGTGGGGCGGGGCGTTGATCTCGAGCCTGCTGGGCAACGACCTGCCGGGTCCCGGCACCGTCTACCAGTCGCAGCAGCTCGAGTTCCACAATCCGGTCGAACTGGACGACACGCTGACCATCACGGTGACCGTCAGATCCAAGAATCCCAGCGACGGCAGCGTCGAGTTCGACTGCCGGGCGGTCAATCAGCGCCATGACGATGTCATCACCGGGGTCGCCAAGGTCAAGGCGCCCACCAAAAAGCCCACCGCTGCCGGATCGCCTTACGTTCTCCAGAAACTGTACCGCAAAACGGCCTTCAAAAGGCTGATCGACTACGTCGATGACTGGGATCCGATCCCGGTCGCCGTATGCCATCCCTGCAGCAAGGAAGCCCTCGAGGGCGCCATCGATTCGGCCCGGGCCAACCTGATCGTTCCGATCCTGGTGGGGCCGGAAGCCAAAATCCGCGCCCTGGCCGAGAGCCTCAAGCTCGACATCAGCCCCTATCGGGTGGTGGACGCGATTCACAGCCATGACGCGGCGGCAAAAGCGGTGGCGTTGTGCCGATCGGGCGAGGCGGAAGCGCTCATGAAGGGCAGCCTGCACACCGACGAACTGATGGGCGCGGTGGTCTCCTCGGCCACCGGGCTGCGCACCGAGCGGCGGATCAGCCATGTGTTTGCCATGGACGTGCCCACCTATCCGCGGCCGCTGTTCATCACCGACGCGGCCATCAACATCTACCCGACCCTGGAGGACAAGGTCCATATCCTCAAAAATGCCATTCAGTTGGCCCACGCGCTGAACATCCAGCGGCCCAAGGTGGCCATTCTCTCGGCCATGGAAACGGTCAACCCCAAGATTCCCGGTACCGTGGAAGCCGCGGCCTTGTGTAAAATGGCGGATCGCGGTCAAATCGAGGGGGCCCTGCTGGACGGCCCCTTGGCCTTCGACAACGCCGTCAGCAAGGAAGCCGCCCTGATCAAAGGCATCCATTCGCCGGTGGCCGGCGAGGCGGACATCCTGCTGGTGCCCGACCTGGAGGCCGGCAACATGCTGGCCAAGCAGCTGGCCTATCTGGGCAACGCCGATTCGGCCGGCATCGTGCTCGGCGCGCGGGT
>JAWOJK010000260.1:0-4016 GCA_046481705.1 Desulfobacterales bacterium | reverse complement strand
GCACCGAGGGGTCCGGGTTCCGGCCGGGGGGATCAAACGGCGGGCTTCGAGGCGAAGAGATTGAGTCCCAACCGTTCCGACAGGTATTTGGTGACGCGCTGACCCTTGATGCTGTTCCCGGCGCCGTCCAGCAGCGGGGAGAAGGTGCCCAGGCCGCCTTTGCCCGGCGACACGGTGACGATGCCGCCGCTGACCCCGCTCTTTCCGGGCAGCCCGATCTCATAGAGCCAGTCGCCGGAGCGCTCGTAGAGCCCGGCGGTCGCCAGCATCGCAAGCACCCGCTTGGCGACGGCGCCGTCGACCACGCGCTCCTTGGTCAGCGGATTGGCCCCGCCGTCAGCCAGGGTGGCGCCCATCACCGCCAGGTCCTTGACCGTCACGTTCAGGGAACACTGCTTGGTGTAGACATCGGTCGACTCCAGCGCGTCGAAATAGAGCCGGCCATAGCCCTCCAGCAGCTTGGCGATGCCGCGGTTCCGCTGGTTGGTGGCTGCCTCCGACTCGTACACCTCTTGGTCGATGGCGAGCGTGCGACCGGCAAAACGGGACAACCCCTCCTGGATATACCGCCATTTGGCTTCGGCCGTCTCGCCCGGCACGAGGCTGGTGGTGGCGATCGCCCCGGCGTTCACCATCGGGTTCATCGTGCGGTCCGCATTCAACTCTATGGCCATCACCGAGTTGAAGGGCAGTCCCGTGCTGTTGACGCCGATCTTGCGGCGTGCCTCCTCGCAGCCGATCGCCTGGGAGACGAGGGCGAATACAAACGGCTTCGACACGCTCTGGATCGAAAATTCGTGCGCCGTATCCCCGACGGCGAAGACACGGCCGTTGATGCCGACCACGCACACGCCGAAAAGTCCCCGCGGCGTGCGGCCCAGGGCGGGTATGTAGTCCGCAACCTTGCCTTCATCCAGGGCTTTGTAGCGCTGGTAGGCTTCTTCAATCAGGGTTCCCACTTCCTGTTCCGCCGGCAGATGGCCGGTGGAAATGGCCGACTGTGCAGCGGCCTCGTCTACCTCGATGTCGGTGAACATGCCAGCCTCCTTTCACGGAACCGTTTTGAAAAACGATAGAACTTAGGAACTTGGTGGACGTAAGAGAGGAAACCATACCAAAAAGGTATACTAGCTCAATCACTTAATTATACCCGATGTAGATGTCAAGGGGGATTTTTTAATCAGGTACTCCGAGGTGGCGAACTCCCTGGGGGTGTCGACCACCGCGAGCCCGCCGATCAGAAACTCGGCCAGGGCCCGCGGCTCCAGGCTCTCCAGGTAGGCCCGGGTGTCCGCGATCAGCCTCAGGCCGACATTGGCGGGTTTGATCTTGCGGTCCAGGATCCAGGCCCCGGCCTCGGGGATAGCCACCGTCTCGGCCAGGAGGTTGTGCATCTCCACCACCGCGATCCCCCGTTCGCGCATCTTGGTCATGAAGTCGAAGTGGTCGCGTTTGGCGGTCTGCACCCAGCGCAGGTCGTCGAAGAGCAAATAGTCGTTGTTGCTCGGGGTCGCTGGTCATCTCCAGCGTCAGGTCGAAGGCGCAGCGGGCGAACATGGTCAGGATCAGGAAGACCTGGACCAGGATGTTGGTGGCCCGTAGGGCCACGGAGGGCACCTGGTGCTGGTTTTCATGACCCAGCCACCCGGGCATCAGACCGTATTTCGAAGCGGAATAAAGGACCTCGGCGGCCAGCAGCGACCAGGCCAGGTAGGCCCCCAGGACCGAGACGATCAGCCCGGCGCTGACGAACTTGAGCCCCCAGGGGCCGACCACCGCCGCCAGGGTGGCCGCCATGGACGGCTGTCGCAGCCCGGCCAGCTCGGGTCGCTGCAGCACCCCGAAGGGCAGCAGGGTCACCAGCACCAGCAGGCAGAGGACCCCGATGAACCCCCGTCACCGTTTCCCTGCCGACGTCCTCGCGGCGCCTGGCATAGCGCGAATAGACGCTGGCGCCCTCGATCCCGATGAAGACGAAGACCGTCACCAGCATGCCGCCGCCGGCCACCAGCCAGGCGACGATGACCCCGAAACGGGCCGGCAACGAGAAAGTCCCCGCCCCGCCCATGGACCCGACCACCATGGTGGTCGGGGTGGCGCGTGAGAATTTTTCGACCGATGCCATGCGGCACACCCGTTCGGTTGGCTCTCGGGTGTCGCTTTTTGGAGGAGCCTTGATCGCACTCCCCGGTAGAGGCTCCGGATGACCCACAGGCGGTAGGTCCCCGGCGGGGGATAAGGGCAAGGGGCCGTTGCACCTTCCCTTGCAGTGCTTAGGGCTGTGTCTCAAGGGGGGCTTCGCATTCCGGAATCGTGTTCGGAATCCGGTAGAGCAGCAGCAGGCCGAAGATGATGGCGAATATCTCACCCCCGAGGGTCATGACCATGGACAGCAGGTTGATCATGTCCACCGCCGACACCCAGCTGGCGAACCCGTCCACTGTGGTCTGGAAGGTGGGCAACCCCGCCTGGGGTGCCGACAAAAAGTAGAAGAGCAGGGTTCCCACCTCAAACAGCATCACCAGGAAGGAGAAGACCAGCGCCAGGCTGGTCGCCGCGAGTCCCGTCCCCACGCTTCGGCGCAGGGAGGTTTCGTTGAGCTCCGCCCCTGGCGCCTGCAGGCGCTTGCCAATCTGGATGTAGCGGTAAAACCAATAGGTGATAAAGACCAGGAGCGCCAAACCCATGGTGGAAAAGAAGTGCACGAAGGGCAGCCCGGAGCGGTTGGTGCCGGAAGGCCTGTCCGAGAAAATGAAGGTGTAGAGCATGATGATGACAGGGATCGCGCCCATCAGGACCAGCGACCAGAAACCACCTTGGCCGTAGCGCAAGAATGCTCTGGCGACACGATCGGTTTGCTTTGGCAGCAGGCTGTCAGTCGTTATTTCGGGCTTCATACGGTTCCTCATTCAGATGGGGCTGGGGTTTAGCCGTGCGATTCAACCTTCGATCACCTTGCGCAGCATCTCCTCGTCGTCCGTGCTGAGGGAGGTCTTGAGGACCTTGCCCTTGCCCTGGAAGCTCTGCAGGCGGTCCAGGACCTTGTCCTGGGTGGCGTCGCGGAAGAGCAGGAAAAGGGCCGAGGACCCGGGTGTGAAGGCCTCGCTGAACTCCTTCATGAACGTGTCGCTGATGCCGATGTCGGTCAGCTTGCCGCTGATGGCGCCGGCGCCGGCGCCCACCGCGGCCCCCAGCAGCGGGTTGAGAAAGATCAGGCCGATCAGCATGCCCCAGAAGCTGCCGCCCGCGGCGCCGGTCAGGGTCAGGTTGACGGCCTGATGCAGCTTGACCTTGCCCTTCTCGTTCTTGGTGACCACCACCACGTCGTCCATTTTGATCAGGTACTCTTTCTGCATCTTGGCCAGTTCCGCCCGCATTTCAAATGCGGTGGCCTCGTCGGGAAATTCGATCACCACCAGTTGCGCCATGACATCCTCCTTTGGTTAGGTCCAATTCTGGGATAACTACGGGCTTCACGCCGAACAAACGGCCGCTAAAGCGCCGGGTTTCCCGCAGCATGTAAAGCCGCTCATCTTCTGAAAAGCGGTATTGGCACGCACCTCACTTTAATAGCGGGATGAAGCATTCTAATGATGGATCCGAATATGTGCAAGGCCGGGGCTTGTCTTTCGGCGGGCGGGCCGTCCCGTGCCGTTGGTTTAATGCTCACCGGTGCTGACCAGCCACCCCAGCACGCGCTCTTCCAGGTAGGCGTAAAACGGGTTGTGCCGCAGGCGCAGCAGCCAGTCGGAAGGCAGGATCAGCAACCCCCGCTCGCCCTGAATGGCCATCTGCCCGAGAAAAAGCACGTCCTCGTTGTCGGGCGGGCGCTGGCCGTAAAGCGGATCGTCCAACGGGATGGGCAGGGCCACGTGGGAGAGCGAAATCACCCCCGCCGGCCAGGCCAGGCCCAGCGGCGCGTCCGGGGACGGCTCCCTGGAGAAGGGCGCCTGCCGGCGGGCGACCACCGCGGCGCTCTCAGGGTTCGCGTTGGTCACCAGGGTAACGGCAAACGG
>JAWOJK010000237.1:0-9324 GCA_046481705.1 Desulfobacterales bacterium | reverse complement strand
TGGGCCTGCAGGAGCGAAAAAATAAGCTCCTGCTTGCGCATGCCTGCGGCCCCGTCAATATGAAAACGTTTGGCCATCTGGGTGAGTTCGCTGATTTTTTTGTCTTTCAAATCGACGATGTTCATGAACGTAATACTCCGATAGATAGTATCCTGATAGACAACGGGTTAGGGTCCTGGGGCATAAGATTTAAGAGACGGCCCGCTCCTCTTTTGGCCCGTGTGCTGCGTCATCGCCGGCGTCACAGATCCGGAGATGCACCCCGGATCTGTCGTGCAGGCAAACCCACATCCGGCGCCGTCTTGTGAAACGGTTTTTGCGGCGTCCTTGGACTACAGACCAAGCCCCCCGTGAGAACGGTGGATTCTCGGGAATCTCGCAAAGCGACCGCCGGTCTAGCGGTATCAGATTCCGGGATGACATGCGGGACGACCCAGACCCGCCTGGTTTTCTGGAGATAAGCAAGAACACCTAATATTCAAGGAGTTGTGTCCACGCTGTAGGCCTGTTGAACGGACCGATTTTTTTCTTGGCGGTCAACATTGAAAGGCTGAGAACACAGCGGCTTTTTCTGGTGAATGCAGTAGGATAGTTAATTCCATCAGGCGGGCTTAGTAATTGCGGAAAAGATATAACGGGTTATTTTTGATGTCAAGCGCTTTTCGACCGGAATTCGTTTTTTTGAATTCTCATGAAAGACAGAAAAAAGTGAGAACAAAAACGTCCATGCCCTCAATGCCCGCCGGTATCCCTCCGTCCGAATTGCATTCCATGACCGCTCATGATAGAAAAATTTTATGTTCTCGTGTATCCGCGCCCGCGTCAGCCGCCCCTTGGCCTGGCCTGACCTGCCGATGGAAAGGGCCCCCCGGAGATGCCGCTTTCAGCTATTTTGGACTTGCTGCCAGACACCGCGGGCGCCTATCTTGTCGGCGGCACCGTCCGTGATATCTTTATCGGCCGAGCCCCCCTGGACATTGACATCGCCGTTGCCCGGGATGCCCGCCACTTTGCGGCCCGATTGGCCGAGGGCGCGGGAGGGCGCCTGGTGACAATGGGCTCCCCCGGCAAAACGGTGTATCGGGTGGTGGCCGACGGCAGGATCTTTGATATCACCCCGCTCGCCGGGCAGAGCCTTGAGGAGGATCTCGGTCGTCGCGACTTTACCATCAATGCCATGGCGATCGCGCTCCGGACCCGAACCCTGATCGATTTGCACGGCGGGCAGCAGGATCTCCGGACCCAGACCATCCGGATGGTGCACCCCAGTGCTTTCCGCCGCGACCCCATCCGGCTGCTGCGGGCCTATCGCTGCGCAGCGAACCTGAACTTCAAGATCGATGCGCTCACCGCCCGACTGATCGCCCGGCAGGCCGGGCTGATAACGGATGCCGCGGCTGAACGCATCCGCGAAGAATTATTCAAGACGTTTCAATCGCCCCGAAGCCACCCCTATCTCAAGGACATGGCGGCATCCGGCCTTCTGTTTCATCTTTTTCCCGAACTCCAGGCGCTGCAGGCCTGCCGACAGAACCCGGCAGTTCACCGCTTTGACGCATGGACGCACACCCTCGCGGCTTTCGACGAACTCGAGGCGATCCTGGTCCAACCGCCCCAGGCAGTCGATGGATTCGTGCACCTCAGCCGCCAGGTGACGGCGCGCCTGAAAACAGCGCTGCTGCTGCACGACATCGGTAAGCCCGCCACGCGATCGGTCGACCCCACGGGCGGGATTCATTTCTACGGCCATGAAAAAACCGGTGCAGCCATGGCGGCCCGAATTGCCGAACGCCTCCGGCTCTCGGCCCGCGAGCGGGCCTTTATCAACTTCATCATCGGTAACCACCTGCGCCCCCTGCACCTTTTTAAAGAGTGGGCCCGAGAGCGGCTTTCACCCAAAGCCCAAACCCGATTTTTCATGCACTGCGCCGAACTGACACCGCCCCTGCTGCTGCACGCCCTCGCCGACACGCGTGCCAAAGAATGTGGGAGCGATGCCAACGAGGCCTTTACAGGATTTATTTTCAGCCAGTTGGAGACCTTTGCGGCAACCTACACCCCCCGCACGGCCGCCCGCCCCCTGATCAACGGGCACGACCTGATCGCGGTGTTGCAGTTGTCGCCCTCACCGGTTTTCAAAGCGGTATTGGATTTCGTTGCGGAGGAGCAGCTCTCGGGCGAGATTCAAACCAGGGAAGAGGCCATTGCTGCCGCAAAGGCTTTTCTGGAGCGCCTGCCGGAAGAAACCAGGGGGAAGGCCCTTGCCACCTGAAGGCGGAAAGGGCCCTTGAAGCCGAAAAAGCCGGGAAAAATTATTATAGCTTATCCAGAGCGGAAAAAATGGCGTCACGGATGGCATCAACCTTGCCAACGCCTTCGATCTTGATGTATTTGGGGGCGGCCTTATCCCCGGTGGCTTTCCAATTGCGGTAGTAACCGATCAACGGTTCGGTCTGGGCGTGATAGACCTCCAGGCGCTTGCGCACGGTTTCCTCTTTGTCGTCATCCCGCTGGATCAGAGGCTCACCGGTGATATCGTCCTTGCCCTCCGCTTTCGGCGGATTGAAAACGAGATGGTAGGTCCGGCCGCTGGCCAGATGGACCCGCCGCCCGCTCATTCGCCGGATGATTTCCGCATCCGGCACGTCGATATCCACCACCGCGTCGATGGCGACACCGGCCGCCTTCATCGCATCCGCCTGGGGGATGGTCCGGGGAAAGCCGTCGAAGAGGAATCCTTTCTGGCAATCGGATTCTTTGATCCGCTCCTTCACCAGCCCGATTATCACGTCATCGGGAACGAGCCCACCGGCATCCATCACGGCCTTGGCCTTTTTGCCCAGCTCGGTGCCCGCCTTGACAGCCGCCCGCAGCATATCACCGGTGGAAATCTGCGGAATCTGGTAATGATCCTTGATATAATTGGCCTGGGTTCCCTTTCCGGCACCGGGGCCGCCCAACAAAATCAGACGCATTTTCATCCCTCCTTTTCCGATTGACCTAAAGACCTGACGAAGATAGTAGATTCGCGCTTTTGCCGACTTTTTTCTTATGGCGTAATCTCACAATTGTGTCAAGGCAATTAGCCCGCAGCCCCGAAGCGTCCGGTGTTCCAGCCTCACTTTTTTCACTTGCCAAAGTCTTTGAATTTCAGTATAGAAGCTCATTTATAAATTTCGAAGAAATAAAATAACCACCGAAGCGGCATCCCCAGCGATCGACTGCCCGGTGGATAGAAAGGGGCGATAAGGGTTGAAGGAAATCACAGTCAAGGTCTTGGACAACGACCTCGAAAAAGCGATGCGCATTTTGAAGAAGAAAATCCAGAACGACGGCCTTTTCAAGCGGCTGAAGCTCAAAAAAAGCTATGAGAAACCGAGTGAGTATCGGCGGCGCAAAGAGCGTGAAGCCGTGCGCCGGCAGCGGATTGCAGCCTCCAGAAAACGATTCCGTCGATAAGTCCGATCGCAACCAGTGAAATGAAAGCACCCGGCAGGCATGTCCGTCTTGCCGGGTTTTTTTTGAAGATGGGAATCCACGACACCTACACCGACTGCCTGCAAGAGATGTACGGTTTGCGGCGCTTTGGCATCAAGCTGGGTCTTGACACGATTCGCCGCATCCTCCAGGCAATGCAAAATCCGCAGGAGAGCTTTGCCGCCATTCACGTCGCCGGCACCAACGGCAAAGGATCGATTGCCTCCGCCCTGGCGGCGATTCTCAAAGCGGCCGGTTTGCGCGCGGGCCTTTACACCTCCCCCCACCTGGTGCGCTTCAACGAACGGATCTGCATCAACGGCGAGCAGATTTCCGACGAGGAGGTGGCTGCGTCATACGCGGCGGTAAAGACGGCCAACCCCGGCGAACGCGATCCCACCTTTTTTGAGTACACCACCGCCATGGCGTTTCACGCCTTTCGCCAAAGAGGGGTGGACTGGGCGGTGATCGAAACCGGCATGGGCGGCCGCCTCGATGCCACCAACATCATCGCACCGGCCCTGTCCATCATCTCCAACGTCTCCATCGAGCATGAGATGTATCTCGGCAAAACCCTGGCCAAGATTGCCGCCGAAAAAGGCGGCATCATCAAGCCGGCGACCCCGATTGTTACCGGGGTCAGACAGGCACCGGCCGTCAAGGTCCTGGAGACCATTGCGCGCGAGCGCAACGCGCCGCTCTTCCGACTGGGAAAAGATTTCCGTGTCCGCCGGGGGGCCAGCGGAACATTTACCTATTTCGGGATTGAAAACGTCTGGCGCGACATGCGCACCGGGTTGCCGGGCAGCTACCAGGTAGACAACGCCGGGATTGTGCTGGCGGCCTGCGAGCTTCTCAATCAAAGCGCGCGGATCGACATTTCTCTGAATGCCATCCGGGAAGGCTTTGCCCAAAGAGTCTGGCCCGGCCGTTTGGAAGTCGTGGCCACCGACCCCATGGTCATCCTTGACGGCGCCCACAACCGCATCGCCGCCAAAAACCTGGCCGCCTACCTGACCCACACCCTCTCGAACCGCAAGATCACCCTGGTCGTGGGAATCCTCAGCGACAAACCCTACCGGGCGATGCTCAAGAGCCTCCTGCCGGTCTGCGACCGGGTGGTGTTGACGCGCCCACAAATCGAGCGGGCGCTGGCCCCTGAAAAATTATACGATGCCGCCCGAGACCTGATCGATGATATCACCCTCAAGCCGGACGTGGCCTCCGCGTTGCGCTATGCGCTGGAGAGCGCCGCACCCGATGAGGTGATATGCGTGGGCGGATCGCTTTACATGGTCGGGGATGCCAAATCGGCACTCGAACACATGGGCTTGGGGCGCTAACCAGGCCCTCGCTGCAGGCTTGCCGCCGCCCCTCGCCAGCAGCGCAAGCCGGGGGCCGCCCCCCAGGCGAGCGAATACCACCCGAAAACCGGTTTGCTTTCAGGGTTGACTTCCACCTGCGTATCCATTAAATACACTCCACCTTGTGCGGCCTCCGCCGCACGCTTCCCTGACCCACGCCAGCATGCGCCCGTAGCCCAGGGGATAGGGCGTCAGCCTCCGGAGCTGGAGATCGCAGGTTCGAATCCTGCCGGGCGCACCAGATAAAAAACCAAAGAAGGGCCGGAGAGAGATCCCGTCCCTTCTTTGGTTTTTTCCCACTCCGCCCTTCGCCACCCATCCAGCCGGTATGCTTCAGGCCTGCGCTGTCGTTTGAAGATACCCGCCACCGCTTGACAATCCAACTGGTTTCAAGGCTCGCGCACACACACCGTGACACCGGCGTTGGCCGGGAACATCGTCATCAGGGCGCGCGTATCGCCGTTTTGAACCGCTGCCAGGAGTTTTTCGACGGTGGCCGCCTCCCGGCGGGTGGGCACGGCCCGTTCAGCAGCCTGTTTTTTCTTGCTGCGCAGACTCTCCAGAACACCCCGCAGGGCACGCGCTTCGGCCCGGAGCTCCTGCAGCTGCCCGCCGGCGGAAGTGATGGGAGCGGCCTTGCGCCAGGGGCGCCACACGGGGGTCGCGTTTTTAGGCGCCCGCTTGCCATTCTCCGGGTCGCGCAGATCCAGCAGCGTCTGAACCTGTCGGATTTCCCGTCGTTTGGCTTGCAAGGTTTTAAAAAGTCGATTTCTTTGGTGCTTGACCCTTTTGATCTCGGTGCGCAGCTGGCGCCAGGAAATCAGGTCGATTTTATAGAGTATGCGGGCCTCCTGAATTTTCTCCTCCACCGGGGCCAACTCCGCTTCGATCGACCGCGCTTCCCGCTTCCTGCTGCCTAAACCCGCCTCTATCCGCGCCGTTAGCGGTGCCAGGCGGGCGGCAAGCTCTGCCAGCACTTTTTCATTTTCGGTCAACAGGTGCGAAAAGCGCTCAGTGGAAATAAACTCACGGTGGCCTTTCAATCGCTCGTTTTTTATCCGGGTTTCCCGATGAAGGGTTGCCAGCTTGCGGTAACGGGTGTAGAGCTCTTCCGCGACGTGGGGATCGGTTTCAACCGTCATGTTCACCTCTTGCACTTTTTTATCCCGCTGGTGGCAGCCGCCCCCGTCAGGGGCGGCTGCCTTTCAGCCACGCCACTGCCGCCGACAGGCGAATAGGGATGGCCGGGTCCGTTGCAGAGTTAACGACAGAGCGAATACTCATGCAATATCCACTCCACCTGACCGATGCTTTACTGTCTACTTTGTTTTCAGGCCGGTAATCGCGGCGGGCGGTCCCAGCGGGCCCACAAACTGACACCGAGTGACCACGCGTTGCCGCAAAGTGTCACCGGCGGCGCTTTAGGCACCGGGTCAGCGGCTGCAAGCGCAGCTCCGCAAGACCGAGCCTGCTTGTCGGACGCCGCGACCGCCTTGAATTTCAAAATGGGTATGATTATTATCTTAAACTATGAATACTTCAGATGAAAAAGCCATCACGCCCAAAGAAATCGAGCAAGAGATGGCCCAACTGCTGTCCAAAAAATTTGGTGACAGCGTTCGGATCGTTTCCCCTGTGGCGGCGCCCCAGAATTTAGAAGCCGATTCCGCCGGGATAACCGCCCAGCCCTCGCCCGTCGATTTCGATCTCAAACCCGAGGATCTGGTCGCCTTTCTCGACCAATACATCGTCAAGCAGGATCTGGCCAAAACCGTACTGGCGACCAAGATCTGCACTCATTTCAACCGCATCAAACACATGGCAGGCTCTCCGGATGAATTTGGCGACATGGTCGGCAGCATCAAGAACAACGTCCTGATGCTCGGCCCCACGGGGGTTGGCAAGACCTACATGATCCGCTTGATTGCCAAAAAAATCGGGGTGCCCATGGTCAAGGGGGATGCCACCAAATTCAGTGAAACCGGCTATGTCGGCGGTGACGTCGAAGACCTGGTGCGCGATCTGGTGCGCGAAGCCGATGGTGACATCGAACGGGCCCAGTTCGGCATCATCTATATCGATGAAATCGATAAAATCGCCTCCAGCCGGAACGCGATCGGCGCCGACGTTTCCCGCACGGGGGTCCAGCGCGCACTCCTGAAACCGCTTGAAGAAACCGATGTGGATCTCAAAGTGCCCCACGACCCGATCTCCATGATTCAGGAGATCGAGCGCTTTCGCAAAACCGGCAAACGGGAAAAAGCGACCGTCAATACCCGCCACATTCTGTTCATTGTCAGCGGCGCATTTTCGGAACTGATCGAGATCATTCAAAAGCGGGTTTCCGAGCAGAGCATCGGGTTCGGGGCGAGTGTGACCAAACCGACGCACGACACCCGCCTGTTGCGGCACCTGAAATCCGAGGACCTGATCCAGTTCGGATTCGAATCCGAATTCGTCGGCAGGCTGCCCGTGCGTGCCGTTTTCGAAACTCTGAACCACGAAGACCTTTTTGCCATCCTCAAAAGCCCCAACAACCCCATCGTCCTCGGCAAAAAACTGGATTTTGCCGCATACGGAATCGCCATCAAGTTCAGCGACGAAGCCCTCCGGTTGCTGGCCGGTCGGGCTTTCGAAGAACACACCGGCGCCAGAGGGCTGGTCAGTGCGGTCGAGCAGGCGCTGCTGCTGTTTGAAAGACGCCTGCCGTCAACGGACATTCAGCAGTTCCCGGTGACTGAGGCCGTTATCAAAACCCCGGATGCGGTCCTGGCGCGATGGCTGGCATCCCCCCGGGACCCGGAACGCGCGGTTGATTTCGAGCGTATCGCCCAAGCTGAAATCGCCTACGTCCAAGACTATATCCGCACCAACAGCCGCACCCTGACCGACAAGCACAACCTGACCCTCACCGAATCCCGCATCGCGCTGGCCGCCGCCCACTACGCCGGCCGACTTCAGGATGTGGGCGGCGTGCTTCGCAAAATCAAGACCCTTATCGATGAAACCAAAAATATCGAGCTGAATTTTTTCAAACGTCATGATATCAACATCGTTCTCGAAGAAGAGGCCATCGACTTCGTGATCGGGCAGTTTTTAACCGCCGCCATCACGCCGGATGAATTAGGCCGGAAACTCTCCGCCGACTTCGAATTGGGTCTCAAGCTGGTTCAGGAAAAATCGGGAAAAAACCGTTTTTTTATACCCAAACAGGCCCTGCTTGCCCCCGAAGAATATCTCAACACCCTGATCAAAAACGAATTGCGCCAGGTTTCGGGCACTCAATTCGAAAGGACCTAATGCGATGATCGGAATATCCAAGCTTTACTGCGGGACAGTGGAGCCTTCAGACGCGCTGCGCTACGAGCGCTCTTCGGCCAAGTTGCCCTCGCATCTTCTCCAGTTTTCCAAGGACAAGCGACCGGTGGTGGTCTGGAACGTCACCCGACGCTGCAATCTGAAGTGTGTTCACTGCTATGCACAGGCCAAGGACATCGCATTCAACAACGAACTCACCACCCAGGCCGGAAAAAAACTGATCGACGATCTGGCTGGCTTCGGTGTGCCGGTTCTGCTCTTTTCGGGTGGCGAGCCCATGGTGCGCCCCGATTTGCCGGAGCTTGCGGGCTACGCGGTTCAGATGGGCATGCGGGCGGTGATTTCCACCAACGGGACCCTCATCACCCGTGAAAAGGCCCAGATTCTGAAGGACATCGGCTTGTCTTACGTCGGCATCAGCCTGGATGGGATGGAAGCGGTCAACGACCGTTTCAGAGGGGTCAAAGGCGCTTATGCCAAGGCACTCGATGGGATCCGCAACTGCCAGGAAGCCGGCATCAAGGTGGGCTTGCGCTTTACCATCAACAAGGCCAACGTCGCTGAAATCCCGAGGGTTTTCGACCTCCTGGAGGACATGCGAATCCCCAGGATCTGCTTTTACCACCTGGTTTATGCCGGGCGGGGCTCCCACCTGGTTGAAGACGATCTTTCCCACGCCGAGAGCCGGGCAGCCGTGGACCTGATCATGGACCGCACCAAGGACCTTCACGACCGGGGCAAACCCAAGGAAGTCCTGACCGTTGACAACCATGCCGACGGCCCCTACGTCTACCTGCGGCTTCTTCGCGAAAACCCCGCAAGGGCCAAAGAGGTGCTCGAGCTGCTCAAAATGAACGAGGGCAACAACTCGGGCCGCGGCATCGGGTGTGTCAGCTGGGATGGGGCGGTTTATGCCGACCAGTTCTGGCGGCATTACAGTTTCGGCAACATTCGCCAGCGCCCGTTTTCGGTGATCTGGTCGGATACCTCCGAGCCCCTGATGGGCAAACTCAAAGAAAAGAAGCGGCATGTGAAAGGCCGCTGTGCCACGTGCCGCTGGCTGGATATCTGTGGCGGCAATTTCAGGGTGCGGGCCGAAGCGATCAGCGGCGACGTCTGGGCCCCCGATCCGGCCTGCTACCTCAGCGACGATGAAATTGCCTGA
>JAWOJK010000170.1:0-6628 GCA_046481705.1 Desulfobacterales bacterium | reverse complement strand
CGCAAAGCCCGAGAGCCTCGTGCTGCCGGGGAACAGGAGGTTCCACCTGGTCTGGTGACTGAACCCCATTCCCGGCGCCGGCAGCGGGGTGCGGGCGCTTCCTGATGGGGGCCATCGATGACTTCTCCTGGCGGCAATGCTGCACCAAGAACATGCTGCTCAGCGGCGCTTTTCGCTCCTCGTCAGGGGTGCCGACCCCGGCACAATCATCAAATATTTCTTTGCTTTCAAAAATTTATCCGGACAAACAGTGTCGAGTTCTTTGTTGATTTTGGCATCGATAGAACCCCTCAGGTCCTGTGCGAGATAATAAATCCCCCCATTTTTAGATCTCACTTTTTCAAATGCAAAATGCTTGAGGCGCAGCCAAAACCTTTCAACATACATATTCAAGAAATTAAGGGTGGTTAATACATTCAGTGTAATGTCTCTTTGCCATACTATTTCCCATCCTTTTTCTTTTGTTTCAGCTATAAAATCTCATACAAATGTCGTGACTTTTACCCCGCCCTCATGAGTAGTGAAATAATCCGCAATGATCCATTTGCCACCCTCGGAAAGCAATCCGCCGGCGCTGTCAAAAGCATCGGCAAGACTGATGTATTGAAGTCATTCAGAGTTTATAATGGTTCCGAACTTTTTGTCGGCATTGAAGTTTTCAAACTTAATTTCATGACAGGGGATGGCAGAATATTTAGCATCCATATGGCGTTTTTGATTCGCATTAGGCGTCCATATTCTACGGTGAAATTTTTTTCTTTCAGCAATGCCGCCAGTCCGCTCCCAAAGTTCCGAGTTTTCCAACGCCTTTTTGTCGCACGTCCTGATGGCTTGTGCGCATTGGGCGTCGCCGATGCCAATTCCGAGCAAGGGGGGCCAAGACGGGTTGAATCAAAATCAAACCGTTTATTAATATTATCCTAACACGCGAGGGTTAATTTAGCGACGTCTACCCCGCTATAGGACGATCTATTTCGATATGAGGGTTGTCGATCGCAGGGGCTGCAACCATTCGCACCTTATTTTAATAGCGACCACCTTTCGCCGCTTGAGGTCCTTGAGGCCTTTCTCAGCTGACCGCCAGTTGGAGCGTCATGACACCGCTTACCCTGTTGATTATAGTGTTGATCCTCTCATCCGTGTTCTACTTTGTCGGCCGCAAGCGGGCGTTTGCCGTGGCCGGGGGAAAAGGGGCGCGCGGCCTCCACTCCCTCCCGACCTACTACGGGGCGCTGACCGCACTGTGGTGCGCCATTCCCGCACTGCTGGTCTTCTGCCTTTGGCAGATGTTCGAAACCGCCATCGTCACCAACCTGGTGATCCGTGATCTTCCGGACCAGATCAGGATGCTGCCGCCGGAACGGCTTGGCCTCGTGATCAACGACATCAAGAACCTGGTCAGCGGCAATATCGTCTCGGGAGAGATTGACCCCGTAATGCAGATGGCCGCGGACCGTTACCGAAATGTCCAGGCGATCAGCATGGCCGCGCTGACCGTCATCGCTTTGGCGCTGGCCGTCCTGGCGGCCTTGTTTGTCCGCCAAAAAATCAATCCCGGCATGCGCGCCAGAAACCATGTGGAAACGGTTGTCAAGATCATCCTGATCCTCTGCTCCACCATCGCTGTATTCACCACCGTCGGCATCGTGCTGTCGGTTTTGTATGAGTCGATCCGTTTTTTTAAAATCATTCCCCTGACCGATTTTCTGTTTGGCTTGGAATGGAGCCCCCAGATGGCCATCCGCGCCGATCAGGTAGGGTCTTCGGGGGCATTCGGAGCGATTCCGGTATTTCTCGGCACGGCGATGATCTCTGTGATCGCCCTGACAGTGGCGGTGCCAATTGGATTGATGTCGGCGATTTTTCTGTCGGAATATGCCGGCAAGAAATTTCGGGACGCGGCGAAGCCGCTCATGGAGATTCTGGCCGGCATCCCCACGGTCGTATACGGGTTCTTCGCGGCCCTGACCGTAGCCCCCTTCATCCGGAACAGCGGCGGCATGCTGGGAATGGACATCTCCTCGGAGAGTGCCCTCGCCGCCGGCCTGGTGATGGGAATCATGATTATTCCTTTTGTATCGTCGCTCTCCGACGATGTCATCAACGCCGTGCCCCAGGCCCTCAGGGACGGTGCATACGGCTTGGGCGCCACCCGATCGGAAACGATCCGGCATGTGGTCATCCCCGCAGCCCTGCCGGGAATTGTGGGTGGCATTCTGCTGGCCGCTTCCCGGGCCATCGGTGAGACCATGATCGTTGTCATGGCGGCCGGTCTTTCGGCCAATCTGACCGCCAATCCCCTGGAAACCGTCACCACCGTAACCGTGCAGATCGTCACCCTGCTCGTCGGGGACCAGGAATTCGACAGCCCCAAAACCCTCGCCGCCTTTGCGCTGGGACTCGTTCTGTTTGTCATCACCCTCTGCCTGAACGTTATCGCCCTTCATGTGGTGCGAAAATACAGGGAACAATATGAGTAACGCAGTCTCTGAAGCATCGAAACCCGAACAGCCCCTTCGGACGCTGAACATCGTCAACGCCGGTCTTGCCAAAAGATACCGCGCCGAACGCAGATTCCGCCGGCTGGGGCTGGCGGCCATCATCGCAAGCCTGGCATTCCTGTCGATGCTTTTTGCGGATATCTTCTGGAAAGGCCACACGGCCTTCCGGCAGACCTTCATTCAGTTGAACATCGTCTTCGACCCGGAATTGATCGACAAAGAAAATCTGGCCGCCGCCGATTACAACGGGCTTATCCGAAATGCCCTGGAGCGGGAATTTCCGGAGGTATCCGGCCGGGGGGACCGGCGCGAGCTGAACCAAATCGTCAGCCCCGGGGCCGCATTCATCCTCCAGAAGCAGTTGCGTGACAACCCGGATCTCATCGGACAAACGCTCCCCTTGTGGGTGCCGGCCAACGACGATGTTGACATGATGATGAAAGGCCATATCGATCGGTATGCCCCGGAAGACGAGCGTCGCTTGTCGGACAAACAGCTCGCCTGGGTCAAACGATTTGAGGAGCAGAACAAGATTCAGAAAAAGTTCAATAAAACTTTTTTTACGGCCGGCGATTCCAGGGAGCCGGAGCTCGCCGGCATCTGGGGCGCAACCGTTGGCTCACTTTATACCCTTTTTGTCACACTGCTGCTCTCCTTTCCCATCGGGGTAGCGACTGCCGTCTATCTGGAAGAGTTTGCGCCCAAGAACCGCTGGACCGATATCATCGAAGTCAACATCAACAACCTGGCGGCGGTGCCGTCGATTGTCTTCGGCCTGCTCGGCCTGGCGGTCTTTCTCAACTTCTTCGGGATGCCGCGGTCTGCGCCGACCGTCGGCGGTCTGGTGCTGACCTTGATGACCCTGCCGACGATTATCATCGCCGGTCGCGCGGCACTGAAGTCCGTGCCCCCCTCGATCCGGGAGGCGGCTCTGGGTATTGGAGCGTCAAAAATGCAGATGGTCACCCATCACGTGCTGCCCCTGGCAATGCCGGGGATGCTCACCGGCACGATCATCGGCATGGCCCAGGCGCTGGGCGAAACGGCGCCCCTCCTGATGATCGGGATGGTGGCGTTCATCGTGGACATCCCGGGAAGCTTCACCGATCCGTCAACTGTCCTGCCGGTACAGATCTATCTATGGGCGGACAGTCCGGAGCGGGCCTTCGTGGAGAGGACATCGGCCGCCATTATGGTCCTGCTGGCGTTTCTGATCGCCATGAACGCCGTTGCTGTTTACCTGCGAAAAAAGTTTGAACGTCGGTGGTAACTTTTCATTCATCCAACCCCAAAACAAAAAGGAGTAGACCGTGGTAACTTTGCATTCATCCAACCCAAAAACAAGAAGGAGTAGACCCATGATCAAGAAGCTCATTCCATTAACCGCAGCAGTCGCCCTGTTGGCCTCCCTCGGGAGCGTCCAGGCACAATCATCGAGGGATTATATCAGCATTGTCGGCTCCTCGACGGTCTATCCGTTTGCGACGGTCGTTGCCGAGCTGTTCGGGAAAACCACAGCCAACAAAACCCCGAAGATCGAATCGACCGGCTCCGGCGGAGGATTCAAGCTGTTCTGCGCCGGGGTCGGGGTGGAACACCCGGACATCACCAATTCATCCCGGGCCATCAAATCTTCCGAGATCGAAATGTGTAAGACAAACGGCGTCGCCGAAATCGTCGAGGTCAAGATCGGTTATGACGGCATCGTCCTGGCCAACTCCAAAAAAACCGACGTTATACAGCTGAGTCTCAAGGACATCTTTCTGGCGCTGGCCAAGGAGGTCCCCGACCCCAAAGGCGGCAAGACCCTTGTCCCCAATCCCTACAAAACCTGGAAAGACGTCAACCCGGATCTCCCCGACCGAAAGATCGAGGTGCTCGGCCCTCCCCCGACCTCCGGAACCCGTGATGCCTTTGTGGAACTGGCCATGGAGGGCGGCGGCCAGATGATCGACTCGATCAAGGCCATGAAAAAGGAAGACGAGAAGCGCTTTACGGCGGTCTGTCACACGATTCGTGAAGATGGCCACTACATCGAAGCCGGTGAAAACGACAATCTGATCGTCCAGAAGCTGGTCGCCAATCCGGATGCTGTGGGGATCTTCGGTTTCAGCTTTTTGGATCAGAACACCGACAAGGTTCAGGGGGCCTTGGTGGATGGCGTTCAGCCGACCTTCGAAGGCATTGCCGAAGGCAAATACCCGATTTCCCGCCCCCTGTTTTTCTATGTCAAGAAGGCCCATGCGGAGGTGATCCCCGGCATGCGAGAATATCTCTCCGAGTTCACCAGCGAAAAAGCATGGGGACCGGACGGTTACCTGACCGACAAGGGCATGATCCCGATGCCGGAGAAAGAACGGAAAAAATTCGCAGAGAACGTTAAAAACCTGACACCCATTCAGTAAGGCTTCGTTGACGGGTCACCGGCAAGCGGGCCGGCGAAAGGCTCCGGCCCGCTTGCAGTCTTTTTCGGACTGCGCTTTTCCGGTGACCCGTTGCGCCATCAAAGCCATCCCAGCCATGACGGCTCCCTTAGGAGTTCGATATTTTCAATATTGATGGCGGCGTAGAAAGTCCAATTTCGGCGTTGCGCTGCATCTCGAAGTCGCTGAGGCGTACATAAGTACGCCTCACTCCTAAATATGCGCGCCGTAACTTGAACTTTCTACACCACCATCCCAAATTTTGACTTTTTACCGCTTCATCAATATTTGCGCCGTGTTTAATCCGCTTAACGGCTGCAGACTACAGGCGCGACCCATTCCCCGGGACGTCAGTCTCGAGCCCGCACTTTTTATGAAACCGTCCGAAATGCGACTTTTGATGTGAGATTAGCAAGCCATGAAAGATAAAAAAAATCAGGCCCGCCAGAATGAAAAGCATGACATCAAAAAGGAAATTGAAATGCTCAGGGGGATGAAAACCGTCGGCGATCTGACCGTGATCAATCCCCGCATGACGTGCCGGAATGTCGATGTATTTTACGGCGACAGCCAGGCGATTTTCAACGTTTCCCTGGACATCGGCCGGAACGAAGTCGTCTCGATGATCGGCCCGTCGGGGTGCGGCAAATCCACCCTTCTGCGCTGCCTCAATCGTATGAATGACACCATCGATATCTGTCGGGTGATGGGTGAGATCATCCTTGACAATGAAAACATCTATGGAGACAAGATTGACGTGGTTCCGCTGCGTGCCCAGGTCGGCATCGTGTTCCAAAAGCCGAACCCTTTCCCCAAGTCCATCTATGAAAACGTGGCCTACGGCCCAAAGATCCACGGCCTGACCCAGAACAGGGCCGAGGCCGATGAAATCGTCGAATCGTCGCTGATCAAGGCAGGGCTGTGGAACGAGGTCAAGGACCGCTTGGATCACCCGGGTACCAGTCTGTCTGGCGGCCAGCAGCAGCGTCTTTGCATCGCACGGACCATTGCGGTGAGCCCGGAGGTCATCCTCATGGATGAACCCTGTTCGGCACTCGATCCCATCGCCACCGCCACGATCGAAGATCTGATCGATGAACTCCGCGAACACTATTCCATCGTCATCGTGACCCATTCCATGCAGCAGGCATCCCGCGTCTCCCAGCGCACCGCCTATTTCCACCTGGGCTTTCTGGTGGAGGTCGGCCTTACGGCGGAATTGTTCACCAAGCCCCGGCACAAGCTCACCGAAGACTATATTACAGGACGATTCGGTTAATTTTAATAATAGGAATACCCATGGAAAAACATACGGTAAAATCTTACGATGCCGAACTCCTGCAGTTGAATTCGCTGATAAACGATATGGGGAAATCCACGACGCGTATGGTTTCGCAGGCCTTCGAGGCCTTGGTCAGGCGGAATAGTGAATTGGCCGAGAATGTCGCCAACCAGGACGATGCCGTGGATCAGATGCAGGTCGCGGTGGACGAACTCACCATCCGGATTCTGGCCAAACGACAGCCTTTGGCCGTCGACCTCAGGGGGATCTTCTCGGGGCAAAAAATCGCCGGCAACCTGGAACGGATCGGCGATTACGGGGTCAACATCGCCCGTCATGCCGAACCATTGAATCGGCTTTCGCGAAGCATTGAGCTGGGTTCCACTGAAAAGTTGGGCCAGATCGCCCTGCAGATGCTCGGT
>JAWOJK010000091.1:0-3037 GCA_046481705.1 Desulfobacterales bacterium | reverse complement strand
GTCGACGATGATGGCCTCCTTCTTGCCGACCGTTTTGTAGTACCATTTCCAGACCGCCGGTTCGATGGGCTCGCCGACGGTGGTCATGTGCTTGAAGTGGTAGTCGTACTTGGCCGGCTCATCGCGCCCTGCGCAAGCTGGGGCCCGATGAGCCGGCCAAGTACGACTACCACTTCAAGCACATGACCACCGTCGGTGAGCCCATCGAGCCGACGGTCTGGAAATGGTACTACGAGAAGGTCGGTAAAAAAGAGGCCATCATCGTCGACACCTGGTGGCAGACCGAAACCGGCGGGTTCCTCTGCAGCACCCTGCCGGCCATCAAGCCCATGAAGCCCGGCAGCGCCGGCCCCGGCATGCCCGGCATCCACCCCATCATTCTCGACGACAACGGCCAGGCGGTTACGCACGCCGGGACCGCCGGCAACATCTGCATCCAGAACCCCTGGCCGGGCGCCTTCCAGACCATCTGGGGCGACCGCGACCGGTTCGTCACCAACTACTATGCGCGCTACTGCAAAAACCCGGACAGCAAGGATTGGCGCGACTGGCCGTACCTGGCCGGGGATGCGGCCATGATGGGTGACGACGGCTATTACCGGATCCTCGGCCGGATCGACGACGTCATCAACGTTTCCGGGCACCGCCTGGGCACCAAGGAACTCGAGTCCGCGGCCATGGTGGTTCCGGAAGTGGCCGAGGCCGCGGTCGTGCCGGTGGCCGATGACATCAAGGGCAAGGTGCCGGACCTGTATGTGGCGCTCAAGCCCGGCTTCGAGGCCACCCCTGAACTGGCCAAGCGCATCTCCCAGGCGCTGGCCACCGAGATCGGCGCCATCGCCAAACCGCGCAAAGTCTGGATCGTCAAGGACATGCCCAAGACCCGCTCCGGCAAGATCATGCGGCGCGTCCTGGCGGCGATTTCCAACAACCAGGATGTCGGCGATGTGACCACCCTGGCCAACCCCGAAATCGTCGAGGAGATTCAGAAAATGGAAAGGACCTAAGTCTTTTTCTTTTTCGGCATCAGACCCGAGTTTGGCGGGGGTCGCCGTTGTGGACGGCGATCTCCGCCGACCACGAAAATACGGAAAGGAGGTGAGGGCATTCCGATCAAGTACGCTCCGGCCGCCGCTGGCCGCGACCAGTGCGCCGGTTAATCGATTTTTTTGTAAAATCAAGGGGGGAAAAATGAGCGGAACCACATGGGTTTACATATTCCTTGGAGTTTACATCATTTATTGCTTTTACTGGGGGTTGAAGGGGTATTTCACGGAGAAGACCTCTTCGGGTTACTCGATTGCCGGCCGTTCGATTCCATTTTTCGCTTTTCTGCTGGCGGCCACGGCGGCCTCCTTCAGCGGGTGGACCTTTATCGGCCACCCCGGCCTGATCTGGCGCGATGGCTTGGCCTATGCCTTCGCCTCCTTTTACGTCTTGACGATCCCAATCACCGGCACGTTCTTCTCGAAGCGCACCTGGCTCCTGGGCAAGCGCTACGGGTTCATCACCCCCGGTGACATGTACGCCTACTACTTCAACAACGAGTTCCTGCGGTATCTCGTGGTCCTGACCGCGGTGCTCTATTCCATTTTCTACTCCGCCGTCCAGCTCATGGCCGCCGGTGCACTGTTCAACGTCATCGCCGGCGTGCCGTTCACCTTCGGGGCGATCTTTCTGGCCTTCGTGGTCTGGTTCTACGTCTGCACCGGCGGGCTGAAGGCCAGCACCTGGGTCGGCGTCATCCAGTTCGTCCTCCTGGTGGGCGGCATCATCCTGCTGGGCATCTTTGTCATCATCAACCCGCAGTTCGGCGGGTGGTCGGCGTTTTCGGCCCAAGTCGCCCAGATGGAGGTCAAGTACCTGCAAGTGCCCCGGGTCATTAACTGGGGGCTGGGCGCCGCCAAGGGCGAAACGGTCTGGACCGCGGTCATGTGCCTGACCTACATGTTCGCCCTGATGGGGATCCAGTCCTCGCCGGCCTTCACGATGTGGACCTTCGGGATCAAAAACCCGAAGCCCCTGGCCTGGCAGCAGGCCTTCATGTCGACCTTCGTGGTCGGCTTCGCCCTGTTCTTCTTCACCGCCTTCCAGGGCATGGGCGGGCGCGTCCTGCAGGCCATGGGCGATCCGAGATTTGCCGAGCTGACCGATAAAACCCTCGTGCCGCTGTTGATGCAGAACTTCCTGCCGCCCTTCGTGCTGGGGATCGTCTTCGTGGGGGCCATTGCGGCCATTCACTCCACGGCGGCGCCCTACATCGGGACCGGCGGCTCGATTCTGCTGCGCGACGTCTACTGGCGTCTGATCAAGAAGCAGGAGGCCTCCGACGCCGAGCAGATCTGGGTCAACCGCATCCTGGCCACCCTTCTGACGGCCGGGGCGCTGACCGTCGGGATGACCTCCACCGCGGCCCTGGTGATCCTGGGGGCGCTTGCGACGGCCTTCGGCTTCGTGATGTACGTGCTCCTGCTGGGCGTGATCTGGGGCTTCCGCTTCCCGGCCATCGGGGCGGTGTTAGGGACCATGGGCGGCATGGTCGCCGTCTACCTGACCTACAAGGTCTGGCCGAACCCGCTTTCCATGCACTCCGCGTTCTGGGGCACCTTCAGCGGTTTGGTGATCGCCTATCTCTGCCGCGGGCTTGGGATGAAGGACACCAAGGAAACCATCGAGCGCCAGGCGGAAATCCGAGCGTGGCTCGACAGTGTCGATGAGCCCAGCGAGAGCGGCAAGCAGTGGCGTAAGGCGATGAAGATCATCGTGCCGGTGTGGTATTTCTTTGCCATCGGCCCGGCCTGCATTTTAGGCAACAACGCCTTTTCCTTCGCAGGCTTTTCACCGCTGTGGTCCTGGCAGATCGCCTGGTGGATCCTGGGGATCATCATGATGTGGGGGCTGTGCTTCAAGGCCGAGATGTCCACCACCAATGAGATCCAGATCGAGCGGGCCAACAAGGAAACCATGATCGTGGTCAGAGAAGTCTGATGACCGCGACGCTGAAAGGAGATATGATATGAAACAGGAAGATCGGTGG
>JAWOJK010000373.1:0-4446 GCA_046481705.1 Desulfobacterales bacterium | reverse complement strand
CCGGGAAGCTCGCGGGCCACCCGGAAAGGGGTGTCCCGCAGAATCGGGAGGGCATCGGCGCCGTAGGCCTGGAGCAGCCGGCCCGCATAGGCGAGCTTCAGTCCGTTTTCCTGCAGAAACTGCATCAGGGCGGGGGCGGCGTGGTGCGCCTGCCAGGTATCGGCAATTTGTCGGGCGGTTTTGGGGCCGATGCCCTTGACCACACCGGATTCGAGGTAGTGGCGGATGCCGGCCACCGAGGCCGGCAGGATGACCTCAAAGGCCAGGATCTTGGACTGTTGGGCAAAAGGGGGAGGGGTTTCCCATTGGGCTCTCAGGGGCAGCGCCTGACCGGGGCTGACGCCGGGCAGGTAGCCGACCACCGTGATCGGGCGCGGCTGCCGGTCGGCCTGAACCCTGGGCACGGTGTAGTGGTTCTCCGGGTTGTGGAAGGTGATCCGCTCGAGGTGGCCGTCAAGGGTTGTCGCCTCAGGGGGCGCAAAGGTGGTCATGGGCAATGATCCAATCGACGGCCGCGTACAGATCGGCGGCCACATGGTCCGGCCGATCCAGCCGGCCGGATAAGGCCTTTTCGGCTTCCGCGCCGTTTCCGGTGCGGACCAGGACGGCCAGGCGAACCCCGGCCGCGCGGGCCGCGGCGATGTCCTTGGCGCTGTCGCCGACCATGCAGGCCCGCGCAAGGTCGATCGCGTGGCGCTTGCGCGCCGCCCAAATCAGCCCGGGTCGGGGTTTGCGGCAGGCGCAGGCTTGATCCGGGTGGTGGGGGCAGAAAAAAATATCCCGGATCTCTCCGCCGGCCGCGTGGACGGCGGCGCACATACGGGCGTGCAGGTCGCCGAGGGTCGCCAGGCTAATTAACCCGCGCCCGACGGCCGACTGGTTGGTGATGACGATGGTGACGAAGCCCGCGCCCTTGAGGCGGGCGAGGGCCCGGCGGCTGCGGGGCAAGAATTCGAATTGCGACCAGCTTTTGATGTAATCCGCGGAGTCGCGGTTGATCACCCCGTCGCGGTCCAGAAATACGACCTTGGAAAGCATGCCCTCCCCTGCGCTATTCGGCCACGATGAAGGCGTCGGGAAACCCATTTTGGGCCAGTCTCTGGCGGTGGGCTTCGGCCTGGTCGAGGTTTTCAAAACGCCCGACCCTGACCCCGTGCAGCTCGCCGTGGGCGGGGCTCTGGTAGGCCCGCACGTGGGCGTCGGTGAAACGCTTCAGCAGCTCGCGGCGCTGGCGTTCGGCATTTTGCGGATCCCGGAAAGCACCCACCTGGAAGGTGAAATTCCCGGCCTGGTAGTCGATCGGCCGATAGCTGGGGGCCTCCTGGGACGAGTCGGCGGCGGCCGCCCCCAGGGCGACCACTTCCACCGGGGCGGTGCCCGGGCCGAGCATGCCGATTTCCTTGGCCGCCGTATAGGACAGGTCGATGATCCGGCCGCTCACGAAAGGGCCGCGATCGTTGATCTTGACCACGACGCCGCGGTTGTTGTCCAGGTTGCGGACTTTCACATAGGTATCGAAGGGCAGCGTCTTGTGGGCGGCCGTCAGGGCGTACATGTCGTAAATTTCGCCGTTGGAAGTCCGGCGGCCGTGAAATTTTTCGCCGTACCATGACGCCCGGCCCTTCTCGGTGAACCCCCTGGCATGGATCAGCGGCTGGTACCAGGTGCCGTAAACCTGATAGGGCTTGGGGGGGGCTTGGACCGCGGGCGGCGGCCCTTCCGCCGCCGGGGGGGCGGCCGGCCCCGGCGGCGGGGTCAGCAGGGGCGTGGAACACCCCGCCCCCATCAGCACCCAAGCGGCGGCGATTGCCAGGAGGCGGTATGCGCAATGGGGGCGCATGTTACTTCGTCAGGGCCAGCTTCAACACGTCCATCATCTTGTCCACGAAGTGGAAGGTGATGTCCCGCTGGACCCGTTTGGGGAGGTCCTCCAGGTCCTTGCTGTTGAACTTGGGCATGATAATGGTCTTGATGCCGGCCCGGTGGGCGGCCAGCACCTTTTCCTTGATGCCCCCCACGGGCAGCACCTGGCCGCGCAGTGTGATCTCGCCGGTCATGGCCAGATCTTTGTGAATCGCGGTGTCCGTCAGCAGCGACACCAGGGCGGTCAGCATGGTCACCCCGGCCGATGGACCGTCTTTGGGAATGGCCCCCGCCGGGACGTGAATATGGATGTCGTGCTTGTCGAAAAAATCATCCGGGATTTTCAGCCGTTCGGCATGCGATCGGATGAAGCTCAGCGCCGCGGAGGCCGATTCTTTCATCACCTCGCCAAGCTGGCCGGTCAGGGTCAGGCCTTTGCGGCCGCGCATGGCGGTGGCCTCGATGAACAACAGGTCCCCGCCGGTCGGTGTCCAGGCCAGCCCCATGGCGACCCCCGGTGTCAGAATCCGCGCCTTGGCCTCGGCCGTGACGCGCACCGGCCCCAGAAACTTGGCTATGTTTTTGACTTTGATGGCCACCTTTTGCGCTTCGCCCTGGGCGATCATGCTGGCCGCGCCGCGGCAGATGGAGGCGATTTCGCGCTCCAGATTGCGCAGCCCGGCCTCCCGGGTGTAACCGGAAATGATCTGTTTGATGGCGCCGCGCGTAAAGCTCAGGTCGTCTGCTTTAAGCCCGTGGGCTTCGCGCTGCCGCGGGACCAGGTAGCGGTTGGCGATCTTGATCTTCTCGTCCTCGGTATAGCCCACCAGCTGGATCACTTCCATGCGGTCGCGCAGCGCCGGTGGGATGGTGTCCAAGACGTTGGCCGTGGCGATGAACATCACCTTGCTGAGGTCAAAGGCCACGTCCAGATAGTGGTCGGTAAAGGAAAAATTCTGCTCGGGGTCGAGGACCTCCAGCAGGGCCGATGACGGATCTCCGCGGAAATCGCTGCCCACCTTGTCGATTTCATCCAGCATGAAGACCGGGTTGTTGAACTCGGCGCGGCGCAGCCCCTGGATGATGCGCCCGGGCAGTGCCCCGACGTAAGTACGTCGGTGGCCGCGGATTTCGGCTTCATCGCGGACACCTCCCAGGGACATCCGGATGAACTTGCGTCCCAGGGCCCGGGCGATGGAGTGCCCCAGTGAGGTCTTACCGGTCCCGGGCGGGCCGGCGAAGCACAGGATCGGGCCCTTGGAGTCCGGTTTGAGCTTGCGCACCGCCAGATACTCGACAATCCGTTTTTTGGCTTTCTCCAGCCCGAAGTGGTCGTCGTCCAGTACCTTGCGGGCCTTGCGGATATCCAGGTTGTCCTGGGTGCTCTCGCTCCAGGGCAGCGCGGTGAGCCAGTCCAGATAGGTCGAGGCGACGGTGTATTCCGCGGAGGAGGGGTGCATCCGGGACAGGCGTTCCAGCTCGCGCTCGGCTTCCTTGACGGCCTCCTCGGGGAGGTTTTTTTTCTGAATCTTGGCGCGGTATTCCTCGACCTCCACCCCGGCCTCGTCCTTTTCTCCCAGCTCATCCTTGATGGCCTTGAGCTGCTCGCGGAGGAAATACTCCCGCTGGCGTTTATCCATATCGCCCTTGACCTGGGTCTGGATCTTGTTGCCGAGTTCCAGAATTTCAAGCTGGTAGTTGACGATCCGGGTGGTTTCCTTGAGCCGTATCTTGATGTCCGTGGTTTGCAGGATTTTCTGCTTTTCCTCCACCTTGGAGTTGAGCGTGGAGGCAATCATGTCCGCCAGCGTGCCGGGCTCCTTGATGGACTTGGCCATGGCGAGGACTTCCTGCGGCAGCCCCGGTGAAAGCTGCACCACCCGACCGAAGAGCCCCATGATATTGGTCATCAGGGCTTCGATTTCCTTGTCCCTGATTTCCTCCTCGGGCAGGTGAACCACCCGCGCCTTCAGAAACGGCAGGCCCTCTTCGAAGGTTTCGACCTTGAAGCGGCTCAGCCCCTGAACCAGCAGCTGGACCTTGTCTTCCTCGGACTTGGCCATCTTCAGGATCAGGGCGCTGGTGCCCACCGGGGCCAGATCCTCCTGGGACTGGACCTTTTTTTGGGACCGCCTCTCGGAGAGCAAAACCCCCACGATACGATCCTTGGACATGGCCTCGTCCACCAGCTGGATGGACTCCTTCTGCATGACCACCAGTGGCAGGACCATCTTGGGAAAGAGGACCGCATCAAAGAGGGGCAGGATCGGAAGAAGGTCGGGTAATTTCTCGGTGCTCATTTCCGCATGCGAATGCTCTTCAGTCATATTGGCCTCCCACTCATGGGTTCTAAGAATTTCGGGTTAAAGTTGCCGACCCCGGGGGTCACCCTTCGGTGATGGAAATTTTATGGGTTTTGTCGGACAACATTTTGGGCAGGGTTATCTTGAGGAAGCCGTTGGAATAGAGCCCCGTCACCTTTTCGGTATCCACCGGCGCCGATAGGAAAAGGAAGCGCTCGAAGTGGCCGTACTGGATCTCTGCCAGGCGGTAGGTGCCCTGCACCATTTCCGGCAGCTCTTT
>JAWOJK010000279.1:0-23713 GCA_046481705.1 Desulfobacterales bacterium | reverse complement strand
AAGCGCCTGTACGGACCCGTACGCAGGGTGGTGTGGGACCCGTGGCTGTTTGAGCTGATATGCCCATACAGCCAGAGCGTATTGGTGCACCATGAGGGAGTGAAGCTCGAAATTGGAGATCAGGCTGGAATAGTTTTCAGCCTTGTCCGCCAGCGGAAGGAGCAGGTTGATGCACCGCCTGGGAATCTCCTGGGTCATAAGGGCCGTCAGGTATTGCGTGAAGGCGGCGTCCATGTCGAATGCGGGCCAGAGGTCGTGAAGCACCCCTTCAAGGGTGAAGGCCGCCTTGCTAAAAAGCATCAGATCGGCTGAAAAGACGAATCCTTCCAGGGCGAGGTGCTCCAGAAGCTTGAATGTTCTTTTGATCAGGGTCAGGTGCTCAAATTCGGAGGATCGCAGCATGCCCAGGACCAGGCTGCGAAACCTCTGGCGCTGCAAGGGCCTGTCCATGGGACTGCCGCCGGCCAAGGCTGTGACGGAGCGGCGGATGCCGCTCAGGTCCTTTTTAAAAACGGCTTGAATCAACTGGGCGGTTTTGATCCGGTCGCGTTTGGTCAGCCGCCCGGCCAGGCTCCAATCCAAGAGGCCGATCCGCAGGCAACCCGACGCGGGGTCGTTCACGGCCAGGATATTGCCGGCGTGCGGGTCGCCATGAAAGAGGCTCAATTTGTCCCGGGAAAAAAGCGGCCTGCAAATGAGCGCCTCGAACAGGACCGCGGCGCAGCGTTTGCGCTGCGCCTGATCCAGGGGCGCATCGGTTATTTTGGGGCCGTTCAGATACCCCATGGCGGTCATGATGTCGGTGCTGAAGGGCAAAAGCGCCGGGATCTGAACGCTTGGCATATCTTTGTAAAATCGGGCGGCTTCGATCAGATAGGTCTGTTCGGCCGCCAGATTGACCTCGTTGACCAGCATATCCCGCACTTCCTGGAATACGCTGAGGAATCTAAAATCCTTCAACGGGTAGATCGCTCGATTTTCCTCAAAAAAACCCGCCGTTTTCTCCAGGATGACCAATTCTTCATCAAGACATCTTCGAATGCCGGGTTTGAGAACCTTGAAAACCCCGTGAAGCCGGTTTTGATGTGAGGGGCGGTGCCAAGCGAAAAGAATGACGGCGCCAACGCTGGCTTCGGATAAAATGGACGGCTGGAGACGCACCTGGGATCGCTTGTCGATCTGTTCAAGTTGGCTGCCAATCCGCTCCATAATGCCGTCGAGCGGGGTGCCGTAGCAGCCGTTTTCCAGGTGAACCAGCCATTTTTTGAGCTCCGGATCGATGGTGGGATTGCGGGCAATCACCTGGCCCAGCTTGTGAAGGGTCGGAAACCGTTTGGCCAGCTCCAGCAGCCGCTCCTGGGAGGCGGCCCCCGGGTCCAATTTGAGCTGGCTGACCACCAGTTCTATAAGTCGCTGGCGGCCCACCTGGGATAGAAAAAATTGGATGCCGTCAGACACCACGGATCGGAAGTGACCATAGATCTCGGGAACGGCCTGCTGGGGTTGGGTGCGTTCAACGATTTCGCGAGCGACGCGCTGGGTGAACGCCTCGTCTCCCATTGCGGCGGCCATGGCGTCCAAGCTCTTTTGCAGCGCGTCAGGTGTGGTATTCTGAGCGAAATCCTGAAGCATTCGGTCTGAATAGTTGAACATTTTAGATCCCATCAAAATATTTATCCTTAAATTAAGAACCCACTCAGTATACGATGGAACCGCCAAAAGGCAAACCTTAAGCAGGTAGTTTAACAGGTTCACATTTCAGCACACACCCCCTGTGGGGTGAGGAGTGCAGTCCAGCGCAGCCAGCTGCGGCGGGAAAAACGCACCCTGTTCAACCGCGCCCGGGCAGTTGTTGACACCCAGTGCGGTATTCCCTAAAATTATTTTGTTGTGTATCGATTCACCGCCCGCTGCGTTCGAGATGGCCGAACGCTGAGAAAGCAGCTGCGGTTTCGACTGTCGGCGGGAATGTTATCGTCCTCTGAGAAATATGACGGTTCCGCAAAAAGTCCAATTTCTGCGTTGGGCTGCATCTCGAAGTCGCTGCGGCGTATATAAGTACGCCTCACTCCTCGAGATTTGCACGCCGTAACTTGAACTTTTTTCGAAACCGTCTTGTTTTTGACTTTTCACCGGTTCATCAAATATGCGACTTTCAGATTAAACCGCGACGCCTGCTTTGAATGATTGAGAATAATGAAAAAAATCGTTGTTTACGATATCGACGGTCTTATACCGAATTTGGCGTTGATGAAAATCAGCACTTTTTATCAAAATCAGGGGTATGAAGTTAGCTTATCGAAAGGCATCAAATACCTAAAAGCCGATAGATACTTTGCCAGTACCGTGTTCCACAACGAGGACACAAAACTGAAAATCAAAGCCCTTTTTTCCCAATACGGTTCCGACATTCAAATCGGGGGTTCCGGCATCTGCCTGAAAAAAAAGATGCCGGATGAAATCGATTCGTCTTTTCCCGATTATCAACTGTACCACCATGAAAAGTACGCCATCGGTTTTTTGACGAGGGGATGCAACAAAAGATGTCCATTTTGCCTGGTGCCGCGAAAGGAAGGGCGGTTGAACAGCCATTATGCGGATTTTGATGATTTTGTTCCAAAACACCAGAAGAATGTGATGCTGCTCGACAATAATCTTCTTGCAGCTGAAAATGCAACGGAAATCCTGGGGCAAATCATCCAAAGGAACTATCGCGTCAATTTTAGCCAATCGCTCGATATTTATCGGTTAACAAACAAAAACGTTGAACTTCTGCAACAGGTCAAATCCGTCAATTCGCGGTTTACCAAGCCGATGGTCTATTTTAGTTGCAACAGCCTTTCCCAGCGAGACCATTTTCTGGCAAAGGAGAAGCTGCTGAGGTCTTTCGGCAGGCAGGCGGTCACGGTCATTATCATGTTCGGTTACAACACCAGGCTCTCCGAAGATTACGGGATTTTAATGATGACCAAACAATTGGGGCTAATTCCTTTTGTTCAGCAATACTTGCCGGTACCCGACTTAGCTTCGAAAATTCCGGAAGATTATTTCGACATGGATCTGGATGTCATTGCGGATATGCGGTTTAGAACCAACGGGCAGAACAACGAAAAGTTTTTAAGATATGTCAGCAGACGGTACTTTCAGCAATTCGGCAAATATTACCTTCCGCTGTTAAAAGCGATCTACCGCTACAACAACAAGTCGGGCATCAATAAATTCCTTCAAAAGCCTCATCTGCTGTCTGAAAAACAGCATCTGTGCGCACAATAAATGGGAAAAATGGACACCTCAGCGCAACATAAGTGGATTTTTACCGCCCGTTTCCGACGGCAGGCCTTTGGCTGGCGCTCCCAGCCGGCCATCCGGCGGCTGAAGGAAGCGGTCGCGGAAATCAGGGCGGCCGCCCGTAAAGATCCTGTTTTGGGGGCAACCGGCGCGGTGCTGCTTCTGGAAAAATTGTCCCCGGCTCTGGAGCGGGTGGACAGCTCTTCCGGGGCTATCGGAACGGCAGTCAACTCCGCCATCGAGACCCTGGTACCCCTCATTGCCAAGGCGCCCGTTGACGAGCAAATTCGGCAAAAATGGCTCGAACGCCTTTGGAAGGCCATTGGGGAGGATGACATCCCCTATATCGAAGGGCTTGCCGAATACTGGGGCGAACTGTGCCAGAGTCCGGAACTGGCCTCATTCTGGGCGGATGAACTGATATCTGCGGTTCGGCTCGTCTGGTCCAGGGACCGGTTTGCCGGCGGGAGCTATTTCAAGGGAACCTCTGCCTGTCTGAGCGCCTTGTTCACGTCCGGGCGCCATGCGGAAATAATGGAGCTGCTGGATCTTGCCCCTCACCAATTCTGGTATGAACGGCAGTGGGGCGTGAAGGCGCTGGCCGCCATGGGAAAGAAAGCGGAGGCAATCGGGTATGCCGAGGCTTCCCGCGGGCCGTATGAAAGCCCGGGTGCCATCGCCAGAGCCTGCGAGGAAATTATGCTGGCAAGCGGCATGGTGGACGAGGCATACAGCCGCTACGCCATCGAGGCCAATCAGAAGGCCACCTATCTGGCGACCTTTCGCGCCATTGCCAAAAAATACCCGCAAAAAGCGCCCCAAGCCATCCTGTCGGACTTGGTGGAAAGCACCCCCGGGAATGAGGGAAAATGGTTTGCGGCCGCCAAATCGGCTGGTTTATACAGTGAAGCCATCGAACTGGCCAACCGGAGCGCATGCGATCCGAAAACGCTCACCCGGGCGGCGCGGGACATGCAAAGGGATCAACCGCTCTTTGCCGTCGAGGCCGGCATGGCGGCCCTGCGCTGGCTGGTCGCGGGTTATGGATACGAGATCACCGGCCGCGATGTGCGGGATGCATGCGATTTCACCATGGAAGCGGCCCGAAATGCCGGCTGCCCGGGTGAAACCCTGGCGCGCATGCGCACCCTGGTGGCAAGCGACACCTCCAGCGAACGGTTTGTCGGCAGGATTCTCGGACCGGAACTCGGAATTTCATTCCAATCCTAGCGGGCAATAAGGATGGGAAACAGATGCCCCGAGACCGTTTTATCGGCGCCACCGGTTTTCAGGAATGCGGTTTTTCCCAAGTCGGTGCGGTTTTGAGGCCTTCCATGCGCGGTCGAATCGGCGTTTGAACGTGGGTGAATGTCGCAGATCTTGCAGGTGCCATCAAAGTAATTCCCGCACCCCCCCTTTCCCTGACCTTCTTTTCAGATATCCGTCATCCATCAGCTTTAAACGCGTTTACGCATATTCCTTCATGGCTTCCAGGTATTCGGGATAGCGCGACAGGTAGAAGGAAAGCGCGCGGGCGAAGTCGTCGCCCAGTACACCGTCGATGAACATCTGGCTGATGTCGCGTTGGCGCAGGAGCGTGAGCTGGGAAGTGATCAGCAGGTGCCGCTCCTCTTCGTTGATGTTTTTCAGCAGTCGGTCCAGCGCGCTCCGGGCCCTGGGCTGGTACATCCAGAAGTAAAGCAGGTCGAGGGCATGGATGGTGATGATCTTCTCCAGGTCGCGGGCTTCGCGGTTGACCCGCTGGCGCATGCGCTTGGAGGGCTCCAGCAGGTCGTAGGCGCTGGCTTCCGGGTAGAGCAGTTCCAACTGGGCATAGATGGCCAGCAGCTCGGAGAGCTTGTGGCGGTAATCCCTGAAGCGCGTGCAGATGTTGTGGCGGCGGTCGGCGGTGCCTTCGATGATGCCGGCCATCAGGTCCGATGCCGCCTTGGAGATGATGGCGGCCCATTTTTGGAGAACATCGGTTGCGGACGCCACGCCGGCGGCGGACAGCGCCTGACCGGCCACCATGTTGATGGCCACGGCCACCGGAATGGACAGGGCGCTGCGAAAGAAGTTGCCGAACACCGCGGCCCGGGGCAGACCGCGCAAGGCGTTGTGGGTGGACAGATACAGGCCGTTGACCAGGGCCATGACGGCGTAAAGCACCACCGGCTGGGTGGCGATGGTGACGCCCAGCAGACGGTCCAGCAGCACCGTTTTGGTCAGGTAGTCGAGCAGGGGCACCGAAAAGCCGGTGAACAGCAGCGAATCGGCGATGCGGTCCCAGCTGACGTAGGCGTTCCAGCGCAGCAGGGGCGAGCGCCGCAATCCGCCGCCGCCCAGCACCGATTGCAGGATATTGCGCACACCGGTGATGCCGAACCAGATGAAGGCTCCCAAATAGGCGAGCACCCACCAGTCCTTGGTCAGGTAAAAAGTCGCAAAGGCAGGCACGAACCCGATGAGGACCTTGAACAGGTTGCGCAGGTGGGAGTTGACATAGCACCACGAGGGGAGGTGACGCGCATCTTGGGACGGCGGCGTCAAACTCAAATTGTTGCAGGTGCTCTTTTCAACGCCGCCCAAAGTGATGACGTTGCCTTGATCCGACATGCGCGTGGCGTCCCCCGGCACGGCCCAATCCACTTTTTTGGTGGCCCGGACCCACCAGGGCAGCGGCTCGGCGTCGGTGAACTTACACCATATTTCGGGTTTGCAGTTCAAGCTGGCGCTCGTGATGAGGGTGTGGCGGCGGTGCACGCTGAAGTGGATGGGGATGCGGTCGCGGGTTGTCCCAATGTCTTTCCGGACCTGCCGGCGGGCACGGGGCGGCAGGGTTTCGACGACCACCAGGCCCATGCCGTGAAACTTGGGCGACCGCCCGGTGGAGTCGCTGCCGATGCGCGCCCTGATCGGCTTGCCCTGATACATGGCCTGCAGGGAAGAGATGTCGTGCAAAATGGCCTTGAGCTTGGCCAGGCGCGCCGCGTGGTCGGGATCGTTTTGCTCCTCCACCCGCTGGACAATCTCCAGGATCACCCGCTTGAGCTTGATGGGGTTGCGGCCGTTGATGGTCTCCTGCAAATGGCTGATGGCGGGGATGTGTTCCGTGCGGCCGCTAGCCCAATCCTTGAGATTGAACAATTCCAGTCGGGTGATCAGTCCGTTGCAGTCGTAGAGCAGTTCGAGCACATCGGCCACCACCAGGTTGGACAGGTTCAGGGTGATGCGATAGCCCGACTGCAGGGAGGCGAGGCGCTGGATCAGTTCGGACGGCGGCAGCCGCAGCAGGGTAGGGGTTTCGGGGGTGTCCTGGGGTACGCTATGATCCGGCACATCGGGGTTGCACTCCGGTTTTAGGCGGGCGGCCACCACGGCTTCCAGGTCCAGGCGGTCTATTTCCTCGAACCAGGCGGCGATGCGCGTTTGCTCGGCCGCATCGGCGGCCGCATACGCCCCACTGAGCTGTTCGGCTTTTTGCCGCATGGCGCCGAGCAGCTGCTCCTGGATGAATTTTTCCAGGTGCAGGGTCGATTTCTGGCCGCCCCCCACAAAGGCGAGAAACGCCCGGACCTCGATGGGTGGCATATCGATGTCGTAGTTGCGGTTCAGTTCGGCAATGTGGTGATGGTTGAAGCTCTCCAGCAACGCCATCACATGGGCCTGCTGATATTCCGAAGCGCGGCGGCCGTCGTTCATGAGGGCCGCCATGGCCGGCTCTTCAAGAAAGCAGAGAAAGGCCTGGGTGTCGGGAAAGCCCCGGGGCACCCAGATCAGGTTGATGTATTTGCCGCGGAACGGGGCATAGAACTCGATGCCGATGCGGATGTCGATCTCCATGATGCGCGCGGCTTCGGCCAGTTCGGCGGCAGAGCGCGGCTCGATGTAGTTGTAGTGCACCACGCGCAGCCGGCGGATGCCCTTGATCCAGGCGTCCATGATCAGGTGCGTGGAGGATTTGCGGCCCTTGGTGTTGGCATCGTGGACATGGTCGTCAAAGGAGATCTGGTTCCACGCTTCGGGCATCTCCAGTAAATGGTTGTTGTGCAGCTGCTTGCGCACCCGCCGGGGTTTGCCCGCGGCCGTGATGCGAAAATCGTGCGCCAGCTCCAGCTGCCGCTGCGGGTTGCCGCGCGCCCGGACCACCTCCTTCATGATCTGCATCAGCGCCCGGGCCGTGTTTTTGGGCATCGGCCCCTCGGCGGTGTCCAGCACTTCGGCCCGCAGCGCGCGCAGGGCCGCCAGGCGATCGTCCATGGCGCCGATTTCCAGGGAGGTCAGCAGATGGACCATGGCATAGGCGATGCGCAGGCTGCGCGATTCGACCATCTCCTTGATGCCGTGGGGGTGGAAATAGCCGTAGTACTGCCTGCGGATATATTCCAGGTCGCGCTTTCTGGCGCTGACATCGTTGATGATGCGAATCAGTTCGTGATCGCGGCGGTCGAAGAAGTAGCGGGGAATTCGCAGGGCGGCATTGGCGGCTCTGAGCGTCAGGGGGGGCGTTTTAACCCCGAAGGCATCCAAATAAGGGGGGCTGGTGGGCATAACCGTTCAGGGTGTCGTCAAGATTTTATGGGTTCGATTCCACGTTGCGTGATGGCGGCCCACGGGCGTCGAAGGCCCGCCGCTGGCGCGGCGCTTGGTTCTATCTGTTTATAAATCGGCATTTTCGGTGCTTTGCATGAGTGCCGGAACCCCCAGACAGCAACCATCGGCCGCGGCAAAGTATTTCAAGAAAGGCGCCCCGGTGTCAACACGCATGTCAGTACAGGAGGTTGGGTGAGGTGTGCGTGTGCGATGGGGACGCTCACGGGTCATGGACGGGCATCTGATAGATACTGCCCCACATCCACCGCGTCGACCTGGGCCGGATCCAGATAGCGCTCGCCATAGGTCCGGTAAACCCCGCTTTGCAGAAACAGATCGAACAGGTCGGCATCGATGTGCTGGTCGTTGCGCATGAAGCTCATGATGCGCAGGGCCTCGCTGAGTGTCTTGGGAGTTTTGTACGGCCGGTCGGCCGCGGTCAGGGCCTCGAATATATCCGCGATCGCCATGATGCGCGCCGGAATGGACATCTCCTCCTTCTTCAGGCCGCGGGGATAGCCGGTGCCGATCATGGTCTCATGGTGGGCGCCGGCGAATTCGGGCACGTTGGCCAGATAATCGGGGAATTCAAGCCGGTTGAGCATGATAATGGTTTGAATGATGTGCTCCTTGATTTTAAAGCGGTCCTCGGCCGAGAGGGTCCCCTTGCGGATGCTCAAATTGTAAAGCTCGCCCCGGTTGAACTGAACATCCGGGATGCTCATGGTAAACCCATGGGGATTGTCGCTAAAGGGGGCTGCATCGGGGCGCGGGATGACGTGTTCGGGTTTGTCCGCCAATAGGGGTTCGATCACCGGCAGCCTCGGCGCCGGCTCGCGGTTCTTGAGCAGCGCCTCCTCCTGGGAGATGCCGATGCGGTCGTCCAGGCGGCGCACCCACGTTCGGGCGGCGATCCGCTGCAGGCGCGCGATTTTCTCGTCGGCCATGAACTCTCCGCCGATGTTGCACTCGGCGACAAAGGCGAAATCGGCTGCGATCTGTTTTTGGGTCTTATCCAGTTCCTGCGCCAGCAAGCGGTCGTCGCCATCGCCGGCCAGGCGCCGGCGATAATAATCGATTTCGGCATCTCTCAGCAGCACCTCGAAGCGCATGCGGATTTCATGGATCCGATTGTAGATCATTTCCAGTTTGGTGGCCTTGTCGACCACATATTCGGGGGTGGTGATCTTGCCGCAGTCGTGCAGCCAAGCGGCCACCTCGAATTCCCAGCGTTGATCCGGCGTGTCCATCTTGAAATCGGCGAATGGTTCCGCGCCGCTCTTGCACACCGCTTCAGCCAGCATTTCAGCCACGATCGGCACGCGGGCGCAGTGGCCGCCGGTGTAGGGGGACTTGGCGTCGATCGCGCCGGCAATCAGTTTGGTGAAATCGTCGAACAGCTTGCGCTGCTGTTCCAGCAGACGGCGGATTTTGGTTTTCATGAGGAAAAAGGTCGTGATCAGGGAATGGATTTCCTTGATGCTGGAATCGAAGGGCTCTGATTCGGAAAAGTCGGACCGCTGGATCTTGACGGATTCCGCTTCCAACCGCATCAGCGAGCCTGAAATCTTACGGGATATCAGCAGGGAAAGGGGCAACACGACCATCAAGACCAAACCGGAGAATAGAAATATACGCTGCTGCATCCGCCGGATGTGGCCGGTGAAATCGGCGACCGGGGCGATGGAGGCCAAAATCTGGTCAAATTTCAACCCCGCGTTGAGGGGTGTGCAGCGTACCAGATAATGCGCGCCGTCGATCTCCATTTCCTGGGTGCGGTCAAGGCTGTCTTGCGGGCGTGCGCGGTATTCGCCAACCACGGCGCGGACGCGGGGATCGTCCGACGCCTCTCCGGTGAGAAAACGCAATTCTTGGCCGGGTCCGGCGATGACCGGATTTTCCTTCGGGTGCGCAATGATGCGGCCGGCGCGGTCAAAGAGAAAGAGCGTGCCGTGGTCGGAGATCTTCTGCCGCTCGAGGGAGGCGGCGAAACGCTCCAGGGTGATGTCGGCACCCATCACCCCGCCGCCGTAGAAAAGCCTTTCGGCGCAGGTGATGCCGGGAAGCTTCGATGAACTGAAAACGTAGGGGGCAGTAAAGAAGGCCGTTTGCTCTTCCTTGGCCCTGATGAACCACGCCCTCACGCGGGGGTCGTAATCCGGGTCCAGGTCGTCTCTTTCCCCGATGACCTGACGGTTTTGATCCAGAAAGCGCCAGCGCTGCGTATGGGAACCTGCCGAATCAGCTGAGATGGTTCGCAGGACATAGACCGTCCCCGGCGGCGCCATAAACAGGTGGCGCAATTCCGGCGTGTCCCTCACGGCCACGATCTGGATAAAGCTGCCATCGTCATATCCGCAATAGGTGGAAAAAAGAAAATCATAAGAGGCGAGGGCTTCGAGCATGACTTCCATGCCCGGATGCACCATGCCATCTTCCACCGCTACGCTGGCCATGCCCGGCATGCGCGCGGCCGCCCCGACGATTACCGCTACCGATTCAAGCGCGCTTTGATAGCGCTGCAGGGTTTTGGTATTGATTTCCGAAAAAAGGTGGTCGGCCATCTGGATCGCCGCCGCCTTGCTTTCCCGATGGCTGATCCACAAAAAGAGGCCGCTCAAGGTTGCGACAATGACCACCACCAGGGTGGTGATGCCGATGTAAAAGGGGAAACGTTTCGTTTTGAAAACCATTTGGGTTCCTTGCATCGGTCACTGGTAATGGGGCCTGATGGGGATGGGGGTCAAGCCTTGGAATTGTGCTGCGCTGCCCGCCGAACCCTACTAAGGAACTAACCGCTAATCCACGTAGGTATGGGGTTTTTCGAAGGCGACAGCCGTATTTCAGTCGCTTGTTGCGGCCGGCGTTATATGTCCCATCGTCCCGGGCCGAGCGTCACAGCAGCCGGCGCCAAAGGCCCTGTGGCTGTCTAAGCGCAAGCGGGTTCCACAGGGCCTGCCGGCTGCAAGAAGCGCAGGCCAGCCCGCAGGGCCCCGGGACGTGGGCGGTTTCTTGTGGTTCGTTTTCTTGTCCGCACAAGAAAATGAACAGCTGCCAATGGAGGTTGGTAACTCCCGGCCAAGCCCCGGGGTGCCCGCCAAAGTTCCTTTCTGCAAAAACACCGCCCGGCGGGGTGAAATGCTTTTTAGGACTTGCACCGGTTACCTTGCTTGATACTGACCCACACCGTTTTTACCGCCTTCCTTGACGGCAAACAGGGCGTGGTCGGCTGCGGCAATCAAGGCGTTTAAGTCCGTGGCATGCTTTGGAAAGGTCGCCACCCCATAGCTGGCCTGCAGTCGCACCTCGATGCCGCGGTCCAGAACATAGACGGTATCCTTTACCCGCGATCGGATTTCGTAAGCCTTTTGCAGCGCCTGGGGCTGGTCCAGCCCCGGCAGGACCACCACAAACTCGTCCCCCGCGTAGGCCACCGCGTAGGCCGGTTTTTCCAGGCAGCCCTGGATGGTGGCGGCCACTTTCTGAATGGCACGACTGCCGTTGAGGTGGCCATGGGCGTCTACGACCTTTTTGAAATGGTCGAGGTCCATAAATATCAGGGAGATCGGGCTGCCGGTGGTTTTAGCGCTTTCAATCCCCTCGGCGAGTGCCTGGTACAGATAGCGTTGGTTGTAAAGACCGGTCAAACCATCCCGTAAGGCTTGATTTCGAAATCTTTGCTCGCTCTCCCGCAAAGCCTCTTCGGCCTTTTTACGCTGAGAGATGTCCAACAGGGCGATCGCCACCCGTGCCAGGGTGTCCTCGTGGCCGGAGACAACCAGTGATTTTCCCAAAACGATCTTGGGCTTGCCCGTTGCCGTCACGAGCGTCTCTTCCCGTTCGTCTGTGGTATTCCCCGCGGCTGCCACCAGGATGATCTCGCGGGCCATCTTCAAAAAACCCTTTGAGTCCGTTGGAATAAAGGCGCCACGGGGCCCGGTACTCTCGGCAACGCCCATCAGTTCCAAAAAAGCCTGATTATAATCAACGGTCTTGATCAACGACCAGCAATGCTGGACCTGCTGGGGATTTCGCTCCAGGTATTCTCTAAAATCGGAAATCCCGGATGCGCGCAGTTTTTCTATACGGGCCTTGAGATGGGAGACATCCCATTCGATCAGCGCGATGGGTGCAGATTGAAACAACTGGCGATAGCGTTTCTCGCTTTCCCTGAGCGCCTCCTCCGTCTTTTTCAGATCGGTATAGTCTTCAACAATGGCCATAACACCGCTGACGGCGCCATTGCTTTCAGGGATGGGACTGAGATAGTAGCGCAAATGGGTGCAGCCACCCTGGGGGTCGCTATTCGGATGCTCGGCGATGACCGGCTCCTTTTGAAGGATGCAGCGCTGAATATCAGCGAAAATCCCTGATGCAACCAGGGCCGGACAATCCACCAGGTTCATCGATTTTGGGTTGTCGACCGAATGCCAGGAAAACATCTCCAGCATTCTACGGTTGATACCGGTGATACCGCCGTGGGTATCGATGGTGAAGATTCCGAGCGGGGCGCTGTCGCCCAGAAGCCGGTTTCGTTCTTCAAAGGCCCTGAGTGCGGCCTCGGCCTGCCGGCAGCGCTGTTCAATGCCCTTCAATTGGGCCACCTGTCGGCGCAACGCTTCGATCTCAGACATGATCTGCTCGGTGCTGGCAGATTCCGTGGGCATAAGTCAATCCTTCGAATTGGTGGGTTTATCGCATCAATTTATATGTCCGGTTATATGTCCGGGCGGTCACCGGTCTGTGGCGCGCACGGGCTGGGCGTAATCGTAGAAACCTATGGCCGCGCAATTCGGTTGGATTTTAGCGCAGCGGGGTTGCAATGGCAATCCTGGAGATGCGATCCGGCAGGTCTGACCTTTTGGCCAGGGTTTTGAATTCCGCAAGGGTGCGACCGCGATGTCATTGACCATCAAGGAATAGAAACGCGTTATCTCGATCCCGTCCTTCTGATACGCGGTTAATGGTTGACAAATCGCTCCGGAATATTTCTACTATCGGAAAAACAATCCATCCCTTAACGGCTTGATTCGTTGCGGTGACGGCAATGAAACCTGCTGCGCATGAAAAACCCGGAAAAGTCGAAACCCGCCTTTCAATCGCCTTGATGGCCATTTTGGTGATCGTGGGAAGCGGGGTCTTCCTGCACCAATTTCAGATCAATCCGGCAGTCCTCGCGCTCCGGCCGGAATCATATCAGCACGCCCTGGCGCCGGAATCGGATCGGCCCGCGTTGATCGACGCCACGGCGTCCGGGATCACCCCCTTTTCTCCGCCGCAACGCTTCGGCCCGGACACGCTGTACGAAAAAATCAACGGCCGCGCGGACCTCTACCTCACGTCCGGGTTCGCGTCCCTGGACACCCAGCGGTTCAGCATGGATGAAGCTGCCGGGGCCTGGGTGGAGGTGTTCGTTTACGACATGGCCACGCCGGCAAATGCCTTTTCCGTTTTCAGCATGCAGCGCCGGGAAGGATCCCGGACCGACGACACGCTCCCCAATGCCTACCGCACGGAGAACGCCCTGTTCATGACCCACGGGAACTTCTATCTGGAGTTGATCGGCACGGACGCCTCCCAGGGTCTGCAGCAGGCCATGGGAGATCTGGCCCGGCTTTTTGTGGCATCTCACGGTGGGGCGGCCGGGGTGCCTGCGCCCGGTGCCGACCTGTTTCCCAGTTTGGGATTCGTGCCCGACAGCCTTCAGCTGATTACCGCCAACGCCTTCGGATACGAACAGTTGGATCAGATCTATACCGCGGAATACCTGATCGACGGTGCCCGGTTGACGGCCTTTATCTCCCAGCGGCCAACCCGTGACGCCGCATCCGCACTGGCGCTTGAATACCGGCAAACATTGGTATCCTATGGTGCCCTCATCGTTGATGGCGCGCCACCCGTCGAGGGCGCGAGCGTACTGCACTTTTTCGACACCTATGAAATCGTCTTCAGCCAAGGCCGCTATCTGGCAGGTGTTCACGAAGCCGGCAACCTGGATGCGGCCGGCATTCTGGCAATGCAACTGGCCAGGCATCTGGAGGGCGAAGAGCCGAAATGACCATCGCGTGGTGACGGTTCGGTCTTTTTTTATTCAGCGTTGAACGTTGGGTGTGGGGCGTTGATCTCTATTATCCAGAACCATGGCGCCCAGGGCGGACTTTCTAATGACGGCTGATCCCACCATAAATCGACGTGAATTTCTGACCCGCTGCACCCGGGCGGGGCTGTCGGTGGCGGCTGCCGGTACCCTGGGGATTGGTTTGTATGATGGCAAGGGTCCCGATGGCGTTTCCGAAGCCGGCCCAGCGCTGCAGATCCCCGATTTTTCCATGGCCGCAATGCAGGGCAAGATCTGCATCGCCCGGGGAACGGACCGGGCGACAACCGTCCGGCAGGCCTTTGCGGCCCTGGGGGGCATGAGCGCGTTCGTCAAACCCGGCGAACGCGTGCTGCTCAAGGTCAACGCCGCCTTTGCGTCACCGCCGAGCCTGGGTGCCACCTCTCATCCGGATCTGGTGGCGGCCTTGGTGCGACTGTGCCTCGACGCCGGCGCGTCGCGTGTAACCGTAACCGACAACCCCATCAATGACCCGGCCTCCTGCTTTGCGCTCACCGGCATCGATGCGGCGGCCCGCCAGGCCGGTGCCGAGGTGGTGTTGCCGCGCGAATCCTTGTTTGAGCGCTACAGCGTGGAAGGCGGACGTCTGATCCGGGACTGGCCGGTACTCTACGCCCCCCTGGCCCGGGTGGACCGCATCATCGGCATGGCCCCGGTTAAAGATCACCACCGCAGCGGTGCCTCGATGACCCTGAAAAACTGGTACGGCCTGCTGGGCGGGCGGCGCAACATCTTTCACCAGGACGTCCACACCCTCATCCAGGAGCTGGCCATGATGATCAGGCCCACGGTGGTGGTGCTGGACGGCATCCAGTCCATGATGACCAACGGGCCCACCGGAGGGTCCCTGTCGGATCTCAAACCCACCGGCACCCTGATCGTGAGCGCCGATCCCGTGGCCGCCGATGCCGTGGGCGCCGCGCTGCTGGGCCGGACGGCCGCAGACCTGCCCTTTATCGCCAAAGCGCAAAGCATCGGGGCCGGCACGGCCGACTACCGGTCTCTGGATCTGCAAGAGATCCAGACGTGAGGCGCGATTGAGACCGCTGTTATGAAAATCATCACCGCCAGACGCATCAGCCAGATCTTCTTCTTCCTGCTCTTCCTGTGGTTCTGCATCGTCTCCACCCTGGGCGAGCAGTGGTGGCAGCTGCGCGGGTGGCCGGTGGGCTGGCTGATTCAGTTGGACCCACTGGTCGGCTTGGGCACCCTGTTGGCCACCGGCAGCCTTTACGCCGGTCTGCTGTGGGGCCTGGCGACCGTGATCTTGACCATCCTGCTGGGCCGCTTTTTCTGCGGCTGGCTCTGCCCGTTCGGGGCCCTGCACCAAGCCGTGGGGTGGATCGCCAACCGCGGCCGCAAGGCCTCGGCGATGATTGCAGCCAACCGCTATCACCGGGGCCAACGCATCAAATACGCCATACTCCTCTTCCTGCTCGGCGCTGCGGCCGGCGACCTGTTGGGCCGGCTGCTGAAGGCGTCCATCGCCTCACCGCCCCTGTTGGCCGCGATTGTCGCCGGCGTGCTGCTGTTGGGGGCTGCTGTGGCCCGGTGGCAAAACAAATCGGGGAAGCGATGGGCGAGCGGTGTTGTCTTGATCGCCATCGCCTGGACCGCCCTGAGTCTTTTGACCGACGGCTCCCGGCTGCTGGCCGCATCCCTGCAGACCGGCCTGTTGGACCCCATCCCGCTCTTCTACCGATCGGTGAACCTGACCCTGCTGCCGCTGGTTGACGGCCGCCTGGTCTCCCTGTCACCCGCCAGCCGGGTTTACCCCGGCGTCTTTGCCATCGGCGTCATTTTCTGGGCGGCGGTTTTGCTCAACTTGCGCATCCCACGCTTTTACTGCCGGTTTGTCTGCCCGCTGGGGGCGCTGTTCGGCCTGCTGGGCAAAAACGCCCTGTGGCGGGTGGGGCAGAAAGCCGATGGCTGCACCGCCTGTGGTGCCTGCGACCGGTATTGCGAAGGCGGCTGCGAGCCGTCGTCCGTCATCCGCACTCCCGAATGCGTGATGTGTATGAACTGCCTGGCGCACTGCCGGCACGACGTGATGGGGTATCACCGCTACCCATCGGCCGCCGGCGAGGTTGCTGTGCCGGACGTCACCAAGAGAGAATTTATGGTGACCCTCGCCTCGGGGGTGGTTGCCGTTCCCCTGGCGCGGCTGGCCGGCATGGCCGGCGACGCCTGGAATCCGGCAGTCGTCCGCCCCCCGGGGGCCCTTCCCGAGGCGGCGTTTCTCCAGCGCTGCATCAAGTGCGGCCAGTGCATGCGCATCTGTCCCACCAACGTCATCCACCCGGCTGGCATCCAGGCCGGCCTTGAAGGCATCTGGACCCCGATGCTCAACTTCCGCATGGGCACCAGCGGCTGCCAGCAGGGCTGTATCGCCTGCGGCAACCTGTGCCCCACCGCCGCCATCCGCCCGATTTCCCTTGACGAGCGATTGGGTAAAGGCGATTTCACGTCCCGAGGCCCCATCCGTATCGGCACGGCCTTTGTCGACCGGGGCCGCTGCCTGCCCTGGGCCATGGACCGCCCCTGCATCGTCTGCCAGGAAAACTGTCCGGTCAGCCCCAAGGCGATCTTCACCCGCGAGGCGTACCAGCCGGTTCGCCTGAGCGGCGCGCTGCTCCTTCAGGGGATGGCGGGCGACCGGCTGCTGGTCGAAGGTCCGGCCCTGCCTTCCGAACGGTTTGCAACCGGTGACTATTTTGTTGCCATTGATGGACACGGCATGCCCCCCGCCAGAATCGTCGAAATCGGCCCCGGCGGCATTTCCCTGGCGGAGAACCCCTGGGCTGAGACGGCCGCTGCGGGAGACCGGCTCACGTTGCTGGTGCGGCTGCAGCTGCCCTATGTGGACCCGGCCCAGTGCATCGGCTGTGGGGTCTGCGAACACGAATGCCCGGTCAAGGGACTCCGCGCCATCCGGGTAACCGCGGAAAACGAAACCCGGCAGCGGCGCCATCGCTTGTTGCTGTAAGCTCGGATGCCCGAAGCCGGCGCCGCCGTCGCGGTGTTGAACGGGGTGCTATCGGGATCGCACCATCAACAGCGCGCTCACTTGAATGGGAGCGGGGCAGGGTGAGGGAGTGTGTTTTTCAGAAACCAGGGCAGGCACAGGGGGTCTGCCCCCAAAAAAACGAGGTGAACCCATGCAAAAAAAAGATAACGGCTTATCCCGTCGGTCCTTTATCAAAGCCGCCGGCGCCGCCGGGGTAGGCTCCGTGCTGGCACCCCTTGCGGGGCGCAACCGGGCACAGGCCGCCACTCCGCTCCAGGCAGCAGAGAACGCCGGTGTTCCCACACGGCCCTTCGGCAGGTCCGCCATCCAGGTCCCCATTCTATCCCTGGGGGGCATGTTCGACATCCCCTCCAACCAGACCCTGCTCAAGCTGGCCATACGCTGGGGGGTCACTTACTGGGACACCGCCCATGTATACAGTGGCGGGCGCAGCGAAGAGGGCATTGGCCAGTTCTTCAAGAATTACCCCGCAGATCGCGATAAGATCTTCCTGGTCACCAAATCCACCGCCCGCAATGGCCGGGGCATGAGCAGGGACCTGGCCACCTCCTTGCAGCGGATGAACACCGATCACATCGATCTTTTCTTCGTCCATGCGGTTAGCGACGCCGCCGAGATGGACAGCGGGATGCGCGCGTGGGCGGCCGAGCAGAAGGCGGCGGGCAAGATCCGGCTCTTCGGGTTTTCGACCCATTCCAACATGGAGCGCTGCCTGCTGGACGCCGCCCGGCTGGACTGGATCGACGGCATCATGACGACCTATAATTTCAGGCTCATGCAAGAGCAGAAAATGAAGCAGGCGGTGGCGGCCTGCGTGGATGCCGGCATCGGCCTGACCGCCATGAAAACCCAGGGCGGCGGCGCCGTGAGCACCGCCTCGTCCCAGGAGCTGGAACTGGCCGGCCGCTTCCTTCAGAAAGGGTTTACCGACAAGCAGGCCAAACTCAAGGCGGTATGGGAAAATCCTCAGATTTCGGCTATCTGTTCACAGATGCCGACCATGTCGATCCTCATGGCCAACATCGCCGCTGCCGTGGACCGCACGTCGCTCACCGAAAACGAGCGGCAGCAGTTGGAGCGCTATGCGCGTGAGACATTCTCGCACTATTGTGCGGGCTGCTCGCAGATCTGCGAGAACGCCGTCGCCGTCAAGCTTCCGGTCGGCGACGTTATGCGCTATCTCATGTATGCCAGAAGCTACGGGGACAGCCAAGACGCCCGCCGCCGCTTCGCCGCCATACCCGATGCGATCAGGCAGCAACTGACACGGCAGGACTACACCGTCGCCGAGGCCAGGTGCCCTCGCCAGCTGCCCATTGCCCGCCTGATGGGTGAAGCTGTCCGGGAATTGGCCTGATGGGCTTTGGCCCTCTGGACCTGCCAGGGCTTTGGGGACGAGCGCATCAAGGGGATCAGGTAGGTGAGATTTCGCGTTTCGGTTGCGGTTGATGCGATGCCATGGACATGTCACTACAGACCGCTACCGAGGCGTCCGCTGCCCTGCATCGCATCATATGACGGGGGATTACGCTGGCGGCGCGGATATCGGGTTCAGCTCAAACCCCATATGGTGGCCGTTATTTCTTGACAATCCGGCCTGATTTAGACATAAACCCACTTCCAGAAGGCGAGGCTATGTCTATTAAGGCTTATATGAAAGAAGGTATGGCTGGCGGTAATCGATATATTGTAACGAAAAGGTGATAAGTTATGAACCCGTGGGCTTTCATGGTGTTAGGTTGGCCTGTTTTTTTACCGATGGCTTGTATGTCTTTTTTCATGGGAAATTCCAAGAGTAGTATTGATTCATTTGAGCCGGGCACTATGTTTTTGCTGAATGAAGAAGGCGAACGCGAAGGTTTTAAAGTTGGAGAGTACGATAAGGTTTTTACGGTATAATTTTTTTACGGCGGCGAAAAATCAATGTAAAAAATGCGCAGAACTGCTATGCTCAAAATCGGCAGTATACCCCCTATAATGGCCGTTATTTCTTGACGATTTACCCTGAATTGGACGTAAAGCTCACCACCAGAAAGCAAGTTTCTATCTGTTGCTGAAGCGGTAAAAAGTCAAAATCCAGACGGTTTCGAAAAAAGTGTCAAGTTACGGCGCGCAAATCTCGCGCAGTGCGGCGTGCTAAACGTCCGCCGCAGCGACCGCGAGAAGCAGTCCAACGCAGAAATTGGACTTTTTGCGGAGCCGTTATCTGTTTGGCTGTCAAGTTCCTGCACATACCCCGATATGCACCGACAAATTTGCCTTGCAGCCATAAAAAAATTCGGTGCGATCTTGTGGATTTCTTTCTTTCCGTGACCCCAAAGAGTCCGTGAACCGTCACTGTACAGGAGGAGAGCATGCGCAGTTGTCGTTTTCTGATCCCGGTCCTGCTGACGACGTTTTTTGTCTCTGCATGTGACACCGCGACTACGCCCGGGGCCATCGACAGTACCGCGGTGCGGATAATCGAGCCCTGTGAACTGATATCAAGGGTTGAGGCGGAGCATCTTCTGGGGACAAGGCTTCTGGAGGGGGAAACGAGTGAACAAGAGCGGGTTGGTCTCAAGCTCTGCGTTTATCACGCTGCAGGGGACTCGCTGGGGCCTTCCTTTCAGATCACCATTACCCAGTCAGCGTCCATGGCACGCGAGACGCTGGCATCGGGCACGACCCCGGCTTCGATATTTCAGTCGATCAAGTACAACTTCGAAGACGAGTTGCTGCCACAGGAGATCGGGGACGACGCATTTATTGCACCACCCGGGCTTCACCTGCTTATACGGGGGTACTACATTACGATTGCAGTCGGAAATACCAGTAGTCAGCAAAACAGGGAAATTTTGCAGCAGGCGGGTTTGATGGCAGTCGATAAGGTGGGAAAAATGATGAGGCAGTAAAAAGTCAAAACTCAGACAGTTTCGTAAAAGGGCCAAGTTGCGGCGCGCAAATCTCGAGGAGGGGGGCGTACTATTGTACGCCGCAGCGGCTTCGAGATGCAGCGCAACGCGGAAATCGGGCTTTTTACGGAACTGTCAAAAATAGTCGCGTGATGTGCGCACTGATGTGGACCGACAGCTGGGTGCGGGTCAGACCCTGGCGGCCGCGAAGCCCCCGTTTTTGTGCTCACTTCTTCTTGGATCCTGCCGATACCCCGCCCGAAAAGCCGCCGATACCCAGCATGCACCCGCAGTTGTGCCATCCGCCGCTGTCGGGTAAGGCTCAGGGCCCCGGAAAAAATAAATCCACATCTGGCTTGTCTTTTTCCCGTCACCGGCGTTACACCCACCGGTGCATATCTCGATATGCACCGGTCAATGTGCCTTGAAGGCGTAAAAAAATCCGGCGCGATCTTGTGGATTTATTTCTTTCCGTGACCCTTACAAGGGTGACGGTGTTTGCGAGGAAGCCGATAGTCAAGGTGATCGGAGCGATGAATCCGTATAAATTCAAGTATTACGGATACGGTCTTTTAATGCCCCAACAATCCCGCATGGGTCCCCGGCGGAACTTTTGACGGGTGGCATTATGACATCGTTCGGCGGATATCTTGGACACCTGGCAACCCGGGTGTTCGCGCCTGCAAAGCACGTGAAAGCAACCTATGAAGCCTTCCGGCAACTCTTGGACTGGGACCAGCGCAGCCATGAAAGGATGGCCGAACTGGAAGGCTTCTACCACGACCAAAAAAGAGGCGACTTCTACACCATCCGGAAGACCTATGAAGAACTTCATGGCGCGGTGGCGGAAATGCTCGCGCATCTGGACGCCATGGCCCCGCGATCCTATGAGGCGCTCTTTCCCCGACTCCGCGACATTGATGCCGCCGTGCGCGCCTCCGGCTTAAAGCTCCAGGAACCCGACGCCTCCCCCCCTTTCGTTCTCCCCCTTGAAAAGGTCCCTCCGCAGGCCGAAGGCCTTGCCGGAGGCAAGGCGGCCCATCTGGCAGAGATCGCTTCAGGGCTTGACCTGCCTGTCCCAAAGGGCTTTGTCATCACATCCAGGGCCTTCAACGCTTTTTGTGAAACCAATCACCTTGGCCCGGAAATCGAGAAGGCATTGGCAACCCTTGATCTGGATTCGCCCCGCTCTCTGGAAGAGACATCGGCCCATCTGACTTCCCTGATACTGAAAGGCGCCATGCCCCCCGGTTTGGAAAAAGCCATTCAGGGTGCTTACACCGACATTTTCGGTGCTGCCCGGTGCGCCATAAGAAGCAGCGCCGTAGGGGAAGACTCGGCCTTTTCTTTTGCAGGCCAGTTCAAAACCGTTCTCAATGTCAATTCGACCCGTTTGGTTGAAGCCTACAAGGAAGTCATTGCAAGCAAATATTCGCCCAGCGCCGTCTTCTACCGCGTCAAAAACGGATTCCTGGACCGCGAAACGCCCATGGCGGTCCTTGCTCTGGAAATGGTGGATGCCGTTGCCAGCGGCATCGTTTATTCTCAGAGTCCCTTTTCCGCTTCAAAGGCCAGGACAACCATTTACGCGATTTGGGGACTGGGCGAGCTCCTGGTCAAAGGCGACACGGTTCCGGACGTGCTCGGGGTCTCCATGGAGAATGACCGACCGGAGGTTGTCCACAGGACTCAGGGCGCACGGGAGGTTAAAGCGGTCCTCACACCGCAGGGCAGCGTAGAAACCGTCCCGCTGGAGACTTCCGAGATAAACACGGCGCCGATAAACGATCATGAAGCGGCGCGCCTTGCAGCCTGGGCGTTTAGGCTGGAAAGCTTTTTCGAAAGCCCTCAGGACATCGAGTGGTGCAAAGACCGCCAGGGTCGCGTATTGATCCTGCAATCGCGGCCCCTGAATGTTGAAAAGCAGCCAGAAGGAACTTGTGAAATTGATTTGTCCGGCGTCTCCAACCCCGTTCTTCTCTCGGGGGGGGACCGGGCGGTTTCCGGCATCGGAAGGGGAAAGGTGTTTGTGGTGTCTTCCGCTGAAGACCTGCAAGATCTTCCGAGGGGCTCGGTACTCGTGGCCCGCTCTACTCCTCCCAAATATGCGCAGGTGATGGATCGGTTAAGCGCGGTGGTGACCGACCTCGGCGGGGTGGCCGGGCATTTCGCCTCTGTTGCGCGGGAATGGGGCGTTCCCACTCTGGTCAACACCCGGAAAGCCACTCGAAGCCTGAAGCCCGGCGACACGGTGACCGTCGTCGCGGACAGCGCAAAGGTCTTCGCCGGTGCGGTGGCGGGGCTTTCCGGGATCCCCTGCGAAAAAAGCAGGCCCCCTGAGAACAGTCCGGTCATGAAGCGCCTGAGCCTCATTCTCGATCATTGCTCCCCCCTCAACCTTTTGGACCCTCAGGGTGAAGGCTTTGTTCCCGAAAAGTGTGAGACCCTCCACGACATCGTCCGCTTCGTCCACGAAAAGGCGGTCCAGGAGATGTTCTCCCTCGGATCAAAAGGGATGCAACGGGCAAGGGGCGCCAGTAAACTGATCAGCCAAATCCCGGTGACGCTCTATGTTCTGGATCTTGAAAAGCGACGGCCCCAGGGCCTGACCCGCCGCCGCGGGCTGCCCTTGGAGAAGGTTGAAAACCGTGGGCTGCGCGCCCTCTGGAAAGGGCTCGGCGATCCCGAGATTGCCTGGTTTTCGGATTTGCGCCATTTTGACTGGCAGGAGTTCGACCGGCTCAGCGCAGGCGTCATCAGCCTCGATTCCCAGGTATTTGCAAGTTTTGCGGTCATCTCAAAAGATTATTTGAACATCCACATTCGCTTCGGATATCATTTTGTCGTCATCGACGCCCTGTTCGGCCCGGCCTCCGAGCAGAACTATATTTCGCTGCGCTTCAAGGGCGGGGGTGCGGCTCCTGAGCGAAGACGGCTTCGGGTCCGGTTCCTTTCCCATGTGCTGGGCGCGCATGGTTTTGAAACTGATCCAGAGGGCGATGGGATCGATGTCAAACGTCGCAGTATACCGCTCCCCGACATCGAGAAAAAACTTGAAATGTTGGGGTTCCTGCTGGGGTTCACCCGGCTGCTGGACCAGAAGCTTAAAGACACGGCCGACGTGGAGGCCCATATCGATCAATTCCTCACAAAGTATGCACCGCAATGAACCATACGACAGGCCAGCGCATCGTTTGATCTGTTTTTTGCTTGACAATGAATCGCAATTTAGACATTAAACCGACTTTGGAAGGCAAGCTCCGATCTGTATCTGCGATTCCAGTAGCGGTCTCTCCTGGGGCCGCGTTGGGAGGCACCTGCCCGACGCCGGTCAAGCGGGCGGGAATCCGCTTTTTAGGGCTGGCTGCAAACTCCCTTCCGGGAGATTTCCGGCGCACCCAGTTCGTTCAGTAAGGTAATTATCAACAACACATTAGGGAGGTGTACGGTGACAAAAGGGATGAAATATCTGTTGTTGGCCGCCCTGGCGGTTTGCGTCTTCGGGCTGGTGCAGGAACCGGCCTGGGCCGACAAACTGCAGGAGGCCATTGCCGCGGCGCCGCAGGGGGCCGAAAAGGGCCAGATCGATGCCAGCAAACCAGTGGGTTTTCTGGGGATTCCCGGCGGCCCGCAGGTCAATCTGATACTCGCTTTCTTCTGGGCGGTGTGGGTGGGCTGGATCTTCTCCACCGTCGGCGCCTTCGGCGGGGTGATGGCCGGGGTTGGCCATATGACGATCTTCGGACTTGGGGATTATGCCAAGACCTTCAAGGAAACCGCGCCGATGCTGAA
>JAWOJK010000198.1:0-11534 GCA_046481705.1 Desulfobacterales bacterium | reverse complement strand
GTCAAGGCCTGTTCCATGTCCGGCGGCCTGATGAGCCGCTTCAAGCTCAAAGGCCTTTTCGGCGCGTTTGTTCTGGGGCTGGCCTACGGGCTGCTTTCGGGCTCCTGCACCTTCGGGTTCATCGCGCCGATCCTGGCCATGATCACCCTCCAGGACCAGATCGCGGTCGGCGTTTTATACATCCTGCTCTTCGGGATCGGCCACTGCATCCCGATCGCGGTCGCCGGCAGTTCCACGGCCCTGGTGCAGCGGCTTCTGGAAAACGGCAATTTCCAGAGGGGCAGCCTCTGGTTCCGCAAGCTGGCCGGGGTTGCCATCGGGCTGTTCGGGGTTTACTTCATTATCAAGCCCTTTATCGATGGCCGGGCGTGATCATCGGGCCGGTGGCCTGTTCCCCGCCGGATGATCCGGCCTTCGAAGTTTTTTGTTCCGTCGCCGTGGCCGGCCGGTCTTTCGGGCCCTCGCAACAGGCCAACAGAGCGGCGTGACATCATTGGCTGAGGATGGCAGACAAAAATCCAAATAAACCGCGCACGGGCAGCCCGCGGTTCGAGCGCGCGCGCGGTCCCTTGAAGCAGGCCCTCTGGCAGGCGCCGGCGCTGGCGGCCCTGGCGCTCCTTATCGCCCTGGGCGTCAACCACTGGCGCTCCGACGGCATCGCGCTTGTCGGGGCCTGGTCGGTGGACGCACGCTTTGCCGACGCCGCCGGTGACAGTCTGGTCATCGGCCTGGAAGAAGCCGAACGGCTGTTTCAACAGAACGCGGCCCTGTTCGTGGATGCGCGGCCACAGAACCAGTATGCCGATGGTCACATTCGTGGCGCCCTGAGTCTTCCCTGGCAGGCGGTGGACAGCCATTTCATCGAACTGGTCGAGCAGCTCGAGGGCCCCCGGACCCTCATCACTTACTGCGACGGGGAAAGTTGTGACCTGAGCCACGAGCTGGCCCTTTTCCTCAAAGAGATGGGCTTTGAAAACGTGCGCGTGCTGGTCAACGGCTGGAGCGTGTGGCAACAGGCCGGTCTGCCGCTTCAGATGGGAGAATGACACCATGATCAAGCAGGCATGCCCGGAAAAACACGCCCACGCGGAAGGCGAGTCCTCGTTTGCCCGAGGTCCGGAGGAATCCGAGGGGCACGGGCTGGGCTGCATCGGGCACCATCACGGCCCGCCGCCGCAGGATACCACCGGCCCGCGGCTGCTGGCGACCCTGGCGCTCAACCTGATCATTCCCACAGCCCAGATCATCGGCGGTCTGCTGGCCAACTCGGTGGCCCTGATCTCGGATGCGGTCCACAATTTCAGCGACTTCACGGCCCTCTTGATCTCCTATGTCGCCTTTCGCATCGGCCGCAGGGGCGCCACGGTGTTCAACACCTTCGGCTACCGGCGGGCGGAAATCATCGCCGCCCTGATCAATGTGCTGCTGCTCGCCGCCGCCTCGGGGGTGATTCTGTTCCATGCCGTGGAGCGTTTTTTTGATCCCCAGGCGGTCGATGGCTTTATTGTGATCATCCTCGCCGGCGTGGGGGTGGCGGGAAACGGCCTGTCGGCCTGGCTGCTGCACCGCGACGCGGCCCACAACCTGAACGTGCGCGGGGCCTTTGTGCACATGCTGGGGGATTTGCTCACCTCGGTGGCGGTTCTGATCAACGGTCTGCTTCTGCTGTTCTACCCGTGGTACTGGCTCGATCCGCTGCTGTCGGTCTTTATCGTCGTTTTTATCCTGAAAAACGGATGGGGCCTGCTCAGGGAATCCACCGCCGTGCTGATGAACGCCACACCCGGCCATATCCATCTGGAGAAGGTGCGCGATAGACTCTGCCGACTGCCGGGGGTGTTGGGCGTGCATTATCTTCACGCCTGGCAGGTGGCATCCGCCAGCACCGCTTTTTCGTGCCACGTGGTGGTGCCCGATCAGCAGGTCAGCCAAACTGCGCCGCTGGCTGACCGCATCCGGCGCGAGCTGCTCGAGGGCTTCGGCATCGACCACCCGGTGCTGCAGTTTGAAACCGCGGACTGCGGCCGGGGGACCCTGCTGTGCGAAATGGCCTGCAGCGCTGCCGCCGGGTGCTCCTCCGACCGCGACCCCGCAAGCCGTCAAGTGTCTAGCGCCGTCAAGGGGCCCCCGCGGCTGCCGGCGATGGCATACCACGCCTTGCGTGTTTTTTTGGGGGCGGTTTTTCTCTACGCCAGTTTTGACAAAATCCTGCGCCCCCAGGCCTTTGCCCAGGCCGTTTACAACTACCAGGTCCTGCCCGACGGGCTCGTCAATCTGACCGCCCTGGCTCTGCCCTGGCTGGAGCTGCTGCTGGGGCTGGGCCTGATCAGCGGGGCGTGGGTGCCGGGGGCGGCGGTCATGAGCGCCGGGCTATTGACGGTTTTCATGGGAGCCATGGTCTTCAACCAGCTGCGCGGCCTGGACGTTCACTGCGGCTGTTTCTCCAGCGACCCGGGCGGGGGGCCGGCCGGCCCGTGGACCGTGGTGCGGGATCTTTCCTTTTGGGCGGTTTCGGTGTACGTGCTGCTCTATGTCTTTTTCTTGCGGCCGGCGGGTCTAAAATCGCCCGGGCCGGCAGATGAACGGCGGCAGGGGCCGTCATAGAAAATTTGGAGGCCACGAGATGCGAAAATTTCGATTGATCCTGGGGGCGGTGTGCATGCTGCTGGCACCGCTTTCCGGGGTGGCGGCCGATGCGCCGCCCCGCGGGCCGGTGGCCCATCTGCCCGAAGCGGTCTTTGAGTTTCAACCGGTGGTGGAGGGCACCCCCCTGGTGCATGAATTCAGCCTTCGCAACCAGGGGGATGCACCCCTTGAGATCATCGATCTGAAATCCGGTTGAGGCTGCACCGCCGCGTCCAGCACGCGGCAGATCCCTCCCGGGCAGGAGGGGCGCATTGAGGTCAAAGTCAGCACCGGCGGCTACGGCGGCCGGGAAATTCGGGAAAGCGTGCGCATCAACACCAACGACCCCCAACGGCCGTGGCTGGAGGTGGTCGTCAGCGGCCGGGTGGAGAAGTTCGCTGAAATCAGGCCCGAACGCGTCCACCTGGCTGGACCGCCGGGAGCGCCGCTGGTGGCCGAGGTGGAAATTGTTCCCAGAACGGATTACCCGTTCACGATCCGCGAGATCACGGCCAAAAACGGCGCCTTCATCAAATACGAACTGATCGAACGGTGCACCGACGGGAAAAACCGCTGTGTTATCCGGGTGGAAAATACGCGCAGGGATGCCGGCCGTTATGCTGACGCCCTGTATGTCCAAACCGACAGCCAGATGCGACCCACGATCCCCATTTACATCATCGGCATGATCCAGTAGCGTCAGCCGCGGGGGGTCAGGCCGAGAGCGGTTCAGCCTCGATTGCAAACCGAAGGCTTCCAGCCGCATCCCCAGGGTCCCGGCGAAGGGGGTGATCCGCTGCAGCCGCTGAGGAATTCTTGGCCGCGGAATCGATGCCGTTTTTTTTATGCCCGCTTGGGATCACTTCCCCCCTTCAAGAAAATTAGACCCCTGGACTCCCATGACCCCCCAACAGGCGCTGCACAAATTTTTCGGCTACGATACCTTTCGTGAGCACCAGCGCGAGGTGATCGCCCAGGTGCTGGCCGGTGGGGACGCCTTTGTGCTGATGCCCACCGGCAGCGGCAAATCCATCTGTTTTCAGATTCCATCGATCATTCGCGAAGGCGTGGGCCTGGTGGTCTCGCCGTTGATTGCGCTGATGCAGGACCAGGTGGCGGGGTTGCGCCAAAACGGGGTGCGGGCCGATTTCCTGAATTCGAGCCTGGCGCCGGATGCGGCCGAGGCCGTCGCGGCGCGTGTTCTGGCGGGCGCCACGGATCTGCTCTACGTGGCCCCGGAGCGGCTCTTGAGCGAGCGGTTTCAGCGCTTTCTGACCGGTGTTCGGATCGCGCTCTTTGCCATTGACGAGGCCCACTGCGTGTCCCAGTGGGGGCACGATTTCCGGCCGGAGTATCTCCAGATCGCAACGGTGACCCGCCAGTTCGCCGGAGTGCCGCGCATTGCGCTGACGGCCACCGCCGACGCCGCAACCCGCCAGGACATTCTCGAAAAGCTGGAGATCACCCGCGCCGCGCAGTTTTTGTCGAGCTTTGACCGCCCCAACATCTGCTACCGCGTGCAGCTCAAGGAAAACGGCCGGCAGCAGGTGCTGCGCTTCATCCAGGCGGAGCACCCGGCGGATACCGGCATCGTCTACTGCCGCAGCCGCAAGCGGGTGGACGACCTGGCGGCCTGGCTGGCGGCCAAGGGCATAAAGGCCGTCGCCTACCACGCGGGGCTGAGCCCCGGGGAGCGCACTGCGCGCCAGCAGCGATTCGCCCGCGAGGAGGCGATCGTGGTGGTCGCCACGATCGCCTTCGGCCTGGGCATCGACCGACCGGATGTGCGCTTTGTGGTGCACTTTGACGTGCCCACGAGCTTGGAGGCCTATTATCAGGAAACCGGCCGGGCGGGGCGCGACGGCGCGCCCAGCGACGCCTGGATGCTGTATTCGCTGGCCGACGTGGTGGCCGTGCGCCAGATGCTCGGCCGCTCCGAGGGCGACGAAAGGTTTAAAATCCTGCAGCAGCGCAAACTGGAAGCGGTACTGGGGTACTGCGAGACCATCGCCTGCCGGCGGCAGGTGCTTCTGCGCTATTTCGGCGAAACCCGCGACCAGCCCTGCGGCAACTGCGGCACCTGCCGGGAGGGGCCGGAAACCTGGGACGGGACGGTGGCCGCCCAGAAGGCGCTTTCGGCGGTCTATCGCACCGGCCAGCGCTTCGGTGCCGCTTACCTGGTCGAGGTGCTGCTGGGAAATGCCAACGAGCGCATCCGGCGCTTCGGCCATCACCGCATCAAGACCTTCGGGGTCGGGCAGGAGCTGTCGGCCCAGGAGTGGCGCTCGGTCTTCCGGCAGCTGATGGCCGCGGGCTACCTGACGGTGGAGATGTCCGAAAGGGCGGGATACCGCCTGACCGCAAAAAGCCGGCCGGTTTTAAAGGGCGAAGAGGGGATCCGCTTGCGCAGAGACAAAAAGCCGCCCAAGGCCGCCAAGCCGCGCGACGACAAGGCGGCGCCGGGCGCGGCCGCGCTTGACGCTTCGGCCACGCAACGCTGGGAGACTCTGCGCCGCCTGCGCCTGGAGATCGCCCAGGAATTGGAACTGCCGGCCTACGTGATTTTTCACGACAAGACCCTGCGGGAGATGGCCGTCAACCGCCCGGCCAGCCGCGAGGCCCTCCTGGCGATCAGCGGTGTGGGCGAATCCAAGGCCGACAGATACGGGGAGCGGTTTCTGGCGGCGATCCGGGGGTTTGCGGAAAACGGCGACTGACGGGGCCTTGCGCGGGTCGCGGGGCGCCCGGGCGGGTCTAAAAAGCGCGGGCATTCACCGGGGATGAAAGCGGCCCGTGGCCTTCAATTAATCGGGCCGCAGCCAAGCGCCCTGCCGCAGCGGCTGGGCGCCGCCGGCCGGCAAAAGGAAAATCCTATGATCGTCTCGTCATTGGTGGTGGGGCTGGTGCTGCTGACGCTGGGCCGCAAGCTGTTCTGGCTGTTTGTGGCGTGCATCGGGTTTTTTGCCGGGATTCACTTTGGACAGCAGTTCTGGGGGCTGCGCTCCGAGCTTTTCATTCTGGTTTTATCGCTGGGGCTCGGCGTGCTGGGGGCGCTGATCGCCCTGGTGTTTCAACGACTGGCGGTCGGCCTGGCCGGTTTTTGGGCCGGGGGTGTGCTCGGGCTGAACCTCCTCTCGCTTTGGGGCGCACCACCCGCGCAGTGGGCCTGGGGGGCCTTGCTTGTCGGCGGGGTTCTCGGTGCGGTGGTCCTCTACCTGCTCTTCGACTGGGGCCTGATCCTGATCTCCTCCCTGGCGGGGGCATCTCTGATCGTCCAGGCGGTGCACTTCAGCCCCGCCATGGAAGTCGGCGTGTTTCTGGTTTTGCTGGTCTGCGGGGTGATCATCCAGGCTCGCCTGCTGAAGTCCGGCGCCCGCCCCCTGGGATAGGGCGCAGCCCGCAGCGCCGGCGCTTCAGACAACCTGTTGTGGGACGGTTTGAATTCTGTCGAAGTGGCGGGCGACCTCCTCCGGGCGGTGGGCATCCGAGGAGAGGCAGACGGGAATGCCCTTTGCCGCGATGGCCGCCAGGATCCGGTCGCCCGGGTAGGTGCTGCCGGCGGGGTGGTCCAGGCCGCCCGTATTGATCTCCACCACCATCCCGGCCCGCTCGACGGCCGCCAGCAGCTCCGCCACCAGGTCCCGGTACCACGGGGCGGTTTCGTCGAAAAAGCGGCCGTTGCGGTTGTGCTTGCCCAACACGTCGAGGTGGCCCAGGATGCGGCACCAGCCGGTTGTGGCCATGGCGACGCTCTGCCGGTAGTAGGCGCTGCAGAGGCGTCGGATATCCCCCCCGAAGCCGGTTTCCAGGGCCTGGACGAACTCCGCTTCGGTGCCGTTGACCAGAAAACGTCGGCCCGCGTGCTCCACCTGGTGCACCGATGCGATCAGGACGTCCCACGGCCTTTTGGCGATTTCCCGGCTCCAGCCGGTGTGCGACGGCAGGACCTCCATCTCCAACCCCATCAGTACCTGCAGCCGGCCGCTCATCCGCCGGCGCACGGCCTGGATTTCGGCGCGGTAGGCCTCCAGCCGCCGGCGCCCGAGGGCATAGCGGGTTTCAAAGGGAAGCGGCATGTGGTCCGTGAACACCACACCGGCCAGGCCCCGCGCGGCGGCCGCGCGGGCCATGGCCTCAAGGCTGTCGCAGCCGTCGGAAAAGCGGCTGTGAATGTGGCAGTCGAAGCCGGGAAAGGCATTCAAAAGCATGGGCGTGTTTCCTCTCAAAGGGGTGCCGGCGGCTTTCGGGCCGTGGGGAGGCCCCGACTCGGTTGCCCTGAAGGCAGCCCATCGGGTGCGGCCGCCCGCGGCGGGCGTCAAGCGGCGCTCGTAAAGTAAGACCGATTGTATCCGTTCACCGCCCGCGGCGCTGGCGGCGCGGAGCTCGCCGAGGAAACCGTATTGTTTTCCCCCGGCGTTTTTTTCTTTTTTTTCGCGGCTTGTCAAAAAACCGTGATAAAAAAGTCCCCAACGTCTGCGTATCGAACCCCGTGCCTGCGGCGTGCGGGGTTCGAACGGCGGCCGCAGCGGATGGATTTTTTAGCCGCCGTGGCTATTTACGGTGCCGCCTGAACCGAGAGGAGCAGCATGGAGATTGCGCTGAACCCCATCGAAGCCCGTATTTTAGGGGCCCTGATCGAAAAACAGATGTCGACCCCCGACTATTATCCGCTGACCTTAAACACCCTGGTCAGTGCCTGCAACCAGAAAACCAACCGCGATCCGGTCATGAACCTGGACCAGGCGGCCGTCACCGGCGGGCTGGACAGTCTGCGCCGCCAGCGGCTGGTCTGGCAGGTCAAAACCCAGGGCAGCCGGTCCCCCAAGTATGAGCACAATCTGAAAGATGTGGCCGAATTCTCCAGCAGCGAACTCGGCATTTTGTGCGAACTGTTGCTGCGCGGGCCGCAGACCGCCGGGGAGCTGCGCGTGCGCAGCGCCCGGCTGGTGGAATTTGGCGGCCTGGCGGCGGTCGAGCACACCCTGCAGAAGTTGATCACGCACGGGAAGGGGCCTTTTGCCGTGGAACTCCCCCGCCGTCCGGGGCACAAGGAAAATCGGTTTACGCACCTCTTCTGCGCGCTGGATCTGCCCGCCGAGCTGTCCGAACCGTCGCCGGCCGCACCCCCGGAGGGCGGCGCGGCGGCCGAGACCGACCGCATCGCAGCCCTGGAAAAGACGGTCGCCGACCTGCAGCGGGCGTTGGCGGAGCTGCGCGCGCAGTTTCTGGAATTCAAGCAGAAGTTTGAATAACGCGCGTGGTCGGGGTTGCGGTAAAAATAAATAATTCCAGAGGATTGCCTAAGGTTGAACCCATGAACACCTCTTTTTGGCGGCCGCTGCTGGCCGGCCTGGCCCTGATGGCGCTGGCGCTGCCGGCCACGGCCCTGGAACTCAAGGGCCGCTGGGTGCAGGGCGGCATGCTGGTCGGTCGGGTCGATCCGGGGACCGCGGTCTCGTTCCAGGGAAGCCCCCTGCGACTTTCGCCCGATGGGCTTTTCGTGATCGGCTTTGACCGCGACGCGCCGCTGCAGGCTGTGCTGACGCTGCGGGCTGCCGACGGTCGCGAAACCCGCCATCCCGTCCGCATCGCCGCGCGCACCTACGATATCCAGCGGATCGACGGGCTGCCCGCGCGCAAGGTCGCACCGGCGCCCGAGGATCTCGAGCGCATCCGGGGCGAGGCGTCTTTGGCGCGCAAGGCCCGCGCGCGCGACGATGCCCGTACCGATTTTGCCCAGAGCTTCATCTGGCCGGTCCACGGACGAATTTCGGGGGTTTACGGCAGTCAGCGGGTCTTAAACGGCGCGCCGCGCCAGCCCCATTACGGGGTCGATATCGCAGCCCCGGCGGGAACCCCCGTCAAAGCGCCAGCCGACGGCGTGGTGAGCCTGGTGCACCCGGACATGTTTTTCTCCGGCGGCACCTTGATTCTCGACCATGGCCACGGCGTTTCCTCCTCCTATTTGCATTTGAACGAAATCCTGGTAGAGGAGGGGCACTCCGTGCGCCAGGGCGAGGTGATCGCCCGCGTGGGTGCCAGCGGGCGGGTTACCGGTGCGCACCTGGATTGGCGCATGAACTGGTTCGATCAGCGTCTCGACCCGACCCTGCTGGTGCCGCCCATGCCCGCACGGCAGCGCCCCTGAGACGCCCACGGCCAGCGCCGCCGGCGCGGCCCCGAACCTTGCCGATTCCAAGCGGCCCGCTTGCCGGCGGCACGGCCCACGGCACCGGCGGCTGCCTGCCGGACAGGAAGACGATGCCCCCACGAGCCGTCGGCCCCTTTGGTCTGCAAACGCTTGTTTTTGCGCTGGTCTCGGCCAGTTTCACCACCATTTACCTGGTGCAGCCGGTTTTGCCGGTGATCCGCCAGGAGTTCGGCGTGGACGAAAAACAGGCGTCCTACACCGTCTCGGCCGTCATCCTGGGGATCGCCCTGGCCAACCTGCCCTTCGGTCGCCTGGCCGACCGCTACCCCGTAAAGCCGCTGATCGCCGTCGGCGGCATGGTCGTCACCCTCTTCGGTCTGTTGTGCGCCGCGACCCATCAGATGGCGCTGCTGATCCTGTTCCGCTTTGTCCAGGGCCTCTTTATCCCGGCCATGACCACCTGTCTCGTCGCCTACCTGGCCCGCAGCCTCCCCACGGAGCGCCTCAACGTGATCATGGGGTCTTACGTCGCCGCCACGGTTGCCGGCGGGCTGGGTGGCCGCCTGCTGGGCGGCTGGATCCACCCCCCGCTGCACTGGCGCTATGCTTTTGTCACAGTCTCGGTGCTGGTCTGTGGCGCCACCCTGGCCGCCCTGCTGTGGCTGCCGCGCGAGAAACGGGAAACGGCGGGCGACCCCCGCTGCGACGGGTTTGGCGCACTGATGGCGCGCCCCGATCTGCTGCGGATCTTTGCGGTGGCCTTCAGCGCCTTCTGGATTTTCTCGGCGCTCTTCAATTACCTGCCGTTTTATCTGGCCGGGCCGGGGTTCGGTGCTTCCACCGAGGTGATCACCCTGATGTATCTGGCGTATGTCACCGGGATTGTGGTGGCCCCGGCCTCCGGCAAGATCAGCAACCGCCTGGGCAACGGCGCCACCATCGTGATCGGGGCGCTGGTGCTGGGGGCGTCTCTGGGGCTCACCCACACCCGCAGCCTGTGGGCCGTGAGCGCCGGCCTGGCGGGGGTCTGCACGGGGTTTTTCGCCATCCACGCGGCCGCCGCCGGCAGCATGAACCGCAGGCTGAGCCGCAGCCGCGGCCGCGCCAACGCGCTCTACATCCTGTTCTACTACCTGGGCGGTTCGGTCGGCATCACGGTCAGCGGCTACGGCTACCAGGCTTTCGGTTGGGCCGGGGTGACCGGCATCGGCCTGCTGCTGCTGACCAACATCCTGGCGGTCGGGCTGGTAGAGATGAAACGGGCGAAGGGCGCATGAAGACAAGAAGCAAAGCGCCGCTGCGGGTGACCCTGCTGCTGTGCGGGGTGGAAATCCTCGGGCTGGCGGGGCTGGCGACGTTCGCCGCGCTGCTGCCCTTTTTTCTGGAAGCCTGGCAGTTGAGCAACGTTCAGGCCGGGTGGTTGAGCGCGGTCTATTACGGGGCGTATGTGGCGGCGGTGCCGCTGCTGACCGTCCTGACCGACCGGCGCGATGCCCGCGGGATCCTGCTCTTCGGTCTGCTGATCGGGGCTGCGGCCGCGCTGGGGTTTGCCTGGCTGGCAAGCGGCTTCTGGTCGGCGCTGATTTTCCGCTTTCTGGCCGGGGTCAGCCTGGCCGGGGTCTACATGCCGGGGCTGAAACTGCTGAGTGACCATGCCGAGGGGCCGCGTCAGTCGCGCTACGTTTCCTTCTACACGGCGTCTTTCAGCGTCGGGGCGAGTCTCTCCTACCTGCTGGCGGGCGAGGTGCACCTGGTCCTGGGGTGGCGCTGGGCCTTTGCTGCGACGGGATTGCTGACCCTCGCGGGTGCGGTCCTGGTGGGAGTCGGCGCACCCCCCGGGCGGGTGGACCGGACGCAGGCTGCACCCCGTTTGCGCGCCGGCCTGACGGTCGTGCTGCACAGCCGACAGGCCATGGCGTTTATCCTGGGCTATGCCGCCCACATGTGGGAGCTTTTCAGCCTGCGCTCCTGGATGGTGGCCTTTCTGGCCTTCAGCCGCCAGCTGCAGCCGCCGGACCTGACGACCTGGAGCCCCACCCAGGTGGTGGCTCTGGTGAACCTGATCGGGCTGCCCGCCAGCATCGGCGGAAACGAGCTCTGCCGGCGCTTCGGGCGGCGAAAGACCATTGGGGTCATCATGGTGAGCTCTGCGCTGATCAGCTTCGGGATCGGGTTTTCAGCGCCGCTGCCCTACGCCCTGGTGGTCAGCTTGGCGCTGCTTTACGGGGTTGCCGTTCTGGGGGATTCGGCCTCGCTGACTGCCGGGGCGGTGGCCAGTGCCCCGACCGGCGGCCGTGGCGCCACCCTGGCGGTGCATTCGACCCTGGGGTTCACGGCGGCCTTCCTGGGACCGCTGGCGACGGGCGTAGCGCTGGACCTTTTGCAGGGCACACCGACCCTTGCCTGGGGCGCGGCTTTCGCCGTCATGGGCCTCGGCAGCGCGCTGGGGCCCCTGGCGTTGGTGCTGATCGGCGGGAAACGAAGCAGCCCGCCGGGGGGCGGGGGCGGGCATCCCTGACGGTGGTGGCCCCTGCGGCGGTTGCCTTTGGGACCACGCTGCTTACCTTGTCAGGGTAATTCTCATCCCGACGTTGGCTTTAAACGGACTTCACGACGGCGCTTGCCGCCGGCCGGAGCAGTGGAGGACAAGCTGATATGGAAAAAACAAACAATGTGCTCGGCACCGAACTCGAACCCTGCTCGCTGTTTCCGCTGACCGGCTTTTTTCGGGACGGTACCTGCCACACCGGTCCGGCTG
>JAWOJK010000114.1:0-5920 GCA_046481705.1 Desulfobacterales bacterium | reverse complement strand
AAGCGCAATGCCGATATGTGCCAGCAGCTCAATCTGCTCATAGCTATGTATTATTCCCAGAAACGAGGGTCCGGCCAGAATGCCCGTCGCGAGAAACATGATTATCAAAGGTTGACGCAATTTTATCCCGACAATTCCAGCCAGAGTGGCGAGGCCTAAAATAGCGGCAATTTCCACAAATGGGTTTCCGTTTGTCATTTTCTATGCATATCTTCTATGGTTTGGTGGTATTGTGGATAATTCGCGGCATTGGCAGCACGGAGGTCTGCCTGGCTCCTCGAACAGGACCACCCCGTTGCCGCTCCTGCGCCTCAACCGCCGACACCCGGAGATACCGCGATGTTGCCGATCAACCGAAAATGGCCGCTGAGCGCGTAGGTGTCCAGTGCCTTTGAATCCTCAACAATTCCGGCGCGCAGGGGGTTCAAATGGATGAAACGAACCAGTTCCAGCAGATAGGGGTCATGCTGGCACAAAATGGATTTATAGCGATTTTAAAACAGGCGCCCGCAGCGCTGATGCCGGTGGTTGAAGAGAGGGTTGCGGCGATAACCCCTGCGTCGATGAGTCCTGAGAAACGATCCACGCGGTTAATGGCGGCGTAATCGGCGGTCAGGGCTTGGCTGGAAAGCGCCCCGCCAAAAATCACGGCCGCGCCGAAATAGACGACAATGGATGCGCCAACTGCCAGAAAGGTCCCCAGCGGCAAGCTTTCACCGGGGTCTTTCAGATCCCCGGACATGCTCACCCCCTGGGTGAAGCCGGTTACAGCAGGGAAAAAGAGGGCGAACAAAACCCAGAAGGGCAGACCATCAGCGGGTGCCGACCAGTTCGCGCGAAAGACCGCCGCGTACAACGACACGCTGGTCAGCACACAGATGAGGTTGGCGACGCCAATGATCACCAGCGAACGGGCCAACCCGGCGCTCCCGACCACATAGCCGGTCCTTAAAAAATAGGATGATGCTCAGAATGGTTAAAATGCTCGGTGTGAAGACGCCTGCGAACGTGCCAAGGACGCCGGTGGTTTGATTTCTGTTCGGAGTTGTTGCTGCCATGACGTTAGAGATTCATGGTGAAATGTACAGCAACCGTCGAAAGTTCTATTCGCGATCTGCTCCTTTTCGATCTTGGCCCTGTACGGGAAATCCATTGCGCCATAAATCAGAAACAGCGGGAGTGCCTTGGGGATGTTATAAGGAGGAAATACAGTCCTGCAGCACACAGCACAATCCTGATAAGAGACCCCTTACAACTTGAGAAGTGCATCGAGGAGGCCCATGCCGGTTCCTTTCTTCTTCACCGCCAAAAAGGGAACGGTGGTGCTGTTGATGAGGTGTTCCGTGACACTCCCCAGCAATACACCTGCACCCGCCTTTCTCCCCCTGGCGCCGATAACGACCAGGGAGATTCCACGCTCATTTATCACCTCCTCGATACCCCGGTATTCCTTCTTTTCCAGTTTGAATATGGGAACTGCGGTAAGGCCCTTCAGGTCAACCTTTTTGATAAATTCCGCATAGTACCTTTCCGCGTGACCCTTCATGATCTCGGCAAACTGCTCATAGCTCTTCCCCGTCTTGTAAAAGCCGAGGGGCACGCTGTAAACATGCAGGCAGTATATCTCCTGGATCCCGCTGGCGGCCAGGCCGATGGACACACCGACTTCCATTGCATCCATCGCGTTTTCCGAAAAATCCACCGGAACGAGGATATTCGTGAACCACGCCTTGCTCCCCTCAGGCACAAACAACACGGAACATGGCGCCTTGCGGGCCAGCTTTTCAAACAACGCCCCCGTTGCCCCGGGCTCTCCTCGCTTCCTCATCACGACGAGATCGATATCCTCTTCCTTGACCATCCGCAAAAACTCGATCAGCGGAGCCCCCTCAACGACCTCGTAGCTGATCTCGGTATCGGGATGGCCATCAAAGTATTGTTGAACCAATTCCTTCATCTGGCCTAAGGCGTATTCGCCAACCGGTTGAAAGAGATCCGGATACTCCTTCAGGAGGTCCTCCGGGAGGTCCACGCTGCTTGCCACGTGAAGGAACACAACCTTCTCCGAGCGCGCCAACCGGCTGATCATCGCAGCGTAACGAATTCCGGCCCCGTCTTGGTTGGCAAAGGAGATCCCCACTAGAAGGCGTTTGAATCGATACATCCCGTCACTCCTTTCTCATTCCCCGCAGTTCTGAAGGATTTTGCTGACCGCCTGGAAGGGACGTGCTGGTGAAGAAGGTCAGGCTACTGGTAAACTTTTCGCAGTTCCGTCGAAAGCGCGATCATAACGCCGCCGCAGCCGGCCGGCGCCGGTGGCGGCAAGTGCTGCCGAACGGCCGTTCCCCAACACTCCGGCCGGCAAGCATGGAAAAAAAGAAGGGCAGCCCCATCAATGGGTGTGGACGGATTGGGCATTTTTGGCAAGCTGGCTGCCCAAGTGTTTGGCTGTTCGGGCATCGTGAGGGTTTCGTAAATTCCAACTTCTGCGAAACCTTCAAATTGGATCATCTGGTCCCACCCGCCGGCATGGCCGTTATGGCGCGGCCACCAGGTTCATGATGAGCCTGACCGCTGTGGGCATATCCATTTTGGCCATATTCAGCACCAGGTGGTAGAGGACCGGATTGTCGTAATCGGTCTTGCCGATCTTGCGATAAAGATTGAGCCGGCGCTTGTCCTCGCGATTGACGACCTGAGTGGCCTGGCTTTCGGAAAAATCGTAGTGTTCGGTCATGAATTTGACGCGGTGATCGAAGTCGTTGATCAAGAGGACGTGATACGCGTCGGGATGATCGTGGAGAATGTATTGACTGCCGCGCCCCAGGATGACGACGTTGCCTTCTTCTGCGATCTGCGCAATGATGACGACGAGGTAGTCTAAATAAAGCCTTTCGTCCATGTAACCGCGTTCATCCTTAAGAATGCGGTCCACCAGGCGCTTTGAAACCATGCTGGAGACGACCCTGGAAAGCTTCCCGCCGGCTTCTTTTTCAATAGATTCGACCCAATGGGGCGACACATTGGCCGCTTCGGCCACCATTTGAATGATGTCATCATCGGCGAACGTGTAGCCCAGCCTGTCGGCAACCATTTTTCCGATGGTTTTACCCCCCGCGCCGAATTGTCTTGAAATCGTAATTACCGCCATTAATCCCTCCTGTTGAACGTTAGCTTCGGTCTGCTTTTTTCTGCTGCCCGTTTCAAATGACCCATTTTCATGGGCTTGGCCTCAATCACAGCCGGGGCATGACGGCTCTGCCGAATTTATTGTGCAATCCAACGTGGTAGGTCTTTGCACATTTTTTTGATTTCATTGACTGCGCGCAAAATCCTGCAGTTGCCGCTATAACTTTTCTGGCGGAATGAGCAGGGTCGGATAATCCGACTTTTCCGCGATGTTTCGCGGCGTGCTGCCGAGCCATCGTTCCACCCAATTCGCTTTTCCGGACGATCCCATGACGATCAGGGTTGCCTGGCATTCCCGCGCGGCCTTCTCGATCTCCTGTTCCGGGCTGCCGACGTAGACATGCGAAGATGCGGGAATCCCTTCGGCTTCGAAATTTTGGCAGATCTCATCCAATTGACGGCGTATTTGCTTGCGCGTTTTCTGAATCGCCATCGCCGAACCGCTGAGCTTTTTCTGGTCGGCAACGTGCACGACATGGATTTTCTTGATGATTCCCTTAAGTTCCTTCAGGTAACCAACGGCCCTCAGGCTGGCCGGTGACCAGTCGGTCGCTAAAATGGGCGTTTCAAAAGGCGTTTCGAGGGCGAACGAACTCTCCGACAGGTACTTGTAAACGAGAATCGGTTTGGCTGTCCGGTGCAGCAACTCGGTGATGTCCGATCCCGCATACAACTGCTCGATCACGCCTTTTTGCGACCGCCCAATGACGATCAGATCGGCTTCCTCTTTCTGGGCGGCCTTGATCACCTCGCCCACCAAGCTGCCGACGACAATGTAGGCACCGACCTCCATGCCCTGTTCGAACAGGTTCTCCGCCCAATCGATAAAGCGAATATTGGCGGTTTCGCGCAGCCGGATTTCGGCATCCTTGCTGTAACCGGTGCCCCGACGCATGGCCACCCGTTCTCTTTCGATAATGTTGACGAAGACCACGTGCTCGAGATCGGCTTTTCGTAAACTCAAAAGGGATTGGAGCGCGTCCAAGCCCAGCTCCTCGAATTTGGTGACAAACAGCAGTTTCTTTATTTTCATGGCTTGTTTCGTTTGTTGTCGAAAGGTTACGACGGGTACCCGCGGTATCAACCGATAATTTTTTTGATCGTCGCGGCCAACTCTTCGGCATCCACTGGTTTTTCAAGATAGGCTTCGGGCTCGGGAACGGGGGCATCACCGAACTCCGCCAGGACCTTTTGTGAACGCAGAAAGGATTTTTCAGCTATTCCGGACAGCATGATAATCGGTATGTGTTTGAGATTCTTGTCCGTTTTGAGTTCGCGGTACAACCGAATGCCGCTTTCACGGGGCATGAGGACATCGAGAATGACCAGATCCGGTTTTTCCTGTTTGGCCAGATTTTTGCCCTCTTCGCCATTGGCGGCCACCAATGGCGTGTAGCCGTTTTCTTCGAGAACCGTCACGTTAAATAAGCGAACATCCGGGTCATCGTCGACGACCAGAACTTTTTTGCCCATGGTGAATCCTCCTTAGTCTACCGTTTTTTATTTTTACTGGATGTTGTCTTTTTTTCACCGGCGGCCTCGAAGGGCAGGTGGATGGTAAAGGTTGTTCCCTTACCCGGGGTGGAGGCCACGTCGATCCGCCCGCCGTGCTCTTCGACGAGCTTACGGGTCACCATCAAGCCGAGGCCCGTTCCGCGGTGCCCCTTCGTGCTGAAAAAAGAGGTGAACAACCTGTCGCTGACATTTTGGCTCATGCCGGTGCCATTGTCGGAGACGTCAAAGCGGATGGTGTTGTCGTCTTCAAGGGTCGTCGCAATCACAACCTGCCACTCTTTCCCGGTATCTTCATCGAACAGGCAGGCATCAATGGCATTTGTCACCAGGTTGAGCAGCGCGGTGTGAATGATGCGCGGATCCATCGCCACCTGCTGAATCGATTGATCTAAAGATTTTTTAATCTCGACCCGGCTTTCCCGCGCCTTTTCGGCCAGCAGATCGGCCACCTCCGCGGCTATTTCGTTCGGAAAGCAGTCTTCGAATTCGGGTTCTCTTTCCTTGGAGTAAGTCAAAAGGTCCATGACCAATTCGGAGGTGCGCCCGATGTTGCGCTTGATCATGTCCCAGCCGCTTTTTAGTTTTTCAGTATCGTCTTTTTTGATTCCCAAGTCAACCAGATAGCTGCCGCCCTTGAGTCCGTGTAAAATGTTCTTGAGCCCGTGGGCCAACCCGGCCACGGTCTGACCGACGGCGGCCAGCCGTTCGGCTTTGAGCAGTTCGCGCTCGAGGCGCTTGATTTCGCGCAGGTCCTGAAAAAAAGCGACGCTTCCCATTTTACGGCCTTTTTCATGCAGAATCGAACCCGAAAACCGGACCGGAATGATGTCGCCGTTTTCAGAGACGATCGATGTTTCCTGCCAGGCAAACTCTTCCAGACTGTTTTCCTGACTTTGATTTTATCCGCCAGATCGGCAACTTCTTTACGACCAGTGCCGCGGAGGTACTGGGCCATCTTTTCATCATATCCGAACGTGGAGGTAGTGGCGCCAATTTCGGCACCCATGTTACAAATAGTTCCTTTTCCTGTACAGGAAAGTGTTTTAGCACCTGGTCCGAAATATTCTACAATGGCCCCCGTTCCACCTTTTACGGTAAGAATTCCTGCTACTTTTAGAATTACCTCTTTCGCGGATGACCAACCACTGAGTTTACCGGTAAGTTTTACACCAATTAGTTTAGGGAATTTAAGCTCCCATGCCATGCCCGACATTAC
>JAWOJK010000052.1:0-4774 GCA_046481705.1 Desulfobacterales bacterium | reverse complement strand
GCGGTGGCCGGCAATACCGCCATGACGCATCTCTTCATGGGGCTGCCGGCGCGCTGGATCATCCGCGAGCCCTACACCCCGGCGGTCAACCGGCCCGGCGTGCTGTCGGCCGCCGCCCTGGGGCTGCTAGTCAACCCCGCCGCGCGGGTTCTGGTTTTTCCCAATATCGGAAGCTACTTCGGGGGTGACCTGATCGCCGGGATTCTCTTCGCCGGGCTGCACCGCCGGGAAGCGACCGCCATCCTCGTGGATGTCGGCACCAAGGCGGAGGTGGTCGTGGGCAACCGCCACTGGTTGATGGGCTGTGCCGGGGCCGCCGGGCCGGCCCTGGAAGGGGGCATGACCCGCATCGGGATGATGGCGGGCCCCGGGGTCATCGACCGGGTGCGCATCGACCCGGCCAGCGGCGCGTTCGAGGTTCACACCATCGGGGACCTGGCGCCGCGGGGGATCTGCGGCTCGGGCGTCATCGATCTCGCCGCCCAGCTTTTTCTGGCCGGCATGATCGACATTCGCGGCAAGCTGCGCGCCGAGGTCTGCGGCGACCGCTGGCGTGAGCTGGACGGGGTGAGCCACCTGGTGGTGGTCCCGGCCGCGGCGTCGGCCAGCGGCCGGGACCTGACCATCAGTCAGGCCGATCTCGACAGCCTGGTGCGTTCCAAGGCGGCCATGTACAGCATCCTGCGGACCCTTACCGGCACGCTCGGGCTGGCCTTCGAGGACCTCGAGGCCTTTTACGTCGCCGGCACCTTCGGGGCTTTCATCGATCCCCGCTCGGCGATTGCCATCGGGATGCTGCCCGACCTGCCGCTGAGCACCTACCAGGCCCTGGGCAACAGCTCCCTGGGCGGGGCCACCCTGGCGCTTTGCGATGCCCGCCGGATCAAGGAGATCGATGCCATCCGGGATGCCGTCACCTACCTGGAGCTCAACGTCAACCAGGAGTTCATGAACCGCTTCAGCGCGGCCAAGTTCCTGCCGCACACGGATCCCGCCCGTTTCCCAACGGTGAAACCACGGCCCCGCGGCTGATCGCGGCCGGCCCGGCCCCGGTCTTGCGCCGGCCGGCGCAGCCGCCTTCTGTGAACCCCTGCACCCGCCCGACAAATAGCGGCGGCCGGCGAAAGGACCCCCCCCATGACGCAACCCGCTTCAAACATCGAGATCAAAGGCGAGCTGGCCCCGGGCTTTGACACGATTCTGACCCCCGCCGCGCTGGCCTTCGTCAACACCCTGCATACGGAATTCGACCGCCGCCGGCGGGAGCTGCTGGACCGGCGGGCGGCCCGCCAGGCCGAAATCGACGCCGGGCGCCTGCCCGACTTTCTGCCGGAAACGCGCCACATCCGCGCCGGGGACTGGCGGATCGCCCCGCTGCCGGCGGATCTGCAGGACCGCCGGGTGGAAATCACCGGCCCGGTGGACCGCAAAATGGTGATCAACGCCCTGAACTCCGGCGCGCGCACCTACATGGCGGATTTCGAGGATTCCCATGCACCCACCTGGGCCAACACCATCGAGGGGCAGATCAACCTGCGCGATGCGGTGCGCCGCGAGATCGCCTTTACCAGCCCGGAGGGCAAAAGCTACCGCCTCGCTCCGCAGCCCGCCACCCTGATCGTGCGGCCGCGGGGCTGGCACCTGGTGGAGAAACACCTCCTCGTGGACGGCCGCCCCGTATCGGGCAGCCTGTTCGACTTCGCCCTTTTCTTTTTCCACAACGCCCGGCAGTTGATCGCAGACGGCAGCGGACCCTACTTCTATCTGCCGAAAATAGAAAGCCACCTCGAAGCCCGGCTGTGGAACGACGTTTTCGTGCGGGCCCAGGCGCTGCTGGGCATCCCGCGGGGCACCATCAAGGCCACGGTCCTGATCGAGACCCTCCCGGCGGCCTTCGAGGTCGACGAAATTCTCTACGAGCTGCGCGAGCACATCGCCGGCCTGAACTGCGGCCGCTGGGATTATATTTTCAGTTTTATCAAGCGCTTTAAAAGCGTGCCGGGCTATCTCTTCCCCGATCGCGCCCAGATCACCATGACGCGCCACTGCATGCACAGCTATTCGCTGCTGGTGATCAAGACCTGCCACCGCCGGGGTGCGCATGCCATCGGCGGCATGGCCGCCCAGATACCGATCAAGGCCGACCCCGCAGCCAACGCCGCCGCCTTGGCCAAGGTGCGTGAGGACAAGCGCCGCGAGGCCGGCGACGGGCACGACGGCACCTGGGTGGCCCACCCGGGGCTGGTGGCGCTGGCCCTCGAGGAGTTCGACCGCCTGATGCCCACGGCCAACCAGGTCGACCGCCAGCGCGCAGACGTGGCGGTCAGCGCCGCGGACCTGCTCAAGCTGCCGGCGGGCACGATCACCGAGGCCGGACTGAGGACCAACGTCAGCGTGGGCGTGCAGTACATGGCCCACTGGCTCAGCGGCAGCGGCTGCGTGCCGTTATATAATCTGATGGAAGATGCGGCCACGGCCGAGATATCGCGCACCCAGCTGTGGCAGTGGGTCCACCACCCCGCGGCGGTTCTCAGCGACGGCCGCAAGGTCGATCTGGCCCTTTTCCGCGCCGTCCTCGGCGAGGAACTGGACCGCATCCGGGATGCCGTCGGGGTGCCCGCGTTTGCCGCAGGCCACTACGAAACGGCGGCGCAGCTGTTCGAGGAGATCGTCGCCCGTGACAGCCTGGACGAATTTCTCACCCTGCGGGCCTACGAATACCTGCCCTGACCACCGCCTGGGGCGCTGGTTCGGCCAACATATAAGAACGGAAAGGATTTCGCCATGCGAACGATTGAAGAACGCGCCATCGAACTGGGCAAACGGATCGAAAGCCACGCGGTGGACCCCGAGCGCATCGCCCATCTGCAGACTCTCTGGGGGCAGGACCGGCGCTGGCAGGGCATCGTACGGCCCTACACACCTGAGGAGATGCTGAAGCTGCGGGGGACGCTCAAGGTGGAATACACCTTCGCGCAGGCCGGTGCCGAGCGACTCTGGCACCTGCTGCAGACCGAAGACTACGTTGCGGCGCTGGGCGCCCTGACGGGCAACCAGGCGGTCCAGCAGGTGGAGGCGGGGCTCAAGGCCATTTACCTGAGCGGCTGGCAGGTGGCGGCCGACGCCAACCTGGCCGGGGAAATGTACCCCGACCAGAGCCTGTACCCGTCCAACAGCGTTCCCGCCGTGGTCCAACGGATCAACAATGCCCTGCGCCGCGCCGACCAGATCGCGGTGCTGGAGTGCTGCAAGATCGGGCCTTACTGGTTTGCGCCGATTGTGGCCGATGCGGAGGCCGGTTTCGGCGGGCCGCTGAACGCCTTCGAGCTGATGAAGGCCATGATCGCGGCCGGGGCGGCCGGCGTGCACTTCGAAGACCAGCTGGCGTCGGCCAAAAAATGCGGCCACATGGGCGGCAAGGTGCTGGTGCCCACCCGCGAGTTTATCGTCAAGCTGATCGCCGCGCGCCTGGCGGCGGATATCTGCGGGGTGCCGACTCTCCTGATCGCGCGCACCGACGCCGATGCCGCACGACTGCTGACCAGCGATATCGACGAGCGCGACCAGCCGTTTATCTCCGGCGGCGAGCGCACCCCCGAGGGGTATTTCCCCATCAGCGGCGGTCTGGCGGCGGCCATCGCCCGCGGCCGGGCCTATGCCCCCTATGCCGACATGGTGTGGTGCGAAACCGCGACCCCCGACCTGGCGCAGGCCGCCAAGTTCGCCGAGGGCATTCACGCCGCCTTCCCGGGTAAACTCCTGGCCTACAACTGTTCGCCCTCGTTCAACTGGAAAGCCAAGCTGGACGACGCGGCCATCGCCCGCTTTCAGCGCGAGCTGGGCGCCATGGGCTACAAGTTCCAGTTCGTGACCCTGGCCGGCTTCCATTCCCTCAACCTGGGGATGTTCGAACTGGCCCGCGGCTACCAGGAAGAGGGCATGCTGGCCTACTCGCGCTTCCAGCAGCAGGAATTCGCGCGCGAGAAGGAGGGCGGCTACATGGCCACCACCCATCAGAAGTTTGTCGGAACCGGCTATTTCGACCAGGTCATAAACTGCATCACCGCGGGCAAGACCTCGGTGGGGGCGCTGTCGGGTTCCACCGAGGAGGCGCAGTTCTGACGGTTCCGCAAAAAGGCCAATTTCTGCGTTGCGCTGCATCTCGAAGTCGCTGCGGCGTACCATAAGTACGCCTCACTCCTCGAGATTTGCGCGCCTTGAACTTGGCGCTTTTTTCGAAACCGTCTGGATTTTGACTTTTTACTGGTTCATCAATTTTGAAGACGGCGTAAAACCGCCCGCGGTGGGGTCTTCTCGCGAGCCGTCACGACGGCGGTTCAGCGCCGGCCACCCTGAAGAGCCCAATGAAGCGCGGGTCGAGGTCCGACGGCGCAACGGGGCCCAGTTCCTGCTCGATTTCGCTGAAAAGGGCTTCCAGACGGCTTCCCAAACGGGCCGAAATCTCGTGGGGGCGCAGCGCGCTGCCGGCCGCCAGCCAATCGAGGAAGTCCGTCCGGCGTTCCGGCGGGATGCGCCGGGGGGCGCGGTCTTCGGTTGCACCGGGTGTGCGGGGGGCGAAGAGGCTTTCGCAAAAGCGCCTAAAGTCGGCCAACGCCAGCGGCGCGAAATTCTCGGCGGCCGCCAGGTCTAACCACTCATAGGCCCACAGGGTCAGCAGCAGGTTTTTGTAGGTCAAAAAGCGCCGCTTGCCCCGGGGCAGCGCCGGGTTCAGCAGCGAGAGCAGCTGGTCCAGCCACATCAGGGTTTCCAGTTC
>JAWOJK010000026.1:0-3938 GCA_046481705.1 Desulfobacterales bacterium | reverse complement strand
ACGACGACGTCGCGGATGCTGCCTCCGCCGATCGCCGTCACCGCCGCGAGCACGAGGGCGCCGATCAGGTCGAAGCGCTGCCGGACGGCGACGAGGGCGCCGCTGACGGCGAAGGTCAAGACGCCGATCCATACGAGGACGTCGAGCAGCGCCACCGCGGCTCAGCGCACGCGCAGCGCGCGCTCGCCGCGCGGCACGACCCGACCGACGACGGTGGCGCTCGGGAACCCGGGGCGGACGTGCGCGAGGAGCGCGTCGACGAGATCGGGGGCAACGCTCAGCAGCAAGCCGCCGCTCGTCTGCGGGTCCACGAGCGACCACCATGCCGCCTCGGTCAGCGCTGCACGCCCCTCGACGTGCGGGTCTACGTACCGCGTCGTGGTGCCGTGCGCCTTCGTGAGGATCCCGCGCCCGAGCGTCTCGGCTACCGCCCGCTGCGCGACGCCCCGCGGGCTTCGGCGGCCATCACCGGGTTGATGATCGGCATCATCCTCGAGACTGGAAACCTGGCGCTGTTGGGCGCCCGGCGGGTCAGCTTCCCCAGCCTGATCGATTCGGTCACCTACAATTTCGGCGGCGTCTATGTCACCAACAAGAAGATCATGATCGTGGTGGTCTCGCTGGCCCTGATGGTCGCCCTGCACCAGTTCGTCAGCCGCACCAAGTGGGGCATGGCCATGCGCGCGATGGCCTTCGACTACGTGGTCGTCCCGCTGATGGGGGTGCCGCTGAACACCATCGCGGCGCTCACCTTCGCGATCGGGTCGGCCCTGGCGGCGGCCGCCGGCATCCTTTTCGGCGTCGCCTACCCGGTGCTGGACCCTTACATGGGCATCGTGTTCGGCTGGAAAGCTTTCGTGGCCGCCATCCTCGGGGGCCGCGGGTCGATCCTGGGCGCCACCCTGGCCGGTTTTCTGCTGGGATTCATCGAAATTTTCGTTGCCATGATCTTCCCCTCGACCCTGCGGGACCTGATCGCCTACTCGATCATTCTGCTTATCCTGGTTTTCCGGCCCCACGGCTTCTTCGGCGAAGCCTACAGCGCGCGCCTGCGGCTGTGACGGCCGCCGGCAGCAGGCCGCGACGCGACGATGACGGGCGGCCGCTTGGCGGGGCGAACGTGGGCAGGAGACGATTTCAGCACAAGGGAATGCTATGAAGACACACAGCGGTAATCCACCGGCGGCCTCGGGCAGCCTCAAAAAACGATGGCGCAGGGCTTTTGCGCGCGTTCCCCTGCTGGCCTGGCTGTGCGGCGGCCTGGCGGCGGTGGTGCTGGAGCGCTTCTTCGGCCCCCAACTGGCCGATCTCCTGGGTCTTCCCAAGGTCCCGGTGCTCTTTGGTTTCCTGATTATTTTAAAGCAGCCCCTGCTGATACCCAGCACGGTGGTCTTCATGACCCTGATCTACGGGCTGCCGCTGCTGCTGGTAAGCCGCCTGCTGGCGCGGCCGGCCAACCGCCTGGCCGCTTTTCTGCTTCAGGCGCCCGTGGCGGTCTCGGTGCTGGTCCACCTGGCGCTTTTCTACGGGACCCTGCACCTGTGGTCCGATCTGAGCGCCTATCGGGCGCTGACCCTGAAACTGACCCTGATCGCCGTCATGCTCACCCTGAGCCTCAATGTGATCAACGGCTACATGGGCGAATTTTCCTGCTCCCACCCGGCCTTCATGGCCCTGGGGGCCTATGCGGCCTCGGTCATGACGCTGGTGTTTTTCGCCAAGGACAGGCAGTTCGGCGACGCCCTGCTGCCCGCGGCGCTGGGGCCCTTCATGTTCCCGCTGGTGCTGGTCGTCGCCGGCGCGGTGGCCTCGCTGGGTGCCCTGGTGATCGCCATTCCGTCTTTTCGCACCCGCGGCGACTACCTCGCGATCATCTCCCTGGCCTTCATGTTCATCGTCAAGAGCATGATCGAGAATCTGGAAATTATCGGCGGTCCCCGGGGCCTGAGCAGCCAGCCCAACTACGCCAGTCTGCCCACCGTGTTCGCCTGGGCCGCGGCCTGCATCTGGATCATCAACAACTTCGTGCGCTCCACCCTTGGCAAGGCGCTCAACGCCGTGCGGGACGACGAAACCGCCGCCGATGCGATGACGGTCGACACCCGGCGCACCAAAATGGTCGCCTTTCTCTTCGGGGCCTTCTGGGCCGGGGTTGCCGGCGGGCTCTTCGCCCATGTGCTGCGCTACGTCAACCCGGGCAGCTTCGGGCTGCAGAAGCTGGCCGAGGTCCTGGCGATGGTTTATTTCGGGGGCCTGAACTCCGTCTACGGCTCGATCGTCGGGGCGGTCAGCCTCAGCCTGCTCGGCGAGGCCCTCCGGCCGCTGGAACTCTTCAAATGGATCATCATACCGCTGATGCTGATCCTGGTCATGATTTTCCGACCCACCGGGCTGCTCGCCTTTCGGGAATTCGATGCCCGCAAACTCGTGCAACCCAAACTGAACCCCGATCAAGAGGTGTAGCATGGCATTGCTCCAGGTGGATCACATGACCCATTTCTTCGGCGGGCTGCGGGCCGTCCACGATTACAACCTGTCCCTGGAGGCGGGCCAGATCCGGGGCCTGATCGGCCCCAACGGGGCCGGCAAAACCACCGTTTTCAACCTCCTGACCGGCATCTACACCCCGACCGAGGGGCAAATCCGCCTGGACGGGCAGGAGATCACCGGAATGCCCCCCCACCGGATCGCATCATTGGGCCTGGCCCGGACCTTTCAGAACCTCTGCCTGTGGCGCCACATGACGGTCCTCGAGCATGTCAAGATGGCCCGTTATTCACGGATCTCCTACGGCCTGATAGGGGCCTTTTTCGGCACCCCCCAACGCCACCGTGAGGAGGCCGCCATCGAGGCCAAGGCGCACACCCTGCTCGAGCTGGTGGGCATCGATCACCTGGCCGAGCAGGTGGTGGTCAACCTGTCTTACGGCGCCCAGCGGCGGGTGGAACTGGCGCGGGCTCTGGCGATCGAACCCAAGGTGCTTTTCCTGGATGAACCCACCGCCGGCATGAACCCCGAGGAACTGGTCCAGATGATGGAGATCATCCGCCGGGTGCATGCCGAGTTCGACCTGGCGATCTACCTCATCGAACACCGTCTCAAGATGGTGATGGAACTCTGCGAGGTGATCCAGACCCTGGTTTTCGGCGAGGTGGTCGCCGAGGGACCCCCGGAGGAGATTCAGACCAACCCGGTGGTCATCGAGGCCTACCTGGGCAAGGAGGGAGTGGAGTAGACATGCTGAAAGTTGAAAACCTGAGGGTGTCCTATGGCAAGATCGCAGCCCTGCACGGCATCGATTTTCATGTGGATCAGGGCGAGATCGTCACCATCATCGGCGCCAACGGCGCCGGTAAGAGCACGACCCTGCGGGCGGTCTCGCGGATGGTGCCGGTGGCCGACGGCAGCCGGCTGACCTACAACGGCAAAAACCTGCTGGACTACAGCGCCGACCGGGTGGTCAGCGAGCTGGGGCTGACGCATGTGCCCGAGGGGCGGCGGCTGTTCGGCAACCTGACCGTGCTGGAAAACCTCAAACTGGCCTGTTTTGCCCGCAAGGACCGCGAGCAGATCAAACGCGACCTGGAGCGCGTGTTCACCATTTTCGCGCGCCTCGGCGAACGCCGGGAGCAGAAAGCCGGCACCCTCAGCGGCGGCGAGCAGCAGATGCTGGCGATCGGCCGGGCCTTTATGAGCGGGCGCAAAATCATGCTGCTGGACGAGCCGTCAATGGGGCTTGCGCCGCTCTTGATGATGGGGGTCTTCAACGCCCTGCGGGAGATCAACCAGGAGGGCACCGCCATTTTGCTGGTGGAGCAGAACGCCCGGCTGGCCCTCAAGTTCGCCCAGCGCGGCTACGTCCTGGAAAACGGCCACCTGGTCCTGGAGGGCCGGGGGGCCGACCTGCTGCAAAACCCCCAGGTCCAGAACGCCTACCT
>JAWOJK010000361.1:0-5086 GCA_046481705.1 Desulfobacterales bacterium | reverse complement strand
GAGCAGGGCCAGAAGCTGGTTGCCGCCGGCAACAACCCGATGGCCATCAAACGTGGGATCGAAAAAGCGGTGGAAGTGGCCGTCAAGGAGCTTCAGAAAATCAGCAAACCCACCAAGGACCAGCGTGAAATTGCCCAGGTCGGCACCATCTCGGCCAACAACGATGAAACCATCGGCAACATCATCGCCGAGGCCATGAACAAAGTCGGCAAAGAAGGCGTCATCACCGTCGAGGAAGCCAAAAGCATGGAGACCACGCTGGAGGTGGTCGAAGGCATGCAGTTTGACCGTGGCTATCTCTCTCCCTACTTTGTGACCGACCCCGAAAAAATGGTCGTCTCCTTGGATTCCCCCTATATTCTCATCAACGAGAAAAAGGTCAGCAACATGAAAGACCTGCTGCCCATCCTCGAGCAGGTTGCCAAAATGGGCAAACCCCTGCTGATCATCGCTGAGGATGTCGACGGCGAGGCCCTGGCCACCCTGGTGGTCAACAAGCTCCGGGGCACGCTGCAGGTTGCGGCTGTCAAGGCCCCGGGCTTCGGCGATCGGCGCAAAGCGATGCTCGAGGATATCGCCATTCTGACAGGCGGCCAGGTAGTCTCGGAAGACCTCGGCATCAAGCTTGAAAACGTGGCGCTGACCGATCTGGGCAAGGCCAAACGGATTGCCATCGATAAAGACAACACCACCATCGTCGACGGCGCCGGTGCCCGCAGTGCCCTGGAGGGGCGTGTCAAGCAGATCCGCGCCCAGATCGAAGAAACCACCTCCGATTACGATCGTGAAAAGCTTCAGGAGCGCTTGGCGAAACTGATCGGTGGGGTGGCCGTGATCAACGTCGGTGCCGCCACCGAGACTGAAATGAAAGAGAAAAAGGCGCGCGTTGAAGACGCGCTGAACGCCACCCGCGCGGCGGTCGAGGAAGGTATCGTTCCCGGCGGCGGCGTGGCCCTGGTGCGCTGCCTGGCCGCCCTCGACAAGATCAAGATCAAAGCCGATCAAAGGTTGGGCGTTAAGGTCGTTATGCGCGCCGTCGAAGAGCCGCTAAGGCAGATTGCCAACAATGCCGGCTTTGAAGGCTCGGTCGTGATCGACAAGGTCAAGGCTTCTGAAGGGGCTTTCGGTTACAACGCTGAAACCAACGTCTACGAAGATCTGATCGAGGCCGGCGTTATCGACCCGACCAAGGTTGTGCGGTTTGCCCTGCAAAACGCCGGCAGCGTGGCCGGGCTGATGCTCACCACCGAGGCGATGATCGCCGATAAGCCGGAAGAAAAGTCGGAGGCCATGCCGGGCGCCGGCGGCGGCGGTATGGGCGGTATGGGCGGTATGGGGGGCATGGGCGGTATGATGTAAGCCCTCCCGCACCGGAATCTGGCCTGAAAGCCATCCATCAAGCCTGCGCGCCCTCGGCGTGCAGGCTTTTTTCGTTTTAGCCCTTAAATGACGCACCCCCTTGTCAAGTTTCTTTATAATGTTCCGATACTAACCTTGATGAACCGGTGAAGGGACACCGCAGGAGGCCCGCGATAGGGCGCAAGACAGCTGTTGACCTTTTTGCGGCGCCGTCAACCTCAGGGGAAACACCCCGCAGGGTTAACCACTGAAAATTCGGAGCAATCGATGTTCAAAAAAAGACTGTTGAGAGTTGTTGGCAGCGTTTTCATCATTCCCACCCTCTTTTCCCTCTCTGAGGCAGCAACCGCCGATCATCCCCCGCTGACGATCGAGCAAGAAACCGGATACTATTACACGGTCAGAAGGGGAGACACCCTCTGGGACTTGTCCGGTCGCTTCTTTGGCGCCCCGTCCCAGTGGCCTGAGCTCTGGAAAGAAAACCGCCAAATCCGGAACCCCCACTGGATTTTTCCTGGTGATCGCATCAGGCTTTTCCAAGGCAGTTGGCGTGACGGGTCCCCAATGGCCGCGGATGCCGCCGCACAACCTTCACCGGCCGGCGGCCGCAGCCCTTTGAGCCGAGCGGGCTTTTATACCTATCCGGCGATGGATCGCATCGGCTTTATCCGCGAAGAACCCCTTGCCCCTTTCGGCACCATATTCAAATCGGCTGAAGGCAAAATGATCAATGGCACCAATGACCTCGTTTACATCAAGCCAGCGACCAACACCCCCCTTGCGGTGGGTTCGCGTTTTACCACATACCGCATTTTCAAACCCCTGGTCGAAAAAACGACCCGCAAGGAAATCGGGGTTCAGCATTATTTGACCGGCGTCGTCGAAATCACTCAGTCCAACGCCCAATTGGCGGTCGGCAAAATCGTCAGGGTCTATCGTGAAATCCTGGTGAATGACCATCTGATTCCCTACCAGAGCCGGTCCCCGGAGGTAAAACTGCAGGAAAGCCTGCCCAACTTATCCGGCAAGCTGATCATTTCCGAGGAAAACTCGGTTGAAATCGGGGACGACACGATCGCGTTTATCGACAAGGGGGAAGGTGACGGGATCCAACCGGGCCAGGTTTTCACCATTTATGAGCAGCAATATTGCCGCATGGACCCTAATTCAAAGGAAATGGTAGCCCTGCCGGCCGTTGATTTCGGGAAATGTCTCGTGCTGCACACTGAAAAGACGACCGCCACCGTGTTGATCACGGAAGCCCGGCGCAACATTCAATCGGGATTCTCCATTCGCGCCACGCTGCCCTAAGGACAGCTGCCGGTATACAGGACCCACAAACCGCCGCCAAATAAAAAACATAGGCAAGCCCCCTTTTGCAGACCGTTACCGAAAGGGGGCTTGCCATTTATCCCACTAGCACGAACCCCGGCGAGAAAACCGGTGCCACCCGAGATCTTATCCCACTTTCCCCAGCCAGCCCCCCACTTGCAGTTTAAACCTTCTCCCAGGTCACCCGCAACACTTCCTCAGTCGTTGTAATTCCGGCCAGCATTTTCCGGATGGCGCTCTCCCGCATGGTTACCATTCCCTCGCGGACCGCCTCGGCTGTTATCGCATGGGCGTCGGCCTCGGGCGTGGTCAGCCGGCGGATGTCATCCGAGTAGGGGATTACCTCGTGAACACCGGTACGACCGAAGAAACCGGTGCCGCGGCAGCGCTGACAGCCTTTCCCACGCCGCAGCGTCACCTCCTCCGTCGGGTTTTTGCCGACCGCAAGCCCGATTCGCAGCAGCTCCGCGGCGCTGACCGCGTAAGCCTCCGCACATTTTTCGCACACTTTGCGCACCAGCCGCTGGGCAACGATGCCGACCACCGTCGCCTGGATCAGAAACGACGGAATCCCGAGATCAATCATGCGGGTGATGGCGGACGCCGCGTCGTTGGTGTGGATCGTCGAGAGCACCAGGTGACCGGTCATGGCGGCCTGAACGGCATTTTCGGCGGTTTCAAGATCGCGCATTTCACCGATCATGATAATGTCGGGGTCCTGGCGCAGAATATTGCGCAGGATGGAACTGAAAGTGATATTGACCGCCGGCTGGACCGCAATCTGGTTGAAATCCTCGTGGACCATTTCAATGGGGTCCTCCACGGTGGTGATGTTGATCTCAGGGGTCGACAACTTGCGCAGGGTCGAATACAGGGTGGTGGATTTACCACTGCCCGTCGGTCCGCAGACCAGCACGATGCCATGGGGTTTGCTGATAATTTTACCGTAGCGTTCGATGTCCGAAGGACTGAACCCGAGGCGATCGAGATCCTGGAACAAAATGTCCGGATCCATGATGCGCATGACCACCTTTTCACCGAAAGCCACCGGAACGGTGGAAACCCGAATCTCCAGTTCCTCCCCGCCTTTATCGGTTTTGATGCGCCCGTCCTGGGGCCGGCGCTTTTCGGCCATGTCCAGCCGGGACATGTTTTTGATCCGGCTGACGATGGCGAAGTGCACCTTTTTGGGCAGCTCGTAAACGGTGTGCAGAACACCGTCGATCCGCATTCTGATCAGGGTGGTATCCCTTTTGGGTTCAATGTGGATATCACTGGCGCGCTGGTCGAAGGCATAGAGCAGCAGATGGTTGACCGCATTGACGATGTGCTGATCATTGGACGGCAGCTCTTCCACCGACTTCAGCCGCACGTACTGCTCGAGATTCCCCAAATCGACCAGGGGTGAGGAAAACTGGCTTTCCGCCGCGACAATAGAGCGTTTGAACCCGAAAAATTCGTTGATGATCTTGATGATATCCGCCCGCGGTGTCACCACCGGGCTGATTCGCAGGTTCCGCACGCGGGCGATGTCATCCATGGCCTCGAGGTTAAACGGGTTGCAGGTGGCCACGATCAGCGTGTCTTTTTGAATCTCGATGGGCAGGACCAGGTGCTTGCGGGCAAAAGAGCGGGGAATGGTTGTCGTGACCAAGTTTAAATCGAGTTTAAGCGGGTCTATTTTCAGATAGGGGATTTTCCATTGCGCCGCCAGGGCCTTGTACACGACCTCCTCGTCCAACCCCATGAAGGCGTCGCTGGTGCGGTCCAGGTTACGGGAGGTGAGCACCGCGATCATGTCCACCGAACAGGATGCCCCGGTGTGCGTTGACCCGTTACCCTCTTCTTTACTTCCCAGCCGGTCTACCAGCCGCTTTTTGAGGCTGTCTTTTCTCCCAAGTATTTCTTTGGCCTGGTCCCGGGAAATAACCCCCTGGCAGAACAGGGCTTTACAAACGTTGGTGTCTGAGAGTGGATTGCTGACGTCAATTTGCATAAAATCCTGGTCTCCGGGGCGATGCGATAAATCAAACCGTCTTGAAACCGCATGCAAACCGCACTAAAAAGCTCATGACAGGCCGCAAACAAGCCCATTCCGGCAACGCACCCCGTGCGCTTGCCGGGAGGCGATTCTTATTCCTTACCCAAATGACGATCAAGGGCTTTCAGGGAGAGAAGCCACATCGGCGGCGACCTGAATCTGCTGGTTAAAGGCATTGACGCCGTTTTCATATTCCTGCCGTTTTTTTTCGTAGGCTGCAATTTGGGCGTTTAAATCGCGGACTTGGCGGGCATAATCAATCAATGCGGGGTCGTCGCTGGCTGGCCGTTCGAATGGAAGCCTTTCCTTGGCTTCGGCAATTTGGCGGTAGGCCGCTTCCAAGTCGTCCTTGAG
>JAWOJK010000274.1:0-10063 GCA_046481705.1 Desulfobacterales bacterium | reverse complement strand
ATCGAAAAGACCCAGCAGAGTTCCCTGGGCCCTTTCGAAAAAAGATGCCAGCGCTACCGCATCGATGCCGGGGGTCGGAACGTGGACTCCGATCCGATAGACCAACAGAAGCCCAAGAGTGTATAAAATCCGTTTCTTGAGCTCCGGTATCTTGAAGATCGACTGGAAGCCGGACCCAACCATATCAGCGTACCTCGACCTTACCACCGGCGGCGGTAATTTTGTCCGTAGCGCTTTGACTTACCTTACTGAGTTTGATGGTGAGCGGGAAGTCAATTTCACCCACCCCGAGCAGTTTAACCCCGTCACTTTTTCCCTTGACGAGCCCGCTCTTGTATACGGCCACCTCGTCCACGACGCTGCCGCTCTCGAATTTGGCCAGATCGCGCACGTTGATGACAGCGAAATTTTTCTTGAAAATGTTGGTAAATCCCGATTTCGGGAGTCGGCGGTGAATGGGCATCTGCCCACCCTCGAAGCCGGGGCGAACCCCGCCGCCGCTGCGGCTGTTCTGTCCCTTGGTACCCCGGCCGGCAGTTTTACCCGACCCCGATCCGACGCCTCTGCCCAGTCGCTTGCGCGCCTTGCGGGATCCTTCGGCAGGGGAAAGTTCGGAAAGCTTCATTGTATCTCCTCGACTTTTACCAGATGCGGAATGTGATTCACCATCCCACGGATGGACGGCGTGTCTTCCAGTTCGACCGAATTGTTCATTTTTCGCAAACCGAGGCCGCGGACGATCTTCCGATGCTTCTCGGGTCTCCCGACCACGCTTCTGACCAGCGTTATTTTAATCTTAGCAGCCATTTGCTCTACCCCTCATGCCAGCTCTTCGACGCTTTTACCGCGGCGGGCTGCGACCTGTTCCCGGCTCTGTATCTGCTTCAGACCGGCGATGGTGGCTTTCACAACGTTGTGAGGATTGGGAGACCCCAGACTCTTGGTTAGGATGTTCTGAACCCCGGCAGCCTCGAGAACCGCACGCACCGCGCCACCGGCAATAACGCCGGTACCCGCGGCAGCGGGCTTGAGCATCACCCGTCCGGCACCGAACTTTCCAACGACTTCGCACGGAATCGTACCATCGATCAGGGGAACCGGAATCATGCTTTTCTTGGCTTTCTCAACGCCCTTGCGAATTGCTTCGGGAACCTCACCGGCCTTGCCCAGGCCGTATCCGACTTTGCCCTCACCGTCACCGACGACCACAATGGCGCTGAAGCTGAATCTTCTGCCGCCCTTGACGACCTTGGCCACCCGACTGATGTGCACCACCTTGTCGATAAACTGATTTTCATCTGTATCTTGCTTGAACAAGGGAATTCCTCCTTAGGTTAAAAATCCAACCCGCCCTCACGGGCACCGTCGGATACAGCCTTGACGCGGCCGTGGTACAGAAAGCCGTTGCGGTCAAAGACAACGCTTTTCACGCCGTGATCAAGCGCCCGCTTGGCCAGCAGTTTACCGACAAGAGCGGCGCGGGCGGTTTTGCCCTTGAGGTCGCTGTTTTCCCCGACCTCCTTTTCACGGCTGGAGGCTGCCACCAGGGTTCGCCCGGAAACATCGTCGATCACCTGGGCGTATATGTGCTTTGCACTGCGGAAAACGCTCAGCCGCGGATGCTCGGGCGTTCCGGTGATGCGCTTCCGAATTCTGGCCTTTCTCTTCAGCCGTGCCTTTCGTTTTGAGTCTAACGCTCCCATTTTACTTTTCCCCGTTTCTCCCTGAAACCGTCAACGATCACGCCTGCACCTATTTGGTGCCGGTCTTTCCGGCCTTGCGTTGAATGTATTCCTCGGCATACTTGATCCCTTTGCCCTTGTAGGGTTCCGGGGGCCTGAGACGCCGGATGGAGGCGGCCGCCTGCCCCAGCACCTCTTTGTCGATGCCGGAGAGTTTGATGATGGTGTTGCGGTCGACTGTTGCAGACACGCCCGCAGGCAGTTCGAAATCGATGGGATGTGAGTATCCCAGGTTAAGAACGATGCTGTTGCCTTTGACTTCCGCCCGATAGCCGATGCCGTTGATCTCCAGGACCCGCTCAAAACCCTGGTGCGTCCCATGCACCATGTTGGCCACCAGGCTGCGGGTCAACCCCTGCAGCGCCTGGTTGATACGATTGTCTTCAGCCATCACGACGTGCAGACTACCGCCTTCGACCTTTAACTTCATAGCCGGATGCACCGTTCGCGTGAGGGTGCCCTTGGCGCCCTTGACCGTGACTATCTGATCCGTGAAAACGACGTCGACTTTTTCGGGAATCGGAATCGGTTTTTTGCCAACTCGTGACATGAATTGCTCCTCTGTTCTTTATCACCGGCGCTGACACGCGCTGGGGTTGTAACCTCGCCAGCTTGCGGACCCAGCGCTGTAGCGGACGCGTTTTCGAAGCGCGCGGTATTCCAAAAACCCAGCAGAATGTGGTCACCCGGTGTTTCGGGTCTCCACCCGGTTTTACCAGACGTTGCAGAGAATTTCGCCGCCCAAATGCTCCCGGCGGGCCTGTTTATCGCTCATGACCCCCTTGGAGGTGGACAAGATTCGCACTCCCAGGCCATTTAGCATCGGTTTGACCTCCGAGCTTTTCGCATATGTGCGTCGGCTCGGCTTACTGACCCGCTCTATCCCGTAAATGGCGTGCAGGCCCTCGTCGGTATATTTAAGGTAAACCCGGAGAATTCCTTGTTTGTTGTCTTTAATGAACTTGTAGTTCCGAATATACCCTTCGTCTTTTAAAATCTTGGCCATTTCACACTTCAGATTTGACCCGGGGATATCGACGCTGTTGAATTTCGCTTTCCCGGCATTTCGGATGCGGGTCAACATATCCGCAACTGTATCGCTCGATGCCATTCTTCTCTCCGTTTATCTGCTTGGTTTGATGTATTTTTTTAATCAGGTCGCGAAGGCCGGCCGGCCGTTTACCAACTGGATTTGACAACGCCCGGCAGCTGCCCCTCGGAAGCAAGGTTTCGAAAGCAGATACGGCAAATTCCGAATTTCCTGATATAGGCCCTTGGCCGGCCGCACATCGGGCAGCGGTTATAGGCCCGTACTTTGAATTTCGGCTTCGCCTGCGACTTTATCATTAACGCTTTTTTTGCCAAAATTTCCTCCTTGAAACCCTTGTATCGGCTGTTGGGAGCCGGGGGCGGCGTTCGCACTTGCACGCGCTAGTTTTTAAACGGCATACCCATCAACTTGAGGAGTTCTTTCCCCTCCTGGTCGGTCTTGGCACTGGTAACGATGGAAACATTCAGGCCGTTGATCTTGTCAATTTTGTCATAGTCGATTTCCGGAAAGATGATCTGCTCGCGAATCCCCAGCGAGTAATTGCCACGGCCGTCAAAGGCCTTTCCGGAAATTCCGCGGAAGTCGCGCACGCGGGGCAGAGCAATATTGACGAGTTTGCTCATAAAGTCGTACATTCGACTGCGACGAAGGGTCACCATGCACCCGATGGGCATACCTTCCCGAAGCTTGAAAGCGGCGATGGACTTTTTAGCCCGGGTTATGACCGGCTTCTGCCCGGAAATCAGGGTCAGTTCTTCCACCGCCGAGTCTAGCAGCTTCATGTTGTGAATGGCTTCCCCCATCCCGACGTTCAGGACGATTTTCACAAGTCGCGGGACCTGCATGGGATTTTTTAACTTCAAGGTCTCCATCAGCTGAGGGACCATTTCTTTTTGGTAGGTTTCTTTGAACTGCGACATGGTGTTCCTCCGAAACACGATCCTAAAAAAAGACGTTAGGCGTCGATGATTTCACCGCATTTACCGCATGCGCGAACTTTTTTACCGTCTTCGAGCGTTTTAATTCTGATCCGCGACGGTTTGATGCATTTGTTGCACATCAGCATCACATTGGACAACTGAATCGGCGCCTCTTTGTCAAGTATGCCGCCCTGACGGTTTTGGGCACTGGGCTTGACGTGGTGCTTCAAGAGGTTGATGTTCTCCACCAGAACGCGTTTCTTTTCCTTATTGACGCGCAGGACCTTACCGATTTTACCCTTATCCTTGCCGGCAATGACCTTGACTTTATCGTCTTTTTTCAATCGACATTTTTCCATGATGTTAACCTGCTTCTCCATTGGGCCCGGTCTGTTCAGATGACTTCCGGGGCAAGCGAAATGATTTTCATGTACCGCTTGGCCCTCAACTCTCTTGCCACCGGTCCAAAGATACGGGTTCCAATCGGTTCTTTTTGCGCGTTGACCAGAACGGCCGAGTTGTCGTCGAATCGAATAAAGGAACCGTCGTTGCGACGAATCTCTTTCTTGGTGCGGACAACGACCGCTTTGAGGACGTCCCCCTTTTTGACTTTGGCGTTGGGGATCGCTTCCTTGACCGAAACGACAATGATGTCGCCAATGCTCGCATATCTTCTTCGGGAGCCACCCAGGACCTTGATACAACTCAGCACCTTCGCCCCGGAATTATCCGCTACCGTAAGTCTCGTTTCCGCCTGAATCATTTTTTTATCCCTTTATCCTAAACGGATTTTTCAACGATTTTACTGACACGCCATCTTTTGGTCCTGCTTAGCGGACGGGATTCGGTAATTACGACCTTGTCTCCGGTCTGGCAGGAATTGGCCTCGTCGTGAGCAGCGAATTTAGACTGCCGACGGATGAATTTTTTATAAAGCCGGTGTTTTACCAGTCTTTCGACCAGGACCACAACAGTCTTATCCATTTTATCGCTGACAACCTTACCGACCAGCTGTCTTTTCAATCCTCGGTTTTTCATGGCAGCCACTATTCTTTTATTTATTCTGTTCAATGATAATCGTTTTCAGCCGTGCGACATCGCGCCGGGTCTGCTTCAGCTTGGCGGAGTTTTCCAGTTGGCCGCTTTCGCTCTGAAACCGCAGCGTAAACAGGGTCTCTTTCAGCTCGGACAGCCGCCGGAACTGTTCCTCCTGGCTCATATCCCTAATCTCAGACGCTTTCATTAGACGTCGCTCCTCTGGATGAATCGTGTTTTGACCGGTAATTTATGCGAGGCCAGGCGCAAGGCTTCCTTGGCCATTTCGGGGGAAACACCGGTCATTTCATAGAGTATCCGCCCGGGGCGAATCACCGCCACCCAGCCTTCAGGTGCGCCTTTACCCTTACCCATCCGGACTTCTGCCGGCTTCTTGGTGAAGGGTTTGTCCGGAAAAATTCGGATCCAAAGTTTTCCGCCGCGCTTGACGTGGCGTGTCATGGCAATACGGGCAGCCTCGATCTGCTTTGAACTAATTTTGCCGCACTCCACCGCCTGGAGACCGTATTCCCCAAAGTTGAGGTCACTCCCGCGGTAGGCCGTGCCTCTCATCCGACCTTTCTGCACTTTACGAAATTTGACTTTTTTGGGAATCAGCATTTCCTTGATCTCCTGTCGCAGGCCCTATCTTTGGTAACGCCCTGTTATCGTTCGAGCGCCGTGCGCTGGGTTGCCGCCGTCTTCACCGGGCAACCGCGACCGGCTTTGGGAGGCTTGATCAGCGGCCTTCCAGTTCGGGCTGGTCTTTTTTGAGGATTTCCCCCTTGAAGATAAAAACCTTCACACCGATGGCGCCGTATGTGGTGCGCGCTTCCGTAAAACCGTAATCAATGTCCGCCCGCAGCGTATGCAGCGGCACCCGCCCTTCATGGTACCACTCGGTGCGGGCCATTTCAGCGCCGCCAAGACGCCCGGCGCAAATAATTTTTACCCCCTGGGCGCCGAAGCGCATGGCAGAGGTCACCCCCCGTTTCATGGCCCGGCGAAAAGCAACGCGGCGCTCCATCTGCATGGCGACGTTTTCGGCCACCAACTGGGCGTCGATCTCGGGTTTGCGAACCTCTTGAATGTCAATCAACACTTCCTGAGCGGTGTATTTCTGCAGTTCCTTTTTCAAAAGCTCGATTTCGGAACCCTTTTTACCAATCACGATACCCGGCCTGGCCGTAAAGATGCGGAGTCGGACCCGTTTGGTGGATCGCTCGATTTCAATCTTGGAAACACCCGCGTGATGAAGCCGTTTCTTCAGAAACTTGCGGATATTGAAATCTTCCAAGATGTAATCGGCATACCTTTTGCCGCCATACCATCTCGAATCCCACGTCTTGACGATGCCCAATCGCAAACCGATTGGATTAACTTTCTGGCCCAAGCTCCTTACCTCCTTCTTTACGCCGTCTCTTCGGCTAAAATGACCGTGATGTGACTGGTTCGCTTTAGAATCCGGGCTCCTCGCCCCCGTGCCCGCGCCCGAAAACGCTTCAGGCTTGGCCCCTGGTCGACGATGATATTGCGAATCACCAGCGCGTCGACATCCATGCCGTCAACCTGATCGGCATTGGCCACGGCGGAACGCATTGTTTTTTCGACAATCCCGGCGGCTTTCTGGGGCATGAACTTCAAGATGTTCAACCCTGCTTCAACCGGTTTCCCCTTCACGGCACCCACGAGCTTTCGGACCTTTAGAGGAGAAATCCGAACATATTTAGCAATTGCTCTAGCCTCCATGCCAGCTATTCCCTTTTCTAAAATTTTAGGGTGAGAAATCGACCCTTATTTTTTGACTTTGGACTTTTTGTCTCCAGCGTGGCCATAGAACGTGCGCGTCGGGGAGAATTCGCCCAGTTTGTGCCCCACCATATTTTCCGTCACGAATACCGGAACGAATTTTTTCCCGTTATGAACAGCCAAGGTGATGCCAACCATCTCCGGAATAATGGTGGAGCGCCGCGACCAGGTCTTGATCACCTTGTTGCTGCGGCTTTCCTGGGCTGTCGTAACTTTTTGCATGAGTTTCGGCTCAATATAGGGGCCTTTTTTTAACGACCTTGGCATGATGTCTCCTCAGACCTATTTTTTCGTGCGCTTTTTAACGATGTAGCGGTCACTGCGCTTGTTGGTGCGTGTCCGGTAGCCCTTGGATTTCTGCCCCCAAGGGGAACAGGGGTGGCGGCCGCCGGAGGAACGTCCTTCCCCACCGCCCATCGGGTGATCCACGGGGTTCATGGCCACACCGCGCACCTTGGGCCGCCAGCCGAGCCAGCGCTTGCGGCCGGCTTTGCCCAGTGCGATGTTGCCGTGCTCGGTATTGCTGACCTGGCCGATGGTGGCCTTGCACTTCAGCAGGACCATGCGGACCTCGCCGGAGGGCAGTTTCACCAGGGCATAGCGGTCTTCCTTGGCAACCAACTGGGCGAAGGTCCCGGCGCTGCGAACAATCTGACCGCCTTTGCCAAGTTTCAACTCGATATTGTGAATCTGAGTGCCGAGCGGAATGTTGCCCAGCGGCAGCGCGTTGCCGGGCTTGATATCGGCCTCCGGCCCGGCCATCACCGTCTCGCCCACCGCGAGCTTGAGCGGCGCCAGGATGTAACGCTTTTCGCCGTCCACATAGTGCAGCAGGGCAATACGCGCCGAACGATTGGGGTCGTATTCAATGGCGGCGACCTTGGCGGGAATGCCGATTTTATCACGCTTGAAATCCACCACACGGTAGTGGCGCTTATGACCGCCACCACGGTGGCGAGCGGTTATGCGCCCATTGACGTTGCGCCCGCCTGATTTTTTGGCGGTCCGCAGCAATCCCTTTTCAGGAGAGGTTTTGGTGATTTCATCAAATGGAGCGTATTCTTGAAACCGGCGCCCAGGTGATGTTGGTTTAACTTTCTTAACAGCCATTGCTCTATTCCTCGCTTCTATACCCCTTCAAAAAAGTCGATTCGTTCCCCGGGCATCAGCTTGACGATCGCCTTCTTCCAGTCCTTGCGCTTGCCCATAATCCGGCCGCGCTGTTTGCGCTTGCCCTTGACCTGCAGGGTGCGCACTTGTGCCACCTTGACGTTGAAGAGGGTCTCGACGGCATTGGAGATTTCAATGCGATTGGCCCGCCGGTCGACCTCAAAGGAGAATTGATTATGGGTCTCCTTTTGGAAGTTCGTTTTTTCAGTATCCAGGGGGCGCTTGACGATATCGTAAGGATTCATGCGAGCCTCCTTTCAATGCCCTCGATGGAAGGCTCGAGCAGAACCAACGTGTGACAGTTGAGCACGTCGTAGACGTTGAGCCCCTCACAGCGCAGGACCTTAACCGACGGCACGTTTCTGGAGGACAATTCCAAATTCGGGTTTTCAGTGTCGGTGACAATCAGTGTTTTTCCAAAGTTCAGGCCCTGTAAAACTTCCACGAATTTTTTGGTTTTGACCTCTTCGAGTCCGAACTGATCCAGGACGACCAGTTGCTTTTCCTGGAATTTGCTGCTCAAGGCCATTTTGAGGGCCAACTTCCGGACCTTCTTGGGCACTTTGTAGCTGTAGGACCGTGGGTTGGGCCCGAAAACGGACCCCCCGCCTTTCAGCAGGGGGGATTTAATGTCGCCGCGTCGCGCCCGACCGGTGCCCTTCTGCTTGAAAAGTTTGCGTCCGCTGCCGATCACATCACTGCGATGCTTGACCGCAGCGGTCCCGGCCCTGCGGTTGGCCAGCTGCATGGTGACCACATCGTGCAACACCGAGGATTTGACGGGGACATCGAAGATGCTGTCCGCAAGGTCAACCGTGGAGACCTTTTCACCTCTTGTATTGAGAACATCAAAGACAGGCATAGCATACCTCATTCCAAACCACTGGCATTGCGGGAATCTGACCGGCCCAGCCGGTGCCTCGCCCCTCCTGCTGCCAACGATCTTTAAGGACGTGTTTTCGTTTTCTTGATTTCAATAATGCCGGACTTGGATCCAGGCACAGCACCTTTCAGAAGAATCAGGTTTTGCTCCGGCCGGATGTCGACAATTTCAAGGTTCCGGACGGTGTTGCGTTCAACGCCGTAATGACCCGGCATTTTTTTGCCTTTCACCACCTTGGAGGGCCAGGCGCTGCACCCGATGGAACCGGGAATCCGCTTGCTGTGGCAGCCATGGGTCTGCCCCCCGCCGCTGAACCCGTGGCGCTTTATGACGCCGGCAAAACCGCGGCCCTTGGAGAGCCCCGCCACATCGACCTTTTCGCCGATCGCGAAAAGATCGCTGCTGATCGCCTGTCCCAGTTTGAACTCATCGGGCTTTTCGACCGAAAATTCGCGCAGGGCCCTGAAGCACTGCCCCCCGGCCTTCTGGAAATGCCCCTGCAGAGGCCTGTTCGTGCGGCTCTGGCGCTTCTCGTCAAAGGCCAGCTGGAGAGCGTTATATCCGTCGGTGGTTTCGGTTTTGATCTGGGTTACCACGCAGGGGCCCGTCTGGACCACCGTGACGGGCACCAAATTACCTTCGGCATCGAAGACGCCCGTCATCCCAACCTTTTTCCCTAACAGTCCTCTACACATCGCGATAAAGCCCCTATCCTACAGTTTAATCTCGACATCGACCCCTGGAGAGAGATCCAGTTTCATCAGCGCATCGACAGTCTGCTGCGTCGGCTCGAGAATATCCAGCAGCCGCTTGTGAGTTCGCATTTCAAACTGCTCTCGCGACTTCTTGTCGACATGCGGCGAGCGCAGTACGCAAAACTTGTTGATCCGCGTGGGCAGCGGGATCGGCCCCACGACCTTGGCGCCTGTTTTTTGCGCCGTATCAACGATATCGGTTGCCGACTGGTCGAGGAGCTTGTGATCGTAGGCTCTGAGCCTGATCCTGATTTTGGTATTCATCATCATGATAACAACCGCTTTCTTTATTCGAAGATTTCGGCTACCACGCCGGCGCCGACCGTGCGGCCGCCTTCACGAATTGCAAACCGCACCTCTTTTTCCATCGCGATCGGCGTGATCAGCTCCGCGGAGATCGTCACATTGTCGCCCGGCATCACCATCTCAACGCCTTCCGGCAGCGTCAACACCCCCGTTACGTCGGTCGTGCGAAAATAAAACTGCGGCCGGTATCCATTGAAAAACGGCGTGTGCCGTCCGCCTTCTTCCTTGCTCAAAATGTAGACTTCCGCTCCAAACTTGGTGTGCGGCGTAATCGAGCCCGGCTTGGCAACCACCTGCCCGCGCTCGACTTCCTCGCGTTTGGTGCCCCGCAGCAGCACGCCGATGTTGTCGCCCGCGCGCCCCTCGTCCAGCAGCTTGCGGAACATCTCCAC
>JAWOJK010000245.1:0-6183 GCA_046481705.1 Desulfobacterales bacterium | reverse complement strand
CAGATAGAGGATATTATGGATTGCGGTTGTCGTAGGCTTTCTCCAGACTCCGATGGCCGATCCGATTACCGGCCCGGCAGTCGCCAGCGCAACGACAATAGCTTCATGTGTCATGAATTGTTTTCCTTTTTAAATTCCCTCCATACATCGAGCACTGGCCAGCTTTAGCGTAACAATCATCACCGCCGAATCAATAGCCAAGCTCATATGGCCTGGGCACATAACGGCCACTTTGGCGTCAGGCGGAGTGCGCCCGTGGACGGGTTGTGAGGGCACCACGAGAAGGTGTTTCGTGAACATGCCGACGAGATCGTCTGCGTGCTTTTAGGACCTTACCATGCCAAGCATGGATGGCGTAGAAGCCTTTCGCGAGATGCGGCGCCTGCATTCAGGCGTTACGGCCATTCTTTGCAGCGGTTACAACGAGCTGGACGCGACCCAGCGTTTTGCCGGCAAAGGTTTGGTGGGATTTATCCAAAAGCCTTACAAAATGGCTGTGTTGCGGGAGAAGCTGACGGAAGTTCTGCACGATGAATGCGCTGTGCCCGGACGGCAGGGTATACCTGGCATTTAGGCCGATTGACCATTGAAAGTGTAAGATTTCCGGTTTCTGTGCCCCTGCCGCTTGCGCCAACCGCAACCCGGCCCCGCTCGGCAATTTAAGTTTTTCCCCTCTTCAATTTCGTGTTGCCTCAACCGTATTCGATACCTGAGATTTTTTCGGTATTTTTCTGACTTCTATCCGGTCTGTGGGTTAACAAGACAGAAGAAATCATCGACTGGCGGATGCCTTATTACCGTTTAAGGCGGTCGGATCAGAGATTCCACCGTCGTATTCGAAAAGGCCATTTTTCATCTTATGGACGGGGCTTCACGAAGTGCTCCCAATAGCCCATGATGGAAAGGCCCACCACCGCGGCCAGGATCAGGAGCGCAGCCGCCATCGCCAGTTTGCGCTCGGCCGGGTGGCGCACAGGGGTGAGATCTATGAAGGGCAGGGCGATCAGCAGCAAGGCCAGGCCGCCGGGGATGGCGACCGTGCCGATGAACATGAGCGGGCCTCTGAAGATGCCCACCAACTGATTCAAGGCGAACACCCACCATTCCGGCTTGGGGACATAGGCGGAATCCGTTGGGTCTGCCGGGCTTTCCAGGGGGGCCGGCCAGTAAAAGGCGGCGACACTGAGCACCAGCGTGCAGGTGATGAACAGGACCAGCCAGCGGTTGAGCAGGTTCGGGACCAAGTGGATGGAACTCCGGGGTGTTTTGCCGGTTGTAATCGGTTCGCAAAGCCCCCGCTGGGCCAGAAAATGGAAATGAATCGCGATCAGCTTCACGACCAGGAGGGGCAGAAACACGCAGTGCAACACGTAAAACCGGGTGAGCGACACGGTTCCGGTGCGAGGCCCGCCCTGCAGCAGGCGCAGCAAGAAGTCGCCCACCAGCGGCACCGATGAAATGATGCTGTTGCGGACCTGGGTCGTCCAGTAGCCCTTTTGGTCCCAGGGCAGCAGGTCCCCCGTGATGATGCAAAGGGGCACAACCAGAAGGATCAACACCCCGGAAACCCAGACAAGCTGCCGGGGTGCTTTATAAGCCGCGGTCAAAAAAGTTCCCGCCAAATGGAGCCCCAAGACCACCAGCAGCAGGTTCCAGGCCCAATAGTGAACTCCCCGGACGATGTCGCCAAAGGGCAGCGAGAACTGTGCGAAGTCTACGCTGTCATAGGCTGCGGCCGGGGTTGGCGAGTAGTAGAACATCATGAAGGCCCCGCTCAGAAAGAGCAGGACCACCAGCGCCAAGCTCAGGGACCCGCAAAAGCGGGCCCAACTAAGTGCATCGCCGGCGACGCGCACCTCGCAGATCCGGGCCGCATGGCGGTCCAGAGCCAAGAAAGTGAGCAGTTTCCCTGATGAATGCCCTGCGCCGTTCATCCCCATTCCTTTCACACGCTCCGCTTTCTATCGTCCGAACTTGAGGGTCAAGGCTTGGATCCCCTTCGAATGCTCTTCGCCGGTGTTGTCGAAAACGGCGATGGCGAAGCTGTAATCCCGGCGTGGGTTGAACGCCACGTCATCCTCATGCCCGGTGTCGAGCCGTCGGTTCAGCATGACCGTCCAGCCGCCGTCGGCGTAACGGCCGCTGGCCTTGACGTCCCCGCGCGATCCCTCGGCCCGTTTGGGCATTCTGTAGGTGAGGACGGTGCCGGGTTTGAACGCGGTACCGTTGGGAATCGGGACGGCTTCATCGTAGATCAGGAATCCAGGTGCAGAAGGCGGCGTGTTCGGGTCCTGCATATAGCGGGGCCCGGTCCGGTCTTCGGTTTGATTGTACACGTCGCCGCCCTTGCCGTCGTCTGACCGGCGCCCCGTGGTACGGTAGGATCCGGAGGGATTGCCGGCGATCGTGAGCCAACTGTCGTCGGCGTAACCTGCGGGATTGGAGCGGGCCGCCTTCCAATGCCACAGGTCGCCCTTTTCGCCGGCCGTCTGGGTGGCAAACTTCCATTCCTTGCTGGGAACATCCGGTGGGCTGTGGCAGACGACGGCGCACCCCTTGGTGGGGAACCCGTTGATGCGGGTGATCTCGAACAGCACCGCGATCCGGTCCTCGTCGCCTTCCAGGTGGCTCCAACTCTGGCCGTCCAACTTCCAGGCCCGTTTGGCCACGCTTTGGGTGGGGTCCGGCCATTTGAAAAGAAAATATAGGCTCTCGTCGGTGTATACGGCGCGGGTGACAACCGTCACGTCCTCACCGGCGAAGCTGTCCCGGCCCCTTACGCGGACGTCGACCGGTTGCGCCCACTGCCAGAGGGTGTCATCCACCCCGGAAGGCGCCTTGGGACTGTACTTCGCGGTGGCGGATAGCTGCGGTTCGGCCGATTCCAATGGACCCCGTCCCAGAAGGATCGCTCCCACGGCGGCAGCCAGAATCAACATCAGGCCGGCGGCTTTTCCAGCGCTCATGCCGTCTCCTTTCTACCGAGTACTCGACTCCGGCAGCCGGCCCTGCCTTTCACCGGGCCGGCCACCGTCCGGTTTTCGACTCAGCGGCCGAACTCGAGGCTGAGGGCTTCCGAATCATAGGAATCGGCGTCCCCGGAATCATCGAAGAGGGCCATGGCGAAGCTGTACTTTTTGCGGGTGTTGAAGGCCACGTCATCGTCGTTGCCGGTGTCGAGTTTGCGGGAGAGCATCACCGTCCACCCGCCATCGGCATAGCGGCTGAGCGCCTGGATGTCGCCGCGGGATCCGGAAGGTTTCTTCGGCATGCGGTAGGTGAGGGTGTCGCCTTTTTTGAAAATCGAGTGGTCCGTGATTTCAACCGCTTCTTCCGCCAGTAGAAAGCCCGGGAAAGAGGGTTTCTTGGCCGGGTCCTGCATGAAGCGCGGCTTGGACTTGTCCTCGATCTCGTTGCGGCTGTCCCCGCCCCCGCCGGCATCGTCCTTGCGGCCGGTTTTCTCTCCCGCGGCCGTCAGCCAACCGTCGTCGGCGGAGAGATAGGGGGCGGAGCGGGCGGCTTTCCAGTGCCAGAGGTCGCCCTTTTCAGCCGCCGTGGCGGTGGCGTATTTGAATTCCTTCATCGGCGCCCCCGCGGGACCGTGGCAAAGGACAGCACAGCCCTTGGTGGCGAAGTTGTTGATCCGGTCGATTTCAAACTGCAAGGCGATGCGGTCCTCGTCGCCTTTGAGTCGGTTCCACTTTTCGCCGTCGAACTGCCAGGCGCCCTTGGTCACACTCTGGGTGTCGTCCTTCCATTTGAACAGGAAGAAAATCTCATCGTCGGTGTAAAGGGCCCGGGTGGTCACGACGGCTTTCATGCCGGCGAACTTCTCCTTGCCGTCGAAGGGCACATCGAGGGCCTTGGCCTTCTGCCAAACGTCGTCATCGAGTGTCGCCGGGGCCTTGGCGATCTTGACGGCAGTGAGCGCCTGAATGGCGGATCCGGTGGCCCGGTCCGTTATGAGCGTCATCCCGCCAATGACAAAAACAATCAGCACTACGGAAAGAATCAACGTCTTGGTTTTCATACGGGTGTTCTCCTTTCGCAATGAATACGATCAGGCCGGCATCAGCACCATCAACTTGCCTTCTTCGACCTTGTGCTCCATGGCGAACAGCGGCCGGGTGGGGGGGCCGGCAATCGGTCGCCCGCTGCTGTCGAAAAACCCGCTGTGGCACGGGCATTCGAAGCGTTGGGTTTGCTTGTTCCAAATGACGTTGCAGGCGAGGTGCGTGCAGGTCGAAGAGAAGATGGTTATATTACCTGGGCCGTCGGACTTGGCCCAGACGAAGCCGCGCTGGGGCAGGACGATCCATCCGTCCTTGACCATGAACTCGTAGGAGAGCATTTCGACCTCTCCTGGGGTGAGTTGACCGGCCGGGCCGAAATCGATCCACTTGGTGGTGCCCTTTTTCAATGCCGGGGCGACGAAGTAGGTAAGAAGGGGTAGGCCGGTGAGGGCGATCGCCGCTCCCGCCAGCGCAGCCGTTTTGACAAATGACCGGCGTCCGGGGCAACTGATTTCTTGAGTCTGAGGGAATTCTGTGTCGTGAGCCATGCAGCCCTCTCAGAAAATGGAATAGCGCAGGGTAAGGGGATTGAGAGGCGACTGGGAAGCGATCCGGTATAATTTGAGTTGAGGTTATTGAACGCACCATTTATTGTCAACATCTATTTGAATGCTCACGATCCATCTATCAGGCGAGGTGGATGGAAACCATCGGTACGCCACTTCTTTTGGAGTATCTGATCACGGGGTGGAGAAGGTTAGGCGTGGATCCAGGAGAGGTCAGGCTGGGTGGCGTTGAAGTAGTGCTGAAGTAGGTCAACGAGTGTGGGAAACAGCGGCCTTAACTGAAGCCTGCAGGTTTGTCTGACGGACAGGATTCTTTCGACCCAGCGATTGCCCTTTTCGCTGGCGGTACCCTGGGAGCGATTTCGCCAAAGCACGCCGAAGCGCAGGAGCCGCTCGGCGTGGTTGTTGGTGGGTCAACGCCCTCTTTTTCCAAAAAGAGCCACAGGCAGGCAAGCTCTCTTTCCAGCCGGCGGGCAAACTGGCCTGCGGCATCCTTGCGGCCACTGGATACCCCTCGAGAAAGTCTAAAGGATTTTTGAAGGGTGGTTCCATGGACAGCAGCGTTTACCTCGCTCTTTCCCATGGTTCTTTACTCGAACTGTGCCGCGATGTCCGGCGAAAAATGCGACCGGCTACCCTTTTTTTCCCTCTACCCTGTGATCAGATAAGAATCTTCAGGTCATCGACACATTTTGACGATGAATCACGGCGGTTTCGTTGCCCATCGGTGCAGCCCGGTTGAATATCGCCGTCGGTTCCGTTATGATCGTTGTGCGGCGGGAAAATAGGGTGCAAGCAGGACCAGCAGTCTCCATCGACAGGCCCAGCGGCGGAAAGGAAAGCATATCATGACGGTCACACAAAACCAAAGGGGTCAGGTCTCAACACAAAAACCAAAGGGGTCAAAACCAAAGGGGTCAGGTCTCAACACTTAACAAAAGCCAATGGATTGATTACGGCTTGGCATCAACAGAACGCCAACTGTGAAACAAAAAGGAAATGTTATGAACAATTCTGAGGAGAAAAATCTTCCCCTGAATCCTGCCAGCCCAGCCAAAGCCGGGCGACGCGAATGGATTGGGCTGGCTGTGCTGATGCTGCCCACGCTGCTCATCGCCATGGATCTGACGGTGCTGCATCTGGCGGTACCCTCCCTGAGTACAGATTTGCAGCCCAGCAGTACGCAGCTGTTGTGGATTGTAGACATCTACGGCTTCATGATCGCCGGATCGCTCATTACGATGGGAACGCTCGGGGATCGAATCGGCCGTCGCAAACTGCTGCTGATTGGCGCCGCAGCCTTTGGCCTGGCTTCAACCGTGGCAGCCTTTTCCCCCACTGCCGATTTGTTGATCGCAGCACGGGCCTTGCTGGGCGTAGCGGGCGCCACCCTCATGCCTTCGACCATGTCCCTCATCCGCAACATGTTTCTGGATTCCCGCCAGCGAACGGCCGCTATCGGCATTTGGGTGTCTGGCTTTTCGGTAGGCAGCGCGATTGGGCCTCTGGTGGGAGGCATCTTGCTGGAGAATTACTGGTGGGGCTCCGTCTTTTTGCTGGGCGTACCGGTGATGATTGTCTTGCTCATTGCTGGCCCCCTGCTG
>JAWOJK010000141.1:0-3267 GCA_046481705.1 Desulfobacterales bacterium | reverse complement strand
CGCCGTGCGCCCCGGCCAGGGCCGCCCAGCCGCCCACGGAATGGACCACCGTGGAGCCCGCGAAATCGATGAATCCCAGGCCTTCCAGCCAGCCCTCGCCGTTCAGCAGGCTCCCCCAGGCCCAGCTGCCGAAGATGGGATAGATAACGGCGCTCAGGACAACGCTGTAGCAGAGATATCCTACGAATTTGGTGCGCTCGGCCATGGCCCCGGATACGATGGTGGCCGCCGTGGCGCAGAAAACCACCTGGAACATCCAGAAGGCCAGCACCCAGGGGTCGCCGTCCGGGGTGAAGTCGCTTAGGAAAAAGCCCGAAGTGCCCAGCCAGCCGGATTTGGAGACCCCGAACATCAGTCCGAACCCGATGGCCCAGAAGGCCAGCGAGCCGATGGAAAAGTCCATCAGGTTTTTCATCAGAATGTTGATGGCGTTCTTGGCGCGCGTGAAGCCGACTTCCACCATGGCAAAACCGGCCTGCATGAAGAATACGAGGGCCGCGGCTATCAGGGTCCAGAGGTAGTCGGCGTGGCTCTGGACCAGCGCGATGGCGTTCCTGTTGGATTCCGGTGTCGGGGGGCCGTCCTCGGCCCACAGCCCGGTGGCGCTCAGCAGGGTCAGCAAAATCGGAATGAACAATATCAAGCGTCTTTTCATTTTGGTTCTCCTCTCGGCGTGTAAAAAATTTGCGGCTATCGATACAAGAATTCTATAGCGCTTCGTTTCCGGACTCTCCGGTCCGGATTCGAATGACCTGTTCCACGGGGTAGACAAAAATTTTGCCGTCACCGATCTTGCCGGTGAAGGCCGCGTCCCTTATGCTGGTGATGATCTGGGCGGTCATGGCGTCATCGGCCACCACCCCGATTCTGATTTTGGGGACGAAATCCACCTGGTACTCGGCGCCGCGGTAAATTTCCTTGTGGCCCCGCTGGCGGCCGAACCCCTTGATCTCGCTGATCATCATGCCCTTGACACCCAGCTTGTTGAGAGCGTCCTTGACCTCGTCCAGTTTAAACGGCTTGATGACGGCCTCGATCTTTTTCATGTGGTGCCTCCTGTGAAGGGTGGTCTGGCTGCGGCGCTTCAAATGGTTTTGGGGTTACACCCAGCAAGGGGTGTGCCATGGGCGTCTCTTATGGCATAACCAACTATAAGGACAGGAAAAATTTAAATTTGATGATTTTCCCTCATGAATATAAATATTACGAAATGGTTTTATTAAGCGATTGTTAATACGATTTTGTAAAGGTTGCGGGTGCCATAATTTTCGGAATCAGCCTGCAGCGGGCCTGGGCCGGCCCGCGCAGAATGGGATTGACAAGCGCAGAAGAGTTGGAAATACTGGCGGCCACTCGCATGGCTGCGCCAACCGGCGGCGCGGCGTCTTTTACGCGGTTGTCAGATGCCAACGCTCAGAGCAGTTATCAGGGAGGATTGTCATGAAAGATTCGCTGAAACCGGGGCTGAGCTTCGAGTACCGATTCAAGGTGCCCGAAAACAAGACGGTCCCCTACCTTTACCCTGAAATTCCGGAAGGCCGGGTCATGCCCAAGGTGTTTGCCACGGGGTACATGGTGGGGCTTTTCGAGTTTGCCTGCATCCAGGCGATCAACCCCCACATTGACTGGCCTCGGGAGCAGACCGTGGGGGTGCACGTCGACGTGAGCCATACCGCAGCCACCCCGCCTGGTTTCACCGTCACGGTCAGGGGGCGGCTGGAGAAAGTCGAAGGCCGCCGGCTGACATTTCGCCTGCAAGCTGACGACGGGGTGGACGCCATCTCCGAAGGGGTTCACCAGCGGTTCGTAATCGATGCCGAAAAATTCAACCGCCAGATGGCGGCCAAGGCTGCCGGTGCCCTTGCAAAAGAGTAGAATCGGTTTTACTCTCCCCTAACTTACATCTATCGCCCCGCAGACAGACGTGTGTTCAAGGCCCATTGCCGGAGGCGTAATTCCAGGAGGTGAACGCTATGCAAGACGAGAGACTCGCAGGTCTGATCGCAACGGCCATCAGGCGGGAAGAAGAGGCTTACGACTTTTACATGGGGATTCATGCGAAGGTCCGGGACGAAGCCACCCGGGACACCATCGCCTTCGTCGCCAACGAGGAAAAGAAGCACAAAGCCTTTCTGGTCCAGTACCGGGACGGGGGTTTCGCGGCGGATGCCATGCGGATGAGTGATGTGGTTTTTTACAAGATCGCCGAATACCAGGAGGAGCCCGAGGTCAAGGAGAACATCGACAGCGAGGAGGTGTTCCTGCTGGCCGCTCACCGGGAGCTGCGCTCCCACGGGTTTTATACCGAGCTGGCCAATCTGCATCCGTCCGGCAACACCAAGGACATGCTGCTCAGGATGGCCAACGAAGAGCTCAAGCACAAGGAAAAAATGGAATACCTTTACGCCAATACAGCGTTTCCCCAGACCTCGGGCGGCTGACCACGCCCCGGCACGGGTCTCAATCCAGGGGCCGGCAGACCGCCGGTCCCACCCCTTCATATCCCCCCCTGCTGTCCGTCACCCTTCGATTTTGAACTTTTTCATCTTGTAGCGCAGCGTGCCCCGCGGAATTCCCAGCAGCCGTGAGGCCTGGGCCGTGTTGCCGTTCCAGAACGTTGCGAAGCTCCCGGACGTTGCCCGGCCAGGCGTAGCGTTTCAGATGGGCTGCCGCCTGTTGGTCGATTTCACGGAAATCCTTGTGAAACTGTCGGGTAAACTGGAAAAGAAAGAAGTGGGCGAGGGCCAGCACGTCATCGGGGCGTTCGCGCCGGGGCGGGATCTGGATGGGAAAGACGTTCAGGCGATAGTAGAGGTCTTCCCGGAATTTCCTGCTATGCATCGCCTCTATCGGGTCCCGGTTGGTGGCGGCTATTATGCGCACGTCGGTCTTGATGTCGCGGTGAGGGACATGGCCAGCAAGGCGGCCAGGAACTTCTTGAGAATGCCGAAGCGCATCGCCGTTTCAGCTTAACGGGCGTTGGGGGGTGAAGTAAAAGCCCCATGCCGACCCTGGGGCGGAGAAGGGGCAGCATGGGCCGGGACAACCGATGCGACCCCTTCCGTCAGCTCTGCGGTGTCAGTCGGGTGGCTTTCAGACCGACAAGAAGCTCCACAGGATACCGGCGCAGATGCCTTGAAAATCCGGATTTTCAAGATCAATCGTAAAACCATCGGCTTCACCAGCTCCGTTTACGGAGAATGTGACATAACCGGGCGGCAAGAAGGGATCGCTGTGGGTAAACCTGAATGTGTTGTAATGCCAATG
>JAWOJK010000120.1:0-21566 GCA_046481705.1 Desulfobacterales bacterium | reverse complement strand
ATGGTTCCTTTTTACCCATAATTGGGCTTGCTTTCGGATCAGTGATGTTGGAGTTGAGTTTCGCAGAAAAGATAAAATCAAGATATGGTTATATGGGCTTAGGGGGAATTGCATTTAATATATTTTTACTTGTAGTGATAGCTATGTTTTTTTTCTAGCTTGTTCATGGATACCGAAAGAGCGGTCGAAGGTGGCCTCGGCATCTTTCGGAAAGCAGCAGCCCGGCAGCTGGCGCATCTTGAGGTGATACTGAAGGCACTCGCAGCAGATGCCCTTGCGGCTGCAGGGGTGGTATGTGCAGTTGCAGTGGTCAAGGTTCTTTTCTTTTTTGCAGTCCATGGGGGGCTCCAGCGCCGTCCGTGCGCATCGGGCGCGGGTGGCCAGACGGTCTGTTGAGGTGTTTGCCTGAAATGGGGTGGCAGTTGCGGGCCGCCGGGGGCGGCCGGTCGTGTTCTTTTTTAGAAGTTTTTATGGCCGGGGTCAACTGTTTGAGCACAACCTGCCGTCGCCGGTCTTGCCCCCGACCGATGTGCTCCCCGATCGATGATCGGCGGGCAAAGAGCGCCCGCCTGCCGCCATCAAGGACTGCCCCGGCCCGGCCGATAAAGGACAAACACCAACCTCAATACGGGAAATAGCTGACGTGAAACGGAGCGTGAAAACCATTTTGGTGCTGCTGCTGGGGCTGTTGCTCGCCGGGCCGCTGTGGGCCGATGTGTTTGTCTGGGTGGATGCCAAGGGGGTCAAACACTTCGGCGATGCGCCGCCCCGGGCGCTCGAGGATGAAAACAGCCTCGAGGTGCGGCGTGCTTACCGCAGGCAACTGGAGACCCAGCAGCGGGAGGCGGTGGTCTCGGGTGTCAGCCGGCGCAGCGACTTCTTCACCGGCGGCGGCAGCGCAAATGGGATCCGGCCCGCGGGCGGCTCCCGGGTGGTGATGTTCTCGGCCCCCGGCTGCGGCTACTGTGTCAAAGCCAAAGAGTATTTCAACCAAAAAGGGGTTGTCTTCGAGGAACTCGACGTCAATGCCTCTGAAGATGCCCGTCGCCGTTTCCAGAGCCTGGGGGGCCGGGGGGTGCCCCTGATTCTGATCGGTGAGCGTCAAATAAGCGGGTTTGACCCGCAGGCCATTCAAGCGGCCCTCGCAAAGGAGCGGGGGCGCTGAGAGACGTTTGCCCTTTCCGCGGGTGCCTGTTGGCGCTCTTGCCCGGACCCCCGCTGACCCGCTGGCATTATTCCTCTGCCGTCGGCGGTTCCCACGGCGCCCGGCCCGCGCGTGCCGCCCATGCCGCTTCAAAGACCGTTTCGGCGATTTCATAGCTGAAGCCGCGTCGACCTAAAAACCCGCAAACCTTTGCTTTGAAATCCTGGCGCGCCAGCGCCTGCCAGCGGGAGAGGCTGCCCCGCAGGGCCGCCCGGGCCAGGGCGGTCTCATCCAAACCGGCCAGGGCCTGTTCGATCTCGCTGCTGTCAACCCCTTTTTGGCGCAGTTCGCAGCGCAGCGCCCGGCCGCTGCGGGGGCGGAAGCGCTCGCGGTCCGCCACCCATTGACGTGCGAATTCAGCGTCGTCGAGGTAGCGGTAATCCCGCAGGCGCTGGATGACCGGGCCGACCACGGTTGCCGGGTAGCCGCTGCGGCGCAGATAGCGCTCGGTCTCACGGATGCTGCGCTGGCGCCGGGCCAGAAACCGCAGGGCGCGGTCAAAGGCCGCGGCGGGCTGGTCGGCGGCTTTGAGGCGGGCAATCTCATCGGCGCTCAGGGGCTGCCCCCTGCAGAGTCCCTGGGCGGCGTTCAGGCTGAGGGCAAAGGCATACCGCGCGTCGAGATAAACGTTGACCCGCCCGGGGTTGCGGGTCTGAATTTTGAGGGCCGTGATGGTCTGGACCACAGAATCGGTCTCCTCTCTAAAAAACGGCGCGGGCTTATTCGCAGGGCAATGCCGGGCGGACCTTGAAAACGGTTTCCCGGCGGATGGCGACGGTTCCGGGCTTGGCGCCCGGCGGTTTGGTCACGTAGCGCGCGCGTGTGCCCGAGACCGCCACCACCCCGCCTGCGCGCGCCTTGCTGTGGTAAGCGGCGACGGCCGCGGCCTGCTTGAGAACCGAACGCTCCGGTTCGATTCCCGGCGGCACCCGCAGCAGCACGTGGCTGCCGGGCATGCCGCGCACGTGGAACCACCAGTCGTTGGGGCCGGCCAGCTTCAGACTCAGACGGTCGTTGGCGCTGTCGGTTTTGCCGGCCAGAACGGTCCAACCGCCGGGCAGGGTGAAGGCCCGCACGTCGCCGGGCAGTCCGTTGGGGGGTGTGGGTTCAGGCGGCGGCATGGCACCCTCAAAACAGCTCGTATTTCACCAGACGGCCGTCCAGGCCGCCGGTTTTGATGGGCTGACGAAAGGCCGCCTTGAGGCCGACATGCTTGAGCAGTTCGCGGTCTCCAACGAAAATGTAGGCCCTGGCGCCTTTGCAGCGTTGTTTGAGAAAATCTCCCAAGGCCCGGTAGAGGGACGCCATTTCCTGGGGTCTGCCCAGCCGGATGCCATAGGGCGGGTTGCAGACGATCGTCTGGTTTTCCAGGCTGCGAAGATTCTCGAAGGCTGCGGTTTTCAGGCGGACCCGGTGGCGGTAGGGCAGGTTGGCGAGGTTTGCGCGGGCCGCCGATACCGCCTGGCCGGACATGTCGCTGCCGCCGATGAGGTCCTCGGGCAGCGGCCGGACGGCGGCCTGGGCCGTTTCCCGGACCGTCTGCCAGAGCTCCGGTGCGAAGTCGGGCATGTGCTCGAAACCGAAGTGTTTGCGCAGCATCCCAGCCGGCAGACGGCAGTATCGCATCAGGGCCTCGCTCAGCAGGGTTCCGGAGCCGCACATGGGGTCGTAGAGGGGCCCTTCGCCGTCCCACCCCGAAATCCGGATGACGGCGGCGGCTACCGTCTCCTGCATGGGCGCCGGCACTGATTCGGTGCGGTAGCCGCGGCGGTGGAGGGAGCTGCCCGAGGTGTCAAAATGGAGGATCGCGCGGCTGCCGCGCAGATTCAGGTTGATCCAGACATCCGGCCGGACGGGGTCCACGTTGGGGCGAATGCCGAGCGCCTGGCTGAAATGATCCGCAATGGCGTCCTTGACCACCAGGGCGGCAAATCCGGCATGTTTGAGCTTCAGGTTTTCACTCACCTGGGCGAAGACCGCAAAGGTATTTTTGGGGCCGAGGAACTGGGACCAGGGAAGCGCTTTGGCTACCCGGTAGAGGGCCTCGCGGTCCGGGCAGGTGAAGGTTTTCAGGGGGGCCAGGACCCGTGTGAGCAGGCGGCTTTCATAGTTGACGCGGTAGAGAACCGTCGGCGTGGCGCTAAAATAGGCCCCCCGAAAGGCCGGCTTGACCTCCACGGCCCCCAATTCGCTCAACTCCTGCAGCGCCCAGGTTTCTAACCCCTCGGGGATCTGGGCGAAGAAACGCTGGTTTTTCTGGTATTCAAACACGGTCTCACCCTTCATTGAACGCGACGGCCGACGGGTTCCAGCGGGCTTCGGCGGCAAAAAACCGATCCACCACCTCGCGGTAGCGTTCGGGCCGCTGCAGCCGGTGGATTTTTTTCATGATCCGGCGGCTGTTCTCAAACGTCTGTGCAAAATAATACCAGAATCCCTTCATGCGGTCCAGCAAATGGCCCGGACCGGCAAAAACCCTCTGGTAGCCGCTGAAAAGGTCGTCATGAAAGCACCTGAGGCGGTGGATTTGATCCGTGCCGGGGTCCTGCCCGGTCTTGATCATCGTCGGCAGAAACGGGTTGGCCACCACCCCGCGACCCAGCATCCAGCGGGTTACCGTCGGGAAGCGTCGGGAGATTTGGCGGTAGGTTTCGAGGGTGTGCAGGTCCCCGTTGTAGATCACGGGGTGGGCGCAGCGCGCCAGGCATTCGCCAAAGGACGTAAGGTCGGGCTGCCCGCTGTAGCGCTGGCTGCCCAGGCGGGAGTGAATGATCACCTCCGCCAAGGGAAAGCGGTTGAAAATCGGCATCAGGCCCAAGAGCTCCGCCGCGCTTTGCAGGCCCAGGCGCGTCTTGATGGACAAGCCGCAGGAGATCCGGGGCACCACCCGCTCCAGGAAGGCCGCGATGCGCTCGGGGTGCCCCAGCAGACCGCAGCCGCGTATTTTTTTGACGACCATCGGAAAGGGGCAGCCCAGGTTCCAGTTGACCGTGGCATGCCCCAGATCGGCGAGGACCTCCGCGAGGGCGATAAAATCGTCCGGGTCGTTGCCCATGATCTGGGGAACCACCGGCAGGCCGGTGTTGTTCTCCGGCAGCAGCGCCGCGAGCTGTGAGGGCTTGAAGCGCCGCTCGCGGCGGGTGGAGATGAAGGGCGCCACGGCCGCGTCCAGGCCGGAAAAATGCCGGGAAAAGACGGTGCGAAAAACCCTGTCGGTAACCCCCTGCAGTGGGGCAAGGATCAAAATGGGATTCATAGCGTTGGCATTCTTCCGGGGTCGGGTGGCTGAACCGGGGTGGACCGATTTTCCGGCCTGATCGGCGCCGGTGCCTCGGGTTTCCGGGTTGGGGGGGTAACCGCATCCGCAGCGCGCAGCTGGCTTTCAGACCTCCGGGCGGGGCCTCAGAAGCCGGTCGCGGCCGCTGTTTTCACAGCTGACGGCGCTCATCGCCCCGCGCTGAAGTGCGGTTTGAGCCGCTGGTTGATTTCCTCCGGGAAGGCCATGCAGACCCCTTCGCGATACAGCTGTTGCAAGGCGCCCACATCCGGCGTGCCCAATGCCTGATTATAAAATGTCCGCGGTGAAAACACCAGGTGTAGGCGATAGTGGTCGTCCCCGGCTGCGCCGGTGAAAAAGTTCATGTTGAAACTGAAAACCCCCATGTCGTCATAGGCCGCCATGGCCCGCGTCAACCCCAAGGCCAGGTCCGCCAGATCCTCAGGGGTCAGCTCCAGGGTGCAGTGGAGGCCATCCACCACCGCGACCACATCCCCGGCGATGCCCAGGGGTGCGAAGGCGCTCAGCCAGCTGGTACGCCCGATGCGGCCCAGGTAGCGGTCGCCGTGCGCGCGTTCCACGGCCACCAGGTCGTCCCAGTAATTGGTGCCGTGGCTTTGGTGGTAGGCGCGCGCAGCCGAAAGCTCCAGCCGCATGAGGTTCGGTGCGAAGCTGCCGGCAAAGACCTGCAGATGGGGGTGGATGATGGAACTGCCGGAAGGCGGCATGTAGTTCCAGTTGATCATGTGATAGACCGATTCCGGGTGGTTGGCGCGCTGCAGGGCCTGGAAAAAGGTCAGACAGAGCTCAAAACTGGCGGCAATCCGCTGGGGTGCGAGGTGTGTCATGGGGATGAAATGCTCCGCCCCCATGACCGCCACGGCGCTCAAGGCCTCGTAGGGGGCCAGGTTGGGGAAAAGTACCCGGTCTTCGGACACCAGGCGGCCTTCGGGCAGAATTTCAGGTGGAAACCAGGGGGTGATCGCCATCACCCGATCGGGGCAGAAGGGACAGCCGGCGGCAGTTCTGTCCGCCAGCTGCGCCAAATCGGGTTTTTCCCACTGCAGCTTCATGAAGTGGCAGATCCGGGAGCTGTGGCCGGTAAGCGGGTCTATCCGGATTTCGCTGGCGACACGGCGGCGGTTCATGTCCTGGAGAGGGTTCAGCAGAACGGTTTCCTTGGCAATGGTGGTGAACTCCATCAATCGGGCCTCCTATGGCGCTTGATCCGGGTTTAAGTGGGGCGCTTGCCGGCGGCCTTCCGACGACGGGCTGAAAACCGCGGGGCTGGAAGCCGGCGATCGCGGGCCGTGACCGGCTGCGCGGCGGTCGGCTAGAGACCGCAGCATTTTTTGTATTTTTTGCCGCTGCCGCAGGGGCAGGGGGTGTTGCGGCCGATTTTGGGGCCCTGGCGCACCACCTGTTTGGGCTTTGGCGCCTTGGCATCATAGAAAAACCAAGTGTCGTTTTCCCTGCGGAACTCCGCGATTTCGTGATGCTCTTTTTTGTCCCCCTTTTCGGTGTAAGCGGCGATGAACTCCACGAAACCCTGGCGGTCCGCGGGGCCGCCGTCCTGACAGTCGATGACCGTCAGCGATTGCCACTCGGCGTCCTGGGCCCAGCGTCGGACGGTTTTTTCATCTTCCCGACGGCGCTGGGAGCGGTGGGTCGTCTGGAGAATGTAATCCACCGCGGATCGGGTGTAGGCGGTATAGCGGGAGCGCAAGAGGGCTTCGGCCGTCGGGGCTTCGCGGCTGCCGTTCAAAAAAGGTTCGCAACATTCGGAAAAGGGTTTTGCCGACCCGCAGGGGCAAAGTTCCATGAGTGGGGCTCCTTCTTGATTCAGGTGGTGTCGCGCGCCACTGCTGGGCGCCAACCCGGCCGATCGGCGCGCGCCGCCGGCCGAATGGTGGTGTTCTCCTGGCTTTTCTGCTACAAGCAGACGCTGTTTTGGCCAACTTTTAAAAGGTTCAGCGGTTGATGTCCAGCGCTTTGTACAAAAAAGTGGGGGTGGCCGCGTTCATCATGACGGTCTCGATTTTCCTGAGCCGCCTGATGGGGCTGGCGCGCGAGATGGTGATCGCGCACGCCGGCGGGGCCGGCGAAGCGGTGGATGCCTACCAGGTGGCCTTCATGCTCCCTGAAATCCTCAACCATATAGCGGCCAGCGGATTTCTCTCGGTGACCTTCATCCCGATCTTCGCGCGCTACCTGGCCGCCGACCGGGAGGCGGAAGGCTGGGCGGTATTCTCCCTGATTATGACCGTTTTCGGCCTCGGGCTGGCGGCGGCGATCGGGGTTGCCTGCCTGTTGGCCCCCGAGCTGGTCGCCCTGCTGGCCCCCGGTCTGCCCGAAGGGGCCACTTTCCGCAGCGCCGTGCGCATGACCCGCATCATCATGCCGGCCCAGTTTTTCTTTTTTAGCGGCGGCCTTTTCATGGCCGTGCAGTTTGCCAGGGAACGCTTCCTGATTCCAGCCCTGGCGCCGCTGTTCTACAATCTCGGCATTATTCTGGGGGGTGTTCTCCTGGGGCCGCGCCTGGGGGTCGAGGGGTTTGCCTGGGGCGTTCTGGCCGGGGCCTTTGTGGGCAACTTTGCAATTCAATATCGCGGAGCGCGGCAAATCGGCATGCGCTGGGGTTTCGTGTTCACCCTGCGCCACCCGGACCTGAAGCGCTACATCCTGCTGACCCTGCCGCTGATGGTGGGGCTTTCGATGACTTTTTCGACCGAGATTTTCATGCGTTTTTTCGGGTCGTTTCTGCCCCCCGGCAGCATCGCCGGGCTCAACTACGGCCTGCGGATCATGCTGCTGCTGGTGGCCTTTTTCGGGCAGGCGGTGGGGGTCGCCGCCTTTCCCTTCCTGGCGCGTCTGGCGGCCCAGCAGAAAATCGGCGAGATGAACCGGCTGCTCAACGGCACCCTGCGCTACCTGGCCCTGGTGGTGCCCTTCTCGGCACTCCTGATGGTGCTGCGCAGCGAGGTCGTGCGGGTGCTGTTCGAGCGTGGGCAGTTCGACGCCGCGGCCACCGCGCTCACTGCCCGGGTGCTGGCCTGTCTGCTGATCGGGGCCTTTGCTTTTGCCGCCCAGACCGTGGTGGTGCGGGGCTTTTACGCCATCCAGAACACCCTTTTCCCCGCCCTCTTCGGGACCGTGGCGGTGGTGGCGAGCCTTCCGCTCTACATGTGGGGCATGCAGCGCCACGGGGTTGAGGGGGTGGCCCTGGCGATTTCGCTCTCGGTCATCCTGCAGGTAGTGGTGCTTTACGCGCTCTGGAACCGACGGGTGGGAAACCCCGGCAGCCGGGAGGTTTACCGTTTTTACCTGAAAATCTTCGCCCTCAGCCTTCCGCTGGGGCTTGTGCTCGAGGGCTGCCGACAGGCGCTGCGGGCGCTGCTGCCGGCAGCCGACAGCTTTGCGGGCACTCTGGGCGTCGTCTGCGGGACCGGAGGGCTCTGTGTCGCGCTGCTGGCCATCGCCGGGCCCCTGCTGCGGATAGAGGAGATCGACGCTGTGCTTGCCCGCATTTGGGCCCGGCTGCGCGCTTAAGGTCCGCCTTGCCAGGGGGTGCCGTAGGTCTCGCGGTGAACCTTTTCGTAGCCCAGGGAAGAGGCGGGGTGGGGCGGCTTGTGTTCGGCGGGGTAGCCGATGGCCATGATCGCCGCCACCTCCAAGCCGGCCGGCAGCCCCAGCAGCTCGCCGATGTACGCGCTCGCCGACTGATTGTCCGTGTGCATCCGTTTGCGGACCTGGACCCAGCAGCTGCCCAGCCCCAGCGATGCCGCCGCCAGGTGCAGGAAGATGCTGGCGATGGCCGCGTCTTCGACCCACACATCCGAGCGCTGGGGGTCGGCGCAGACCACGATGCCCAGGGGTGCGTCCTTCAGGAAAGCAGCGCCGTGGGGCTTGCTCTGGGAGAGTCTGCGGAGCCGTTCGCGGTCCTCGACCACCACGAACTGCCAGGGGTTGAAGCCCCGGGATGACGGGGCCCGCAGGGCCGCTTCGACCAGCTGGGCGACCGCCTCCGGTGCAACCGGTTTTTCGACAAATTGACGGATGCTGCGCCGCTGGGTGGCCAGCTCAAGAAACATGGGGGTACCTCCCGCGAAAAAAAATCGTTCGAAACCTCGCCTGGTTGATATCATTCCAGATTTTTGAGGAGATTTTCGGCCTCCTGGACCGATTGGGCGATGGCGGCAATCAGGGACCGGATCGCGATTTCAATCCCGCCATGCAGGGGCAGCGGCGTTTGCATGGCATTTTCCCGTTGCTGAATGAAAAAAGGGGGGGCGGACTTACCCCCTGGCGACAAAGTCCACGGCGATGATCTTCTCCGCAAAAGCCTTCAGGCGGGTGAGGACTTCCTGGTGTTTGGGGTGTTCCTGGTAGCGCCTGAGGGCTTCCAGGTCCTTGAACCCGGCCAGCAGCCCGAAATCGTATGAGCGTTCGGAGCGCACCACATCCAGCCCGAAGTCCAAGCTTTCGATTTCCGTGATGTGATCGGGCAGATCCGCCAGTTTCTGCTCCAGTTCGGCGAAGGCCGTTTCGTCGACATCCGCTTTGAGTTTGAACACCACCATGTGCTGGATCATGCCGCCTTCCTTTCGTTCGTAGTGAAGGTTTTTATCCTGGTTTTCGGGTAGTTTGCCCGCAGCATGGCAGAAAACGAGGCAGGCATCAAGCCCCTTTTGGGTGTTTCGTCCCGCGCCCCGCGCTTTCGCTGCGGGGCCGATTGTGGTAAACAAGAGTCGCCCCGCGCCCGGCCCCGGCCGGAAACCGCTGCGCCCCCCTTCAAAGCGGAGACACGCTGCATGTTGACCTTTCTGCACGCTGCCGACATCCACCTGGACAGCCCGCTGCAGCGCCTGGAGCGCTATGCCGGCGCACCCCTGGCGGCCGTTCGGCAGGCCACCCGGCGCGCCTTTGAAAACCTCGTCCAGCTGGCCCTGGAAAATGAGGTGGCCTTTGTTCTGATCGCCGGGGACATTTACGACGGGGACTGGAAAGATTACAACACCGGCCTGTTTTTCGCCTCCCAGATGGCGCGCCTGCGGGAAGCCGGGATTGCCGTTTACATGGTCAGCGGCAACCATGACGCCGCCAGCCAGATCACCCGTCACCTGCGGCTGCCCGACAATGTGCACCGTTTTGCCACCCATCGCCCCGAAACCGTGATGCGTGACGACCTCGGGGTGGCCCTGCACGGCCAGGGGTTTGCCGCGCGGGCGGTCACCCGCGATCTGGCGGCGGGCTACCCGCAGGCCGTTGCGGGTGCCTACAACATCGGGTTGTTGCACACCTGCGCCGGCGGACGGGAAGGGCATGCGCCCTACGCCCCTTGCACATTGGACGGTCTGCGCTCCAAAGGCTACGCCTACTGGGCGCTGGGGCATGTGCACCGGCAGGAGGTCCTGGCCCGTGACCCGTGGGTGGTTTTTGCGGGCAACCCCCAGGGCCGGCACATCCGCGAAACCGGCGCCAAGGGCGCCATGCAGGTGACAGTGGATGACACCGGGCGCACCACGGCGGCCTTTCAGGCCTTGGACGTGATCCGCTGGGAGCAATTAACCCTGGCGGCCGACCCGTTCGAAAGGGGTGACGACCTCCTGGACGCCATTCGGCGGCGGCTGACGGCGGCGCAGTCGGCTGCCGAAGGGCGGCCCCTGATCGTGCGCCTGGAGGTCACCGGCCCTACCGCGCTGCACGACCGCCTGCAGGCCGACCCGGAGCGCTGGACCGGCGAGATCCGCGCGGCGGCATTGGATGTCGGCGGCGGTCTCTGGATCGAAAAAATCAGGCTGGCGACCCGGCCGGTTGCCGAGCCGTCTGCGGCCGCCGCCGGGCCTTTAGGTGAACTGCTGGGTTTCCTGGACGCAGCCCCGGCCGACCCGGAAGTGGCGGCCGTTTTGAGGGGCGCCCTGGCGGACCTGGAGCGCCGGCTGCCCCGGGAGCTGCAGTCCGGCGAGGCTGCGCTGCGGCCGGAAGATCCGGCCTGGCTGCGTGCGCGGCTGGTTGAGGTGCGCGCCTTTCTGCAGTGGCGGCTCTCCGCCGGGGATGGCGGCCGATGAGAATCGACACCCTGAGGCTGCTGGCCTTCGGACCGTTCACCGGCCACGCCATCGATCTCAGCGGCGGCCGCGAGGGGCTGCACCTGCTCTACGGCCCCAACGAGGCCGGCAAGAGCACCACCCTGCGGGCCCTGCGGCAGCTGCTTTACGGGATCCCCCCGCGCAGTGGCGACGGCTTTCTGCACCCCTATCCCAAGCTGCGCATCGGGGCCGAACTGCGCCGGGGCGACGGGCAGCGCTTGAGCCTGGTGCGGCGCAAGGGGCGCAGCAACACCCTGCGGGCCGCGGACGACGCTACCGTGCTGGAAGAGGCCCGGCTGCGCGCGTTTCTGGGCGGGGTGGAGGCCTCGCTGTTTGCCACGATGTTCGGCATCGACCACGCCGATCTGGTGCGCGGCGGTGAGGAGATCGTCCGGGGGGGCGGGCGCATCGGCCAGATCCTGTTTGCAGCCGGCTCCGGGATCACCGATCTGCGCCGGATTCAACTGGATCTTCAGGCCGACGCCGACGCCCTCTTTCTGCCCAAGGGGCAGAACCCCCGCATCAACCGCGACACCGCGCTGCTGCGCGAAAAGCAGCGGGCGATCCGCGAGGCCCAGCTTTCCGCCGAGGAGTGGGCGCGGCACGACGCCACCCATCGCCAGGCGCTGGCGCACAAAACCCGGGTGGCGGCCGAACTGGAGCAGGTGCTGCGTCAAAAGGGGCACCTGGAGCGCATCCGGGCGGCCCTCCCCGATATCGCCCGGCGCCGGGAACTTTTAGAGGCCCTGGCGGAGTTCCAGAAAATCCCCAGGCTCTCGGCGGATTTCCGGGGGCAGCGCCAGGCGGCCCTCGCCCGGCTGGACAGCGCCGACCGCGACGCCCGGCAGGCAGCGGAAAACTGCGAGCGGATCAGCCGCGCCCTGGCAGAACTCGACATCCCTGAAACGCTGCTGGGCCAGGCGCAGCTGATCGAACAGCAGTTTCAGGACCTGGGCAGCTTTCGCAAGGCGCGGCAGGACCGTCAGCGTCTGGAAGGCCTGAAAGCCGCCTACGAGCGCGACGCCCGCGACATCCTCCTGACCCTGCGGCCCGGCATGAGCGTGGCGGCGGCCGCAAGCGAACTGCAATTGGACCGCGCGGCGAGCGCCCGGATCACGGAGCTGGCCCAGCAGTTCGAACGGCTGCTGTCCCGGCGCGAAAACAGTGAACAGACCGTGGCCGACCTCAAGCAGCGGATGGCGGCGCTCGAGAGCCAGCTGGGCCAGCTGGCCGTTTTGCCCGATACCGCCGCGCTGCAGCAGGCCGTGGCGCAGGCGCATGCGGCTGGGCCGCTGGATGAGCGTCTGGCCGAGGCCCAAGCCGAAGCGGCCCAGCTCGCAGCAGCGGCGGCGGTGGCCCTGGAGCGCCTGCCGCTGTGGTCGGGCGCTCTGGAGGCCCTCGAAAAACTGCCCGTGCCGGACATCGAGACGGTTGAGGCCTATGATCTGCGCCTGGCGGACGCGGCGGCGCGCCGGGACCGGCTGCAGGCCGATCTGCAAGCCACGGCAGGCGCGCTGCGGGAGCTGGAAGGCCGTCTGGCGCAGCTGCAAATCGAGGGGGCGGTTCCCAGTGAGTTTCAACTGGGGCGTGTCCGTGACCGCCGCGACCGCGGCTGGCAGCTGGTGCGCGGCGAATGGCTCCAGGGCAAGACGATCGGTGCGGACACCCGCCGTTTCGTGGCGGAGTTGGTGCCGGACGGCCATCTGGCCGATGCCTACGAGGCCAGCGTGCGGGCTGCGGATACGGTCGCCGACCGGCTGCGGCGGGAGGCGGAGCGGGTGGCGCTGCTGGCGCGCCTGACAACCGAAAAGGAAACCCAAGGCGGCAGGCGGGCTGAGCTTGAGGAGGGACTACAGGCCGCCGAAGCCGCCTGCCGGCAGCTGGCGCAGGAGTGGCGGGCCCTGTGGCAGCCGCTGCAGGTGGTTGCGCGCGGGCCGCGTGAAATGCGCGCGTGGCTCTCGCGCCAGAGCGACCTGGTGCGTCGCGCCGCTGAGCTGCGTGAACGGCGGGCAGCCGTCGAAATGCTCTCGCGGCGCACGGCGCAACTGCGGACGGCCTTGGGCGGCGCGTTGGCGCCCGTCGCGCCGGCCGCACCCGCGGCCGCCGGGGCGGATGCGGCTTCCCTGGGAACCCTGCTGACCGGCGCCCAGGGCCATCTCGATCGAATTGCGCGCGACCGGGAGCGGCACGCCCAGCTGCTGCAGGAAAAGGCGCGCCAGGCGGCCGAGCTGAACGAGGCCCGGCTTCGACTGGAGCGCACCCAGACGGAGCTGACCCGCTGGCAGGCGGCGTGGCGCGCCGCCCTGGAGCCTGCCGGGCTGGCGGCCGACACCTCGCCGGCCCAGGCACTGGCCGTGCTGGAAGAGCTGAAACTTTTTTTCGACAAGATCCGCGAGGCCCGGCACCTGCAGAGCCGCATTAGCGGCATCGAGCGGGATGCCGGCCAGTTCACCGAGCGGGTTGCACAGCTTGGCGCGGCCACGGCCCCCGATCTGGCGGGGTCACCGGCCGATCAGGCCGCCGCTGAACTATACAACCGACTCACCCACGCCCGCAGCGCCATGACGCGCTGTCAGGAGCTGGAGCGCCAGCAGCGCCGGGAGGCGGCCAGCCTTCAGAGCGCGCGCCGGCGGGCGGCCGAGCAGAACGACCTCCTTGATCGGATGTGCGCCGAGGCCGGCTGTCAGAGTGTTGCGCAACTGGCCGCCGTTGAGGCGCGCGCCGAGCAGCGGCAGGCCCTTGAGGCGGAGTTGCAGGCGCTGGAAGGCCAGTTGCGCGCCCTCAGCGGCGGGACCCCCCTGGCGGCCTTTGTCACGGCGGCCCTGGCCGAGGATGCGGACCGGATTGGGCCGGCCCTGGTTCGCCTGACCGACGAAGCCGCCCGCCTGGATCGCGAGAAATCGGAACTGGACCAGACCATCGGACGCGAGCAAAACGAACTCAAGCGTATGGCTGGCAGTGCGCGCGCAGCGGAATTGACCGAGGAGGCCGAAGCCCTGCTGGCCGGCCTGGAGACCGATGTGGGGCACTACGTGCGGCTGCGGCTGGCCGCGACGGTGCTCAGCCAGGTCATCGAGCGCTACCGGGAAAGGCATCAGGGGCCGATCCTGAAACGCTCCGGGGCCCTTTTTCGGGCGATGACCGGCGGGTCCTTCCAGGAATTGCGGCTGGAATTCGACGAGCGCGGCGATGCGGTCCTGGCCGGGGTGCGCGCCGCAACGGGCGAGGTGGTGCGGGTGGAGGGGATGAGCGAAGGCACCGCCGACCAGCTTTACCTGGCCGTCCGGGTGGCCAGCCTGGAGGCCTATCTGGAGCAAAACGAGGCCATGCCCTTTATCGTCGACGATATCCTGATCAAGTTCGACGACCAGCGCTCCGCGGCCGCCCTGACATGCCTGGGGGAACTGGCCCGCAAGACCCAGGTGATCTTTTTCACCCATCACCGCCACCTGGTGGATCTGGCCCGCCAGCACCTGCCGGCCGACCTTCTGTTCGTGCATACGCTGGCCGGCTGACGGCTGCCTGCCGCGCTGCCCGGAGGAGACGCAATGACCCGCGAAGAAATCAGCTGGATCCTTTACGACGTGGCCAACTCGGCCTTTGTCCTGATCGTGGTGACGGCCGTGATGCCGATTTTCTTCAAGGACATTGCCGCCGCCGGTCTCGATCCCGCCGTCTCAACGGCCCACTGGGGGTTTGCCAACTCCCTGGCATCACTGGTGCTGGCCCTGCTGGCGCCGGTGCTGGGCAGCATCGCCGATTACCGCTCCTTCAAGAAACGGTTTCTGCTGGCCTTTTGCGGTCTGGGGGTGACCGCCACCCTGATGCTGACCACCGTTGAGCGCGGGGACTGGCGTCTTTGTCTGGCGATCTTTGTGCTGGCCAAAGTGGGCTATGCCGGTGCCAACCTTTTTTACGACGCCTTCCTGGTGGACGTGGCGCCGCCCGAGCGGATGGACTGGGTTTCGGCGATGGGCTATGCCGCCGGCTACATCGGCAGCGTGGTGCCCTTTGTCTGGGTGCTGCTGCTCATCAGTCGGGCGAATGCCGCCACCCCCGGCGAGGCCCTGCCGGAAGGCGCGGCGCGCCTCGGGTTTGCCGGAGTGGCGGTCTGGTGGCTGGCCTTCACCATCCCCCTGATGCTGACCCTGCAGCAGAAGCATTTTCTGCCGCCGTCCCGCCGGCCGGTGGCCGACAGTTTCAGGCGGCTGTGGCAGACCCTGGGGGAGATTCGGCGCTACCGCAACGTCTTCCTCTTTCTGGTGGCCTATTTTTTCTACATCGACGGCGTGGATACGATCATCGTCATGGCCACTGCCTACGGCCGGGATATCGGCCTGGGGGTCAACGTCCTGATCCTGGCGATTCTGGTCATCCAGCTGGTGGCTTTTCCGTTTACCCTGCTCTACGGCCGCCTGGCCAAGGCGTTTCCAGGCAAGACCATGCTTTACGTCGGCATCGGGGTTTACGTGCTCATCGTGCTGCTGGCCTTCTTCCTGCCGGAGGCGGGCTCGATGCGCGCCAAGACGATTCTTTTCTGGGTTTTGGCCGTCCTGGTGGCCACCTCGATGGGCGGCATTCAGGCCCTCAGCCGCTCCTTTTTCGGGCGTCTGATCCCCGCTGAGCGCTCGGCCGCGTTCTTCGGGTTCTACAATATCTTCGGGAAATTCGCTGCCATTACGGGGCCTTTCCTGATGGGCGTGGTCAGCCGCGTCACCGGCAGTTCCCGTTTCGGGGTCTTGAGCATCCTGGTGCTTTTTGTTATTGGGGGCATCGTTTTGAAGCGCGTTAAAACCGATTGACAGGCGAGAGGAAACGGCAAGATGACGGCGAAGCTGATTCGATCTGAAAAACTGGCCAATGGACTGACCCTGGAGCTGCTGGACCTTTCGCGGCCGGTGGCCGGCGACCGCTGGGCGGTGTCCGTCATGGCCCGTGCGGCGGTGCCGGTTACCGCCCAAACCGCGGACGGGGCGGCCGAGCGCTGGACCGAGGTCCGTGATCTGTTGGGCCCGGAGGTGGTCTACGAAAAGAAAATAACGCGCAATTTCATTGACGGGGCTGAAAAGGAAGCGCTGGTGGCCTCGCTGGCGGACTCCTTCTGCGACCAGGCCGCGCCCTATATCGGCCGTCCGCTGTTCGCCGTTCGTTTTGTCCGCCAACGCTACCGTGCAGCGCTCGCCCGACAGGGCTGGTACCCGGACGAAAAAACCCGCGGCGGGGCAGCTCCGACTACCCGGGGAAGCGGTCGTTGATCTCCATGAAGGCATCGATCTCGGCCAGCAGAAGGTCCACCAGGCCGGGGTCGAACTGCCGGCCGCGCTCAGCGCGGATATAGTCGAGCACCTGGTCCAGTTTCCAGGCATGCTTGTATACCCGGCTGTGCAGCAGGGCGTCGAAGACGTCGATCAGCCCGATGATGCGGCCGAAAATATGAATTTCGGTGCCCGTGAGGCGCCGCGGATAGCCGCAGCCGTCCCAGCGCTCATGGTGCTGCTGAGCGCAGATCACCGCGGCCTCCATCACTTCGCGGCGGGCGCTTTTGAGAATGTCAAAGCCGATATCGGTATGACGACGGATTTTTTCGAACTCCTCGGGACTCAACCTATCGGGCTTGAAGAGTATTGCGTCGGGGATTCCGACCTTGCCGATGTCGTGCATGGGTGCCGACAGACGCAGCAGCTTGACCTCCGCCGGCGACAAACCGGCCTTCTGCGCCAGGAGGCCGGCCATATTGGACACGCGGCGCCCATGGCTGCCGGCTTCACCGGAACGGTTGGCGATTACGCCCCCTAATGTGATCAGGACGTCTTCCTGGGTTTCCCGGATTTCGCGGTTGAGATAGAGATTTTCCAGCGCCAGGGTCACGTTGCTGTAAAACAGGCCCACGAGTTCGCGGTCCAGCTGGTCCAGCGGCCGCCCGGCATCGAGGTAAAGCAGGTGGCGAACGCCGCTGCGGGTGCAGTAGGTGCCGTAATACGCGGCGCCGGCGAAAAAAGAGGTGCGCTCGTTCTTGGCGCGCTCCAGGTGTTTCAGCAGGTGCCCGCTCAGGGCGGCCTCCGGGGGCTGACCGAGCATGCCGTCGAAGCATCCGGTCGCGGCCCAGATCAGAAATTCGCCGTCCTGCTCGGTGGCCGTGAACCCCGACCCCTGAAAGGGCAGCGGGTTGGCGTTGAGTTGAAGAACGGCGTGCAGCTGATGCAGCACCTCCCGGGCGAACTTGCGCAGCGGCTGGGGTGCGACCAGCTGGCTGGAGGCGTCGGCTAATCGCAGCAGACCGAGTCGGCCGCGGCTGATGGTGCGGCGGCTCTGAAAGGCATCCAGGGCCGCGTTGAAAATCACAATCACGCGCTCGGCCGTCAGGTCGGCTGCCCTCAGGCAATCGGTGAGATCCAGTTCCAACACGGTTTCAGAGGGCGGGATCGGCCCTGCGTTCTCACAGCGCAGGATCAGCCGCAGGTCGGCGTTGCGCCTGTCACGGCGGATGGCCGCGGCGGTTGCCAGCCCCCCGTTGCCGGACGCCGGATCGGCCTGCACCAGGATGACGGCTGTATCCTGGTTTTGGTCCAGCAGGCAAAGGGCCTGCGCGCTGCAATAGGCGCTCAGGACCCGCAGCGGGCGGCCCAGCAGAAGACGCTGGCCCAGGGCCCGCTGAATGCGCTGGTGGATTCGCGGATCGTCGTCTGCGACCAGAACGGTCCAGGGCGGTTCTGCAGTGGCTTCCCTTGCGTCGTGCCCAAGGAAGCGGTCGGGGTCGTATTCGCTTTTGCCGTCCAGCATGAAAACGGTGCCTCGTGCCGCAGGGGAGTGCTGCTGCGTGCGGTTGCGCAGAACCGGGGAGTGATCCGGCGAAGGCCAGCCCAAGCGGCACCCAAGATTTTTTTGGGTAAACTACGAACCCCTAAACTATCGCACCCGGGCCCGGGGTGAATAAAATTCAGGCCCCGCCGCGGGCTTTTTGGGTCGCCATGGAGAACGGACGTGGTGCTGAACTCCATTCGACGGTCAACTTCATATTATCGTACCCGCAGCGCCGAATGTCAACATGGCGTTGCACGAATCGGCGACAGCCGCCGGGAGGCTGTCGGGTGTTCGCGCCGGCGGCCCTTATCCGTCCGCCGGCCGCCGGGGATCGTTGTTTTCATCGCGGGCCGCGACAATCGCCTCGACCACGATGGCCGCGTCCTGTACGCGCCAGCGAACGTCCAGGTCAAAAATTCGAAAACCGTAACCCCGGCCGTCGGTGTGCGCGCGGTGGTAGGCCGGTCGCGGGTCGGCCTGCAGCAGTGCCGAAATCAGGGCCTGCAGATCGGTTCCGTCGCCGGGCCGGTAGCGGCGGCAGGCGGCCTGCGCCCCGGAGCTGAAAATGACCGGCAGCTGAGCGTTCGGCGGGGTCGGGGCGTACCCGGCGCAGGCAGCGGGGCGGCTGTCGGCATAGGGCAGATAGGGCTTGATATCGACCACCGGCGTGCCGTCCAGAAGGTCGCCGCCACGGATATCCAGCACCGCACGGTCGTCGGGAAAGCGCAGAGCGGCCAGTTCGACCGCGGAAATACCGACCGGGTTGGGGCGAAACCCGGAGCGGCTCGCAAACACACCGATGCGGCGGTTGCCTCCCAGGCGCGGCGGGCGCACGGTGGGCCGCCAGGTCCCCTGGCCAATGGCGTGGAAGATGAAAATGATCCAGATGTGCGAGAAACCCGCCAGCCCCCGCACGGCCTCGGGGCGGTCGAAAGGCGGCAGCAGTTCCAGTCTCGCCCGGGCTTCGCGAACCAGTCCGGGTTGGCGTGGAATGCCGAATTTCTCCTTGAAACAGGAGTGGATGATACCGATGGGTTCCAGTATGACGGGCATCAAGCGGCTGCTCCGGGAAACACCCGGCGGGGCCGGGGGCGCCGAGGGACCGGCAGCCCCTTGCTTTCCGGGGATGAAAAAGATAACCTTTTGAAGTCGGTGCGCCCTCCGTTGGCGGATAGTATTCGGAGGGACCTGTCGCTGTGTGTCTCGAATTTTAACGCGAGGGCCCATGGATCGAAGTCCCCGCTACCGGATGATGTGTGAGCAGGCCCGGGATATCCAGGCACGCTGGAAGCCGGCCTACGGGGATTTTTTTGTTCACCGCGACGGCCGCATCGACTGCTGGATTCCGGCTACCTGCAGCGGCCGGAACCTGCGGCGGGGCTTTGAAATCCAATCGGAAGGGAGCGTCATCCGTCTGATCAAACATGTCTGGCTGCCCCGTCAGGATCAGCTCATCGAGATGGCCCAAACGCCCGGGCAGCGATTCGACAGCACCACCCAGGCCTTCTACCGCTGGACCAAAACCCCCTACCAGCGGCTGCCCGGATACCCCAACCAGATTTTTACCACCATGGAACAGATCTGGCTGGCCTTTGTGATGGAAGTCAAATTCCACTGCAAATGGACCGGCACCCGCTGGGCCGCGATCTGAACCGTCGCGTCCCTGAATACGGTGGCGTGTCTTCCGCCGCGCCCCCCACCCGCTGAGCCTTGCAGCTTAATCCGGAGCGTCCTCCGCGGTCTGCCCGGCAGCATCTGCGGCTGCTGCCGGGGGGCTGAAAAGGGAGATCAGGAAACGGAAAAGAAGCCTGCCGGTCGCGGCGCTGCCGCCGGCCTTGCGGGCATTTCGCACCAGGCGGTCCAGATGGCGGTGGTCGGCCTGGGGAAAACGCTCGCGGACTTCAAGAAACGGGGCGTCGCTGCCGCTCACCAGGAGGTCGCGCCACGCCTCGGCCGTTTTAAAGGCCCGCGCATCCAGGCTGCTGTGCCGATGGCGTTCGGCCAGCAGCCTGCGGATGGGCACCGGGTCCACCTCACGCATCAGCCGCCCGATAAACTGCAACTGACGCTTGCGCGCCCCGCGTTTCGACACCCCCTGGGCGAACCTGAGGGCCTCGAGCAAATCCGGCGGCAGCCCCATCCCGATCAGTGTCTCCAACGGCAGATAGATCAATTCTTCCCCCAGCGCCTGAAGGGCTTCCATTTCCCGTTTGATCTGGGTCCTGCTCTTTTCCATTGGGCGTCCCCGCTCCTGTCACGGTTTTGCAGTTTTCCTTAAATTCCGCTCGCCCGCTGCCGCCCTCCGGCGGCCCCGGCCTCAGATGTCTTCGCTGTCGCCGCAGAGCAGCTGCCGCAGCCGCTCGCTGAGGAACAGGATCGATTCGATGTCGAGGTGCTCGGTGATGGTGGCGTCAAAGAGCAGCTTGGCGCCGGCGGCGAGGCCGTCGGCCGGCGCTTCGTCCCAGAAGAGCAGCAGCAGGGGAATACGGGGCAGGGGCTGGAATTGAAAGGCGGCGTCGGCCGACCCCACCCGGCCGGTGACATCTCTCGCCCCCAGAGCGCGGGCCGCCTGGGCAAGCGCTGGCAGACGCCCCCGAAACCGCGCGACCAAGGGTGCTTCCACATGGCGCTGCATGGATTTGATTTTGGAGACGGTGTTGGGGATCTGCTCAAACCCCCGCCAGTCTTCAGCCGGCAGGGCGCTGCCGCCCTGGGCGAGGTGGTTGTAGATGAACACCTGCTCCCAGCGGTTCAGCGCCGTCCCGTCTTTTTTTTGGATCCCGTCCGGCCGGATCACGACCGTGTCGTTGAAATAGGGCAGTTCCAGCGCCGCCTGGCCGCCCGCGGTCCGAACCAGCCGGCCCCCGATGCGCGCCGGCAGGTCTTCGAGGCGCATGCCGGCCGAGCGTTCCCGGGCCCATTGGAGGGCATCGGCGGCCATGTCCTTTTTGGTCCATCTGCCCTCGGCGTGCTGCGCGTCAAGGATGGGCTGACAGCGGGCCAGCGTCTCCGGAGAAAGATGCGGGCACTTTGCCAGCGGCAGCTTTTCGGAAACAACCATGCTGGCAAACGCCAGGCATGTCGGGTACCCGCAGTCGCGGCAATTGGTGCGGGGCAGTATTTTGGTGTAGAGGTCCACCACCGAGAGCGGCATCATGAACTCCAATCGTCTGGTGCAACCGGCATCGGCGGACCCTCTGATGCGGCCCCGGGGTGCGGGCGTCGGGGCGCACCCCTTGAGGGCTTCGCGCCGACCCAGGTTTTTGTCCTGGATGAGGTCTTCAGCGGTTCAGGTTGACCACCACCCGCCCCGTGAGCCCGCCAGCCAGGATCTGGTCGATTTTGGGATCGAGCCCCTGCAGGTCGACCTCCTCGGTCAGCGCCCCCAGGCCCTCCGGCTGCCATTCCGTTGCGAGTTTTTGCCAGACCTGGCGGCGCTGGTCCATGGCGCAGTTCTGGGAATCGATCCCCAACAGGCCGATGCCCCGCAGGATAAAGGGAAACACGGTGGTGTTGAGGGCCGGGCCGCCGACGTTGCCGCAGCAGGTCAGGGTGCCGTTCAAGTCCGTTGATTTGAGGGCGGTGGCCAGCATCTCGCCGCCGACGGTATCCACCACCCCGGCCCAGCGGCCGCGCAGCAGCGGCCGGCCGCTGCTGTCGATGGCGGCCTCGCGCGACACCGTTTCTTTGGCTCCCAGACGGGCCAGAAACTCGGCCCCTTGCGGTTTGCCGCTGACCCCCACGACCCTGAAACCCAGATGCGCCAGGATCGCCACTGCCAGGCTGCCGACGCCGCCGGTGGCCCCGGTGACGAGCACCTCGCCGCGGTCCGGGGTCCAAAACGGCCGAGATGTTTCACAAATCGGCTGTCGGCGACCTGTTTGTCCCTCGCGTGGTGTGCATCGTGGACACGGACAAGTGCATCGGTTGCGGCCAGTGCCAGGAGTTGTGCGACTGTGGCGGGATCGGCCTCGAGGAGGGTCCGGGCGGCGGTCTGCCGAGAATTGTGGACCCCATGGTGTGCACCGGCGGCGGCACTTGCGCGGCCGCCTGCCCCTATCACGCCCTGGTTTTGCAAAACAACAGCAACGATCAGCGCGAGGCCCGCGTGAGCGCGCTTGCGCGGCGATTGGGCCCCGATGAATGCATGGCCTTTGTTTGCGGGTCGTACTTCAAGCCCTGCTTGCCGGCGATG
>JAWOJK010000040.1:0-10650 GCA_046481705.1 Desulfobacterales bacterium | reverse complement strand
CTAAATATCCTTATCCCCGGTGTAAAAACATTTGTAAAGGGAGGGTCCTGCTCTCTTCCTGATAACCAAGTCTGATTAGGCTGGCCGGTCATCTCCTCCTCCCTGATCCTGATTTCCGCCGCACTCAGCGCTCTGGCCCTGCTTTTGCTGCGCAGAACTCCCCTGCGCGCCCTCTCCCTGCGGCAGGCCGTCAAGGGCCTCTTCCGACCCGGCAACGCCACCCGCACGATCCTCGTTACCCTGACCGCATCACTGACCGCCCTTTTCACGATTTTTCTGATCGAGGCCAACCTCGATGCGGCCTTTGTGCGCTCATACCCGCCGGAGGCCCCCAACTTGTTTTTTCTGGACATTCAACCCACCCAGAGGGCCGATTTCGAACAGCTGCTGGGCATCCCGGCGCCGTTTTACCCGGTCATCCGGGCGCGCCTGACGGCCGTCAACGACACGGCCATCGACCCGGCCGCCGAGCGCCAGCGGCGGGGCGACAGCCTGTCCCGGACGTTTAACCTGACCTACCGCCACCACCTGCTGGAGGACGAGGCCCTGACCGCCGGGAACTCGCTTTTCCGCGACGACTGGCAGGAGCCCCAGGTGTCGGTGCTCGACACGGTGGTCGAGATGCAGCCCATGGGCATCGGCGACCGGCTGAGCTTCATGATCCAGGGGGTCCCCCTGACGGCGCGCATCGCCAGCATTCGCACCCGGACCCATGAGACCGTCGGCCCTTTTTTCTACTTCGTTTTTCCGGATGCCCTGCTCGCCGACGCCCCTCAGACCATTTTTTCGGCCGTGAGGGTGCCGCCCGAGCAGATCGCCGATATCCAGAACCGGGTCGTGGCCCGCTTTCCCAACATCAGCGTCGTGGACCTGACCGCCACCCTGGCGGCTTTTGCCGGCATCCTGCGCCGGCTCTCGGGTATCATCCGTTTTTTCACGGCCTTCAGCCTCCTGGCGGGGCTCTTGATTATGGTCAGCTCGATCCTGGCCACGCGCCTCGCCCGCACCCGCGAAGCGGTTTATTTCAAGATCCTGGGGGCGCGCGGCGGGTTCGTGCGCCGGGTCTTGACTTTCGAGAACCTCTTCCTGGGCCTCACCAGCAGCGCCATCGCCGCCATCCTTTCCCAGGCCGCCAGCGCCGGTGTGGTTGAAATTGTCCTGGATATTGCCTATAAACCTTTTTTTGGGGAAATGCTGGGAATGGTCGGCACCGCGGTCGCGGTGGTGGTAGCGGTCGGCCTGCTCGCCTCCCGGACCATCCTGAAACAGAAGCCCGCGGCTTTCCTGAGGGAACAGGCGGAAGAATGATACCCTCCTACCTGCGCACCATCATCGTTCTGCTCGTGGCCGGGCTGGCGCTCGCCCTCGGCGGCTGCAGCGAGCCGGAGGCGCCCCCGGCGCCCGCGCCGAAGGCCAGCGCCAGCGCGTCGGAAACCGTCGGCACGATCGTGGCCGTGGGAGACAGCCTGACGGCCGGCTACGGCCTGGACGAAGACGAGGCCTACCCCGCCCAGTTGGCGCGCATGCTCGCCGCCGACGGCCTGCCCTACCGGGTGGTCAATGCCGGCATCAGCGGCGAGACCAGCAGCGGCGTCCTCTCGCGGATCGAATGGGTGCTGGCCAGCCTCGAGCCCGACATCGTCATCCTGGCAACCGGCGCCAACGACGGGCTGCGGGGCACCGACCCGGCCCTGACACGCGAAAACCTGCGCCGCAGCGTCCAGATCCTCAAGGCCGAGGGGGTGGTGGTGGTGCTGGCCGGCATGCAGATGGTCCGCAACATGGGCCGCCAGTACACATCGGCCTTTGCCGAGATCTTCGCCCAGGTGGCGGCCGAGGAGGAGGTCCTGTTCGTCCCCTTTCTGCTGGCGGGGGTGGCCGCTGAAGCGCACCTGAACCAGGCTGACGGCATTCACCCCACCGCGGCGGGGTACGCGGTGGTCGCCGAAACCGTTTTGCCCTATGTGCGCCAGGCGGTTGCGATCCTGCAGGCGCAAAAGGCCGACGCCCAATGAACCCCGGCCGCCCCCGGCGATCAGGGCGCGTCATCGGCGTGCGCGGCCTTGCCGCCCTGCTGGTCGTGGTCGCACTGACGACCGCCGCCTGCAGCCCGTTTGCCCCGCGGCCCCGCAGCGCACCGGCGGGGGAGCTGCCCGCCCGCTTTTCGCTCTACGACCCGGCGGCCGAAGTCCCCCAGCGCTGGTGGCAAACCCTTGCAGACCCCCAGCTCGAAGCCCTGATCGAGCAGGCCCTGACCCGCGGCTTCACCCTGCTGGAAGCCTGGGCGCGCCTCAGCCAGGTGCGCGCCCGCACCCTGCAGACGGCCGCGGCACTCTATCCGGAAGTCTCGGGGGACGCCGAGGCCGCCTTCAGCCGCCGGCACACCGAAGGGATCGGCACCCGCGGGGCGGAATTCTACGCCCTGGGGCTGGTCAGCGCCTACGAGCTTGACTTGTGGGGGCGGGTCCGCTCGGAAAGCCAAGCCGCCCGGCTGGACGAATACGCCAGCCGCGAAGACCTCAACGCGGCCGCCATGACGGTGGCCGCAGAAGTGGCCCAGCGCTGGGCCCAGATCATTTCCCAGCGGCTGCAGAAGCGCCTTCTGGAGCGCCAACTGGAGACCAACGAGACCTTTCTGGAGCTGATCGAACTGCGCTTCCGCAGGGCCATCACCTCGGCCCTGGACGTCTATCAGCAGAAGCAGGTGGTGGAGGGGGTGCGCGCCCAGATCCCGCTGGTGGCGGCCGAGGAGGCCCTGCAGCGTCATGAGCTGGCGATTCTGGTCGGCCAGCCGCCGCTAAGCGCGCTGGCCATCGACCGCGACGACCTGCCCCTGCCCGCGGGTGTGCCCCCCACCGGACTGCCGGCCGATCTGCTGGCCGCCCGGCCGGATGTCCGCGCGGCGGGCCTGCGGCTGACGGCCGCCGACTGGCAGGTGGCCGCCGCGCGCGCCAACCGGCTGCCGGCCGTGCGCCTGACGGGCGCGGCCAGCTACCAGGCCGAAAGCTTCGACCTCCTTTTCGACAACTGGCTGGCGAACCTGGGCGGCAACCTGAGCGCGCCCCTGTTCGATGCCGGACGCCGCAAGGCCCAAGTGGACGAGGCCCGTGCGGCGGCCGCCGAAAGCCTCTCGATCTATCGCCGCACCGTGCTGACGGCCATCAAGGAGGTCGAGGACGCCCTGGTGCTGGAAGCCGGGCGGCGTGAGAATCTGGACGCCCTGGCCGACCAGATCGACGCCGCCCGCAGGGCCCTGGAGCAAGCCGGCAACCGCTACCTCAAAGGGCTGAGCGATTACCTGCCGGTGCTGACCCAGCTGCTGGCCGTGCAAGGCCTGGAGCGCACCGTCATCCAGCGCCAGACCGAGCTGCTGCTGGACCGCATCAGCCTCTACCGCGCCCTGGGCGGCCATTGGGGCGAGGGTCTGGCGCCACCGTCGCAAAACGCCCCGCAAAGCGAGAGTCCCTGGAAGAATGGATAAACCGCCTATCCGCAGCCGCAAAACCCAGCTGGTGCGAACCCTGCTGGTAATCGCGATCCTGGCCGCCGCCGCCATCGGTGCGCGCTACATCAGCGACACCCGCCCCACCGCCCGCCAACGTCCGCCGCAGGCAGCGGTGGCCCTGGTGGAGGTGACGGCCGTCCAGCCGTCCAGTGAACAGGTCGTCCTGCAGGCCATGGGAACGGTGGTTCCCGCCCGTGAAATCACGCTCACCTCACAGGTTTCAGGCGAGGTGATCCAGCTGCACCCGGAATTCGTGGAAGGTGGTTTTCTCTCCGAAGGCAGCGAGGTCTTGCGGATCGACCCCCTGGATTACCAGCTGTCCGTGACCCGCCTGCAGGGGGAGATGGCCAATGCCCGCTATGAACTGGACCTCGAGTTGGGCCGCCAGGACGTGGCCCAACGCGAATGGGACCTGCTGACCGCCGGCAAACCGACCGCTCCCGGCGAGGCCGATCTGGCCCTGCGCAAACCCCACCTGGCGAAAGCCCGCGCCGAGCTGGCGGCCGCAGAGGCCAACCTGCAGCAGGCGCAGCTGAATCTAGCCCGCACCACGCTGCGCGCGCCCTTCAACGCCATCGTGCGCACCCGGCATGTGGAGCGCGGCTCCCAGGTTTCGCCCCAGACCCCCGTGGCCACCCTGGTGGGCACCGACACCTTCTGGGTCCAGACGGCAGTCGCGGTGGACCGCCTGCAATCGTTCGCGCTGCCCCGACGGCCGGAGGAGCCCGGCGCCCGCGCGGTCATTCGCCAGGGTCCGAAAGCACACGACGGCCGCCCGCGGGAGGGACAGGTGGTCCGACTGCTGGGGGACCTCGAACCCGAAGGACGCATGGCCCGGGTCCTGGTGGCGGTGCCGGACCCGCTTGATCGGCGCCACCCGGCCGAAGACCGGCTGCCGCTTCTGATCGGCGACTACGTGCGCGTGGAAATCCAGGGGCACAGGATCGACGGGGTTTACCGCATCCCGCGCAGCGCGCTGCGCGACAACACCCGTGTCTGGGTGGTGACGGATCAGGCCCGGCTCAGCGTCCGACCGGTGGAGCTCGCCTGGCGGGACGCCGAAAGCGTGCTGGTGCGCAGCGGCCTGCAACCCGGCGACCAGCTGATCGTTTCGGATCTGCCCGCCCCGGTGGACGGCATGGCGGTCCGGATCAAGAGCGACGGCGCTGATGGGACACCCCCCGCCCTCCCCCAGGAGCCTGCCGACTGATGTCTCCCCCCGACGATTCACATCCCGCCAAACGGGGCCCGATTGCCTGGATGGCCGGCAACTCGGTCGCCGCCAACCTGTTGATGCTCGTCCTTCTGGTGGGCGGGCTGATCTGGGGAAGCCGGATCAAGCAGGAGGTCTTTCCGGAATTCGATCTGGACCTGGTGACCGTGACGGTGCCCTACCCCGGCGCCAGCCCCGAGGAGGTCGAGCAGGGCATCGTGCTGGCGATCGAAGAGGCCGTCCAGGGGCTTGAGGGCGTCAGCGAAGTGACCGCCAGCGCCCAGGAAGGGGTTGGGACGGTCACGGTGGAGATGCTCGCCGGTGCCGACCTGCAACGGCTGGGGCAGGATATCCAGAACGAGATCGACCGCATCACCTCCTTTCCCGAGGAGGCCGAAAAACCCCAAGTGGTGATAACCACCCGGCGCCGGGAGGTGATCTCGGTGGTCCTTTTCGGCGACCAGGACGAATGGGTGCTGCGGGAGATGGCCGAGGAGACCCGCGACCGCCTCCTGCAGGACGAGCGCATCACCCAGGTGACGCTGTCGGCCGTGCGCCCCTTCGAGATCAGCGTCGAAGTGCCCGAGGCCCGGCTGCGGGCCTACAACCTGACCCTGGAGGAGGTTGCCGCCAAGATCCGAACCGCGTCGGTGGAGCTGCCCGGCGGCGGGCTGAAAACCGAGGGCGGGGAGATCCTGGTGCGCATGAAGGAGCGGCGCGACTACGGGCGGGAGTTTGCGCAGATCCCGATCATCACCTCCAGCGCGGGCACCGAGGTCCGCCTGGAGGAGATCGCCACCGTCATCGACGGGTTTGCGGACACCGACGCCTCCGCGACCTACAACGGCCAGCCGGCGGTGATGATCGACGTCTACCGGGTGGGGGACCAGACCCCCATGGCGGTGGCCGACGCGGTCCTGGCGCATGTGGCGGCGCTGCGCGAAGAGCTGCCGCCGGGGGTCGGGGTGGCGACCCTCAACGACCGCTCGGACATCTACCGCCAGCGACTCGGCCTGTTGCTGCGCAACGGCTACATGGGGCTGGCGCTGGTGTTTGTCCTGCTGGGCATTTTTCTCGAAGCCCGCCTGGCCTTCTGGGTCACCATGGGCATCCCGATTTCGTTTCTGGGCTCGCTGCTGTTTCTACCGCTGTTGGGCGTCAGCCTCAACATGGTGTCACTCTTTGCCTTCATCATCGCCCTGGGCATTGTCGTCGACGACGCCATCGTCGTCGGGGAAAACGTCTACAACTATCACAGCCGCGGCCACGACCTTTTGACCGCGGGGATTCGGGGCGCCCGCGAGGTGGCCCTGCCGGTGACCTTCAGCATTCTCACCAACGTGGTCACCTTTTTGCCGCTCTACTTCGTGCCGGGAACCTTCGGCAAGATTTTCCAGAGCATCCCGCTGGTGGTCATCACCGTCTTTCTGATCTCGCTGGTGGAGAGCCTGTTTATCCTGCCGGCGCACCTCGCCCACCACCGGGAGCACCAGCGGGGACGCTTCAGCGGCTGGTTTCACCGCCAGCAGCAAAATTTCAGCCGCTGGTTCATCCGCATGGTGCACCGGGTCTACGGCCCGCTCCTGTGGCGGGTGCTGCGCAACCGCTATCTGACCGTCGCCGTGAGTGTGGCGGTCCTGATGCTCACCCTGGCGTATGTCAAAAGCGGCCGAATGGGCATGACGCTCTTTCCCCGCATCGAGTCGGATTTTGCGCTGGCAACCGCCGTGCTGCCCTACGGCACATCGGTCACGCGGACCGAAGCGGTGACCCAGCTGCTGGTCGCGACGGCCCAGGCGATTGCCGCCGAAAACGGCGGCGAGCGCCTGGTCGTCGGCATATTCGCCCAAATCGGCAATTCCGGCGGCGGCCCGTCCGGCGGCCACAATACGAGCGTGCAGGTCTTTCTGACCCCGCCCGATCACCGCCCTCTGCCCACCGCCGAGTTCATCGCGCGCTGGCGCGAAAAGGTGGGCGCCTTGCCCGGGTTGGAGTCTCTGGTTTTTCGCTCGGATTCAGGCGGGCCCGGATCCGGCGCGGCCCTGACGATCGAGCTGAGCCACCGGGATCTGGCGGTGCTGGAAGCCGCCAGCAGCGATCTGGCCGAGGCCCTGGAGTTTTTCCCGAATGTCAAGGACATCGACGACGGGTTTCAAACGGGCAAACAGCAGGTGGATTTCAAGGTGCTGCCCGAGGGTCGCAGCCTGGGCCTGAGGGCCCAGGAGGTGGCGCGCCAGGTTCGCCACGCCTTTTACGGCGCCGAGGTCCTGCGCCAGCAGCGGGGCCGCAACGAAATCAAGGTCATGGTGCGCCTGCCGGAAAACGAGCGGATCTCGGAAAACACCCTGGAAGAGATGATGCTGCGCTCGCCTGCGGGCCGCGAGGTGCCCCTGCGCGAGGTGGTCAGCATGAACCGCGGGCGGGCATACACGGTCATCAACCGGCGCGACGGGCGGCGGGTGGTCACGGTCAGCGCCGACGTGGACCCGCCCAGCCAGGCGGGCCAGGTGCTGGAAGCCCTCAAGGCGGATACCCTGCCCGGTCTGGTCCAGCACTTCAACGGTCTGAATTACGGTTTCGAAGGCCGCCTGGCGGACACCGCCGAGAGCATTCGGAGCCTGGTGACAGGGCTCCTGCTGGCCATGCTGGCGATTTACGCCCTTCTGGCAATCCCGTTCGGCAGCTACATCCAGCCGGCCATCATCATGTCCAGCATTCCCTTCGGGATCGTCGGGGCCGTGCTGGGGCACCTGATCATGGGCTACAGCCTGAGCGTCATGAGCATCTTCGGGATGGTGGCCCTGGCGGGCGTGGTGGTCAACAATGCCCTGATGCTGATCGATTTCACCAACCGCGAACGCCGGGGGGGCAGCTCCCCCGCGGCGGCGGTGCATACCGCCGGCCTGAACCGCTTTCGTCCGATCCTGCTGACCTCGCTGACCACTTTCGGCGGGCTGGCGCCGATGATCTTCGAAACCTCGCGCCAGGCGCGCTTCCTGATACCGATGGCGCTCTCCCTGGGCTTCGGCATCCTGTTTGTGACCGTCATCATCCTGATCCTGGTGCCGGCCCTTTACCTGGTGACCGAAGACCTCCGCGCCCTGGTCAAAGCCGACCGCGGCGACAGACCCCCATCGGGCTGAAAAACAGCGACCGGCCGAATTGCCGCCACCGTCCCCTTTAGGGCTGTCACCCGCTGCCGCCGTCCCTGGGCGACAGCTGGTTTTCCAGTTCGGCGACTTCCGTAGTCGGCCGACGGCAGACAAACTCCCGGCAAACGTATGCGGTCGCCCGGGTCCCGGAAAGCGGGGCCAGACTGCGCGTAAAGGGTGCCAAAACGCCCAGCCGTTGGGCGTTTTCGGCTGTCTTGAGCAGCGCCAGGCTGCCGGGATGCGGCGCACGGTCCACAACCGCGCGCATGGCCAGGGTATCCGGGGCCTCGGGCGCCCCGCAGATCACCACATCGCTCCCCGGTGTCAGGGCCTGCGCCAGCCCCGACAGGAAATGGCTGAAGGCCGCCGGCTGGCGCTGCACGCTGCCGGCGAAGGCCTGCACCAGGCGCTGCGCCTGGTCGTGCCAGCGGCTGTCGCCGGTCAGCCGCCCCAGCTGCAAAAGGTTGCCCAGGGCGACGGAGTTACCCGAGGGTACGGCCCCGTCGTAGAGTTCCTTGGGCCGGGCGGGCAGCTCGTGGTCCCCGGCCGCCGTCAGGAAAAAGCCGCCCTGTTCGTCATCCCAGAAATCCGCGCGCATCCGCGCCTGCAACGCCGCGGCGGTCTCGAGGTGTTCGATCTCCAGGGTTGCGGCGTAGAGCTCCAGAAGCCCCCAAGCGAGAAAGGCGTAATCGTCGAGATGGGCCCGGATGGCGGCCTCGCCTTCGCGGTAGCGGTGCCACAGGCCGCCGTCGGGCGTCCGCATGCGGCTGAGGATGAACCCGGCGGCGCGGGCCGCCGCCGCGGCATAATCCGGCCGCTCGAGCCGCCGCGCGCCGCGGGCCAGGGCGGCGATCATCAGGCCGTTCCAGTCCGCCAGGATCTTGTCGTCCTTGAGCGGGTGGACCCGAACGCGGCGGGCATCGAAGAGCGTCGCGCGCACCGCCTCCCACTCGGCGGCCAGCGCGTCGGGCGTCCGGCCCAGGGCGGCGGCCCAGTCCGCGAGCGGCTTCTGGAGGTGCAGGATGTTGGCGCCGGTGCGGCCGCCGCCGGCCTCTTCGCGGAAATTGCCCTCGGGCGCCAGGTTGAACACCGGGGCCCAGCGCGCGGCGGCCGCCGTTCCCAGGGCCGCCTGGAATTCCGCCGCGGTCCAGACGTAGAACTTGCCCTCCTCGCCTTCGCTGTCGGCGTCTTCGGCGGTATAAAAGCCCCCTTCGGGCGCGGTCATGTCGCGTAGCACGTAGCTGAAAATCTCCTCGGCGCTCCGGGCGAGGGCGGGCTCCGTCGCGGCCCGCCCGGCCTCGAGGTAGGCCAGGGCCAGCAGGGCCTGATCGTAGAGCATCTTTTCAAAGTGCGGCAGCAGCCATTGGGCGTCGGTGGCATAGCGGTGGAAGCCGAAGCCCACGTGGTCCCAGATGCCGCCGCGGCGCATGGCGGCCAGGGTCCGGGTGACCATCTCGCGCCCCTCGGGGGCCTGCCCGGCGCGCGCCATCTGAAGCAGAAAGAGCAGCCGGTGGGGGGTCGGAAATTTGGGGGCCTGCCCAAAGCCGCCCCAGCGGGAATCGAAGTCGGCGGCAATCTGCGCCACGGCCTGAGACAGCAGCTTTTCATCGGGAGGCGCGCCGGCGGCGAACTCGAACCCCTTGGCGAGCTGCGCCGCGATCTCGGCCGCCGAGTTCAGGATTCTGTCCCGGTCGGTCCGCCAGAGGCTGCCGACCTGCCCGCAGAGCTCCACCAACCCGGCACGGCCGAAGCGGGTGTGCCGCGGCAGATAGGTGGCCGCAAAAAAGGGCTGCCGCTCGGGGGTCATGAAAATGGTCAGGGGCCAGCCGCCGCTGCCGGTCAGCATCTGGCAGGCGAGCATGTAGACCGCATCGATGTCGGGGCGCTCTTCGCGGTCGACCTTGATGCAGACAAAGGTCTGGTTGAGGTGGCGGGCCGTTTCGGGGTCCTCGAAGGATTCCTGCTCCATCACGTGGCACCAGTGGCAGGTGGCGTAGCCGATGGAAAGCAACACCGGTTTGTCCTCGGCCCGGGCCTGCGCAAAGGCCTCCGCCGACCAGGGATGCCAGTCGACGGGGTTGCGGGCATGCTGCAACAGGTAGGGGCTTTTTTCATGGATCAGGCGGTTGGTATCGGGGGGCTCGGGGGTCATGGGGGTCTCCTGGGCTAGAGCGGTTGCCGGCGGGGAGCCGCAAGGTGCCGGGTGGCAGGCGCGACGGCCCTTTTAAACATGGTAGGCACACCCTGACGGATTGGCAACCGGAGGGTCGGAGCACGGCGCGACGGGAAGGGGCGGGCAAGGGGCTGTTAAACGAACGGGCGGCAGGCGCCCCCGCGGTGACCGCGGGCACCTGCCGCCCGTAATGGCGTCGAAGCAGATTAAACCTTGCACAGCAGCCGGGTATCGTTACTTGCCTCCAGCACCCCGATGGCGGCGCCGCCGGCGGTCTCGATGCTGAAAAGGTTCAGAAGGTTTCGTAATGAACGAATTCGGAAACTTCGCGCCGTTCGGGGGCCGACGGCCGTTTGGCCGGGTAGCCCATGGGAATCAGGGCAACGAGTTCGTGGGTTTCTGCGGGCAGGTTGAGGACTTGGGCGGCCTTGTCCTGATCGAAAAGTCCGACCACCACCGTCCCCAGCCCGAGGTCGTGCGCGGCCAGGCACAGGCTCTGGGTGGCAATCCCGAGATCGAACAGAAACCAGTCGCCGAACTTGGTGGTCGCCTGGTCCTTGTAGTAGCCCGAGGTTTTCAGGCGGGCGCAGATCGCCAGGACCACCGG
>JAWOJK010000224.1:0-2632 GCA_046481705.1 Desulfobacterales bacterium | reverse complement strand
TGCGCCCGAGGCGCCGGCAGCTTCCAAAGAGAGCGAATCACCCGCTCGGCTTCGAGCTCGTAGCCCACCAGGGTCCCCACCGCAAACGATCCGCTGCCCAGTGGCTCCCCTCCCTCGCCAAAAAAGGAAACCGATGGGGATAAGCGGAAAAGGGAGTCGTCGATGACGATCTCACCCGCCCCCATCCGATCGACGACCCCGACCCCCTGAAATTCCACCTGAAACCCGTCCTCGCGTTGGGGGGTGGCGTCGGTGAGCGTATTGGCCCCTGCCGGTGATCCTGCCCAGGCGATGCCGGCCACCACCAGTTGGACAAGAAAGCAGCTGATCAAAAACACGATTTTACGCTTAAACTTTTTCAAGAAACAGCCCTCCCTGTTTATTTACCTTCGAGTTCGCGCCAGGAAGACATCCCCAGTTCGATCTTTTTTTCTTTGATGGGAATGACCGATCCATCGGAGTTGCTGAAATATTTGATCTCGATATCGGTCCCCGGGATTTCAGCGACCGCCGGTGCATGCGGCATGCCCTGCACCTCTTTGCGGCTCAGGGAGCTTGTTTGGGATTTGGCCGACGAGCCGATATCCACCAGATCGCGGGAATCGATTACCCCGTCGTTATTGGCGTCAAATTGGGCGCTGATGGTGCGACCGCCGCTGCAGGCGTTTATTTCCGTCAGGTAGGAATACCCGCCCGAGCTGCACGGTGAAGACGACGGAATCGACGAGACCACGATGGCGATGGTATCCCGAATGATGACATCACGGACCGTGCGCTCCCCGGTAGCGGGCAGGTCGAAAAACCAGCCCACATGCTGCCCCGTTCCACTATTGGGGATGTACCAGCTGATTTTGTTGTCGCTGAGAATCCCGTAATTCTCCCCAAAAAAACTACCGTAATAGATCTGGGTCTGTTCCTGCAGGGTCGCGTTGATGCCAAGCGCCGCCAGGTTTGAGAGCTGCCGCCCAGAGGTAAATTCACCGTAGTATTTATCGGCACTGTCCGCGCCGGAATTCTCCCAAGCCTTGGCCCAATCCCAGATCCCGTAAAGGCTCTGGACGCTGTTGTCGGTAAAATCATCGTCACCCAGATACCGGCCGGTTCCGAAAATCACCAGGTAGCCCGATCTGTTGAAGCGACAGTGGCTCATCACGTCCGGTTGGGTGGTGATGGGCTGCCGGTGCCCTTCCCGGTTTTTGGCCACGAAAAGGGGTTGGGGATCGCCGGCCGTGCCGTAGGCGACTTTCCACAACATGGCGGAGTTGGCCGTCAGGTCGAATTTCCACAAATTGCCCAGAAGGTCGCCGGCATAGGCATAGTCCACCTTGCCATCCAGGTTGTGATCGATCAACACCGGAGTGGAAAGACCGTTGCACTGGTCATCGGCGGTATCCTTGATGCCGTCGGGCCCCCAGCCGCCGGCGCCGGTGTCGATTTTGGCCAGCACCTGGCCAGTATGGGCGTTCAGAATGAAAAGAACCGCCTTCTTGTTGTAGCTGTCATAACCGTTGCCGAAGATCACGAAGGGACCGCCGGCGTTGGAATTGAAGATAAAGGCCCGGCTGAAGCTGTAGCCGAGGTCCGCCCAATCGGCATTGGCGAAAACCGGGTCGGACGGATCATAGACATTGTCCGGGTCCGGCGTGCTGCTGGGATTGGGGTACTCCCATTTGACGATCCCGTTGGCGTTGGTTTCGGCGTTGGCGTTGGCGGTGATGTCCAGACAAAAATAGCCCTTGCCGCCTTTGCCCAGCCCGCCCACCAGGTAAGTCCTGTCACCCACTTTGCCCGCGTAGGGCGAGTTGTCCACGAAATAGGTGTGGGCGTAGTTGGGGTTGGGAGCGGCCAGTTTGTTCAAATTCTTAAACACCAGCCGCGGAACGTAGGCGAAGACCTCCTCACCGGTTGCGACGTCAAAGGCGTGCAGCATGCCGTCGTTGGCGCCCACGTAGAGCGTGTCGCCATTCTTGAGGGGTGCCGAGTGCACGATGTCGCCCAGCCTGCCGCCGCGGGCCCTGAAGCCCAGGCCGTTGGGCTGCTCGTTTACCGTCTCACCGCGCAGGTAATCCACCATTTTCCCGGCCGTATCGACGTTGGCATCCAGATGGGGCAGCAGCGCGGTGCTCAGATCGAGGGCGTCTTTTCTGAACGGCACCCCGTTGGCCCCGTTCCAGGTGATGATCTGGCGGGTTTGCCAATCCCGGTTGTTGAGCTGGGTTTCGGCGGACCACTTGGGTGTGGGCTTGAGCGCCCCCACCTTGAGGCTGAGATCGGCTTCGGCCTCCTCCTGGGACACCAATTCAAAGGCCTTGATGTCGCCGGTCCAGTCATTGGCGTCATACAGCCCCTGGAAGAGCACCGTACCGGTCTGGAGTTCCTGGGAGCTGATGGCCACCGAGGCGCCGGTTCCGATGCGCTCCTCGATCTTCTGTTTGATGGCGTTTAAGGCCTCCACCAGCAGCTCGGGATTGCCCGCGCTGAGGAAGTCGCCGCGACCGTTGCGCGAGGCGTGCAGCAGATCGTCGATCTTATGCCGATCGTTGACGGCGGGGTCTTTGTCCCAGACGCAGTCTTCGGGCACTGACGTCGAACAGTAGTCCGCCGGCAGGGTTCCGATGACCCCGAAAGAGAC
>JAWOJK010000218.1:0-8906 GCA_046481705.1 Desulfobacterales bacterium | reverse complement strand
CTGGATGACCTGACCGCCGTCGACGAATCCGCCCGCCGCCAGCCGAGCGCTGCCGCGGATTTCAGCTTAGTCTATCAGCTGTTGTCCTTCGAGCCCGCCGGCCGGCTGCGGCTCAAGGTGCCCCTGCGCGGCGACGCCCCCCACAGCCCCACGGTGACCGACATCTGGCCGTCGGCCAACTGGTACGAGCGCGAGGTCTTCGACCTGATGGGCGTGCGCTTCGACGGCCACCCCAATCTGCGCCGGCTGCTCATGCCCCACGACTGGCAGGGCCACCCGCTGAGAAAAAGCTACCCGGGGCGCGCCACCGAAATGGCGCCCTACACCCGTATCGACGCCGTCCGCAACCAGCCGCTGGATGCCGGCCTGTTTGTGAACGAAAAAAGCGGGCAGCGCCTGCTGCTCAACCTCGGGCCGCACCACGTCAGCACCCATGGCCTGCTGCGCTACATTCTGGACCTCGACGGCGAGGAGATCGTCGGGCTGGACATGGATATCGGCTACCACCACCGCGCGGCCGAAAAAATCGCCGAACGCCAAACCTGGCACCAGTTCATCCCCTACACCGACCGCATCGACTATCTGGCCGGGGCCGCCAACAACCTGCCCTACGTGCTGGCGGTGGAGACCCTGGCCGGCATCACGGTGCCCGAGCGCGCCCAGGTGATCCGCGTGCTGGTCAGCGAGCTCTTCCGGCTCAGCAACCACCTGGTCTGGTTCGCCACCTTCGCCCACGATCTGGGCGCCATGGGGCCCAATTTCTATGCCTTCCGCGAACGCGAGATGATCCTCGACATCGTGGAGAGCATCACCGGCGGCCGGCTGCACCCCTCCTGGTTCCGGATCGGCGGGGTCGCCGCCGACCTCCCGGCCGGCTGGCGCGCGCCGCTGGACGCGTTCGTCCGGATTTTCCCGGAGCGCCTGCGGGAGTACGAGACCCTGACCACCCGCAACCCCATCTTCCGCGCGCGGACCGAGGGCATCGGCCGGATCTCACTGGACGACGCCCTCGACTGGGGCGTCAGCGGGCCCAACCTGCGCGCCTGCGGCCTCGCCTGGGACCTGCGCAAACAGATGCCCTATTCGGGCTACGAGAACTTCAACTTCGAAATCCCCACCGCCAGCGAGGGCGACTGCTACGCCCGCTACCGCGTGCGGCTGGAGGAGATGCGCCAGAGCCTGCGGATCATCGCCCAGGCGGCCGCCCTGATGCCCGCGGGTCGCCATGTCAGCGACGACTACCGCTACGTGATTCCCCGCCGCGAGGATATGCTGCACGACATCGAGAGCCTGATCCACCACTTCGTCAACGTCACCCGCGGGCCGCGCATCCCCCGCGGCGAGGCCTACGCGGCTTGCGAAATCCCCCGCGGCGAGCAGGGCTACTACGTGGTCAGCGACGGTCTGGGCTACCCCTACCGGCTGCACATCCGCTCGCCCGGTTTTGCCAATGTGCAGGTGATGCCGCTGCTGGCGGTGGGGGGGAGCATCGCCGACCTGATTGCCATCATCGGTTCGCTCGACTATATTCTGCCGGACATCGATCGTTAGGACCGCCCATGCTGCCGACGCCACTGACGGAAGACCTCAGACAAAAAATCGCCGCCGCCGCGCACCCCCGCGAACTGGTGGTCGACATCATGCTGGCCCTTCAGGCGCATGTCGGCTACCTCAGCGACGCGGCCGTGGCCGAGGCGGCCGATCTGCTGGGCATGACGCCGGTGGAAATCGACGAGCTGGCCACCTTCTACACCTTCATCTACCGCGAACCGGTCGGGCGCTACGTGATCCATGTCTGCGACAGCGTGATCTGCTGGATGAACGGGGCCGACTCCCTGGCCGAACACCTGTCCCGCAGGCTGGGGATCGCCATGGGCGAAACCACCCCGGACGGCCTTTTCACCCTCCTGCCGGTCTGCTGCATCGGCTACTGCGACCGCTCGCCGGCGATCCTGGTCAACCAGAGGGTCTACGGCCCGCTGACACTGGAAAGCCTCGACGCCCTGCTGCAAACCCTGAAAAGCAGGGGTCAGGAGACCGCCCCGGCGGCGGAGGCAAGTCCATGATCCCGGCGCAGGCCCCGTATCCCCAGGTTCTTTTTCGCAACCGGCAGCCGGACCGGATCGCCACTCTCGAAGAGTACCGCCAAAGCGGCGGCTACGAGGCGCTGCAGACGGCGCTGCAAACCCTCTCGCCCCAGGCGGTCCGCCAGCAGATCCTGGACGCCATGCTGCAGGGCCGCGGCGGGGCCGCCTTTCCCACCGGGCGCAAGCTGATGACGGTGGCCGACGACGCCCCCCGCCCGCGCTACCTGGTGTGCAACGCCGATGAGATGGAGCCCGGCACGTTCAAGGACCGGGTCCTGATCCACGCCGATCCGCACCTTCTGATCGAGGGCATGACCCTCACGGCGTTTGCCGAGGGGGCGTGCCACGGCATCGTCTTCATCCGGCCGGAATACGAGAGCGCGGCCCGCATCCTGGAGCGCCAAAGCGAGGTGGCGCGCCGGGCCGGGCTGCTGGGAGCAAACATCCTGGGCAGCGGGTTTGACTTCGACATCGTCGTTCACCGCAGCGGCGGTCGCTACATCTGCGGCGAGGGCAGCGCCCAGCTCAACGCCCTGATGGGCCGACGCCCCAACCCGAAGCAGCCGCCGCCCTACCCGACCGAAAAAGGCCTCTGGGACCAGCCGACCGTCCTGCAAAACGTCGAAACCCTGGCCTGCGTAGCCCCCATCATCCGCAACGGCCCGGAGTGGTTCAAGAACCTGGCCCTGACCGAGACCGGCGCGGGCACCAAGATTTTCTGCGTGAGCGGCAAGGTCCGCAAGCCGGGCTGCTTCGAGCTGCCCATGGGGGTGCCGCTCCGCGAAATCATCGAAACCCATGCCGGCGGCATGCTGCCGGGCTCGACGTTCAAGGCCTGCCTGCCCGGGGGGGCCTCCACGCGCTTCATGCCGCGGGAATTCTACGAGATCCCGATGGACTTCGAATCCCTGCAGCAGGCCGGCCACCGGCTGGGCACGGGCGCCATCATGGTCTTCGACCACAAGACCTGCCTGGTGGCGGCGACCCTCAACCTGATCACCTTTTTCGCACGCGAGTCCTGCGGCTGGTGCACCCCCTGCCGCGAGGGCCTGCCCTATATCCGCGACCTGCTGGCGCGGATCGAGGACGGCCGGGGCGAGCCCGAATTCATTCCCATGCTCCAGCGCATGGGCGAGCACCTCTGGAGGTCCTATTGCGCCTTTGCGCCCGGCGCGGCCTCGCCCCTGGAGAGCCTGCTGACCTACTTCGAGGACGAAGTCCAGGCGCATATCCGCCTGGGCCGCTGCCCTTTGCGGGAGCGCTGAGAACCTTTGAATCCCCGGCGACGGAACCGCCGCCACCGAAACCGAGCACCCGCGATGCCCAAACTCGTTATCGACGAACAGGAAATCGAGGTTCCCGCAGGAACCAAGGTCATAGAAGCCGCGGAAAAGCTGGGCATCATGATTCCGCGCTTCTGCTTCCACCCGGCCCTGGGGGCCGTGGGCGCCTGCCGGGTGTGTGCCGTGAAGTTTGTGGCAGGCCCGGTCAAAGGCATCCAGATGAGTTGCATGGTGGCGGCCCTGGACGGGATGGTGGTCTCCACCACCGATCCCGAAGCGGTGGACTTCCGCCGGCACGTGATCGAGTGGCTGATGCTCCACCACCCCCACGACTGCCCGGTCTGCGACGAAGGCGGCCACTGCCTGCTGCAGGACACGACGATCTCCGGCGGCCACGGCCTGCGGCGCTACCGCGGCCCCAAACGCACCTACCACGACCAGGATCTCGGCCCGCTCGTCCAGCACGAGATGAACCGCTGCATCCACTGCTACCGCTGCGTGCGCTTTTACCAGGAGGTTGCCGGCTGCTTTGACCTCGGGGCGATGCAAATCGCAAACCGGGTCTACTTCGGCCGCTTCGCCGACGGCCCCCTGGAAAGCCCGTTTGCCGGCAACCTGATCGACATCTGCCCCACCGGGGTCTTCACCGACAAGCCGTCGCGCTTTTGCGGGCGGCGTTGGGAGTTCCAGCGCGCCGCCTCGGTCTGCCTGCACTGCAGCCTGGGCTGCCGCACGGTCGCCAGCGCCCGCTATCGCCAGATGGTCCGTCAGGAAGCCGGGCACAGCCCGACGGTCAACGGCCATTTCATCTGCGACCGCGGCCGCTACGGTTTTTTCTATGCCGATCTGCCCGATCGCCCCCGCCAGGCGCGGGTGGGGGATGCGCTCAAGCCCGCGCCGGAGGCGGTCGAGTTCGCCCGCCGGCAGCTGGCCCGAATCAGCGCAAGCGCCGGTCCAGACACGGTCGCCGCCATCGGTGGGCTTCGCAGCAGCCTGGAAACCCAAGCCTTCCTGGCGCGCCTGTGCCGGGCGAACAACTGGCGGCCGCCGGTGTTCTTCGGCAGCGCCGGTCTCGCCGCCCGGGTAGGTGCGGCCGTCGCCGGCCTGGACCCCGAACTGGCGATCTCGCTGCAGGAGATCGAAACCGCGGACGCAGTAATCGTCGTGGGCGCCGACCCCCTCAACGAGGCCCCGATGCTGGCGCTGGCGCTGCGCCAGGCCCAGCGCCGCGGTGCTTCCATCCTGGTGGCAGACCCCCGGCCGGTGCGCCTGCCGCTTGAATTTCGGCATGTTCCTCTGGCGCCCGAAGGCCTGGCCGCCTTCCTGGGCGCCGTGGTCAAAGGCGCGCTGTCGGCCCGGACGGTGGAGGGGCTGGCCGAGCTACCCCGGGCGTTCTGGGATGCCCTGCCGGCCAGCCCCGACCCCGATGCGGCGGTCGAACTGACCGATTGCCGCCGTCCGGTGGTGGTCTGCGGCACCGAGACGGTGCCCGACGCCCTGCCCGCTTTTGCCGCCGACTGCGCCCGGCTGCTGGCCGTCGGCCGCGAGCGAAGCGGCCTTTTTTACCTCCTGCCCGGCGCCGGGGCCTTCAGCGCCGCGCGCTTGTCGGTGCCCGGGGCCTCGCTGGAAGCCGTTGTGGACGCCATCGAGGCCGACCGCATCAAGGCCCTGGTGGTGGCGGAGGCCGACCCGTTGGGCAGCTTCCCCGACCGGCCGCGCCTGGAGCGCGCCCTGGCACGCCTGGAGCTGCTGGTGGTGCTGGACTATCTGCCCACCGCCACCGCCGCCCGGGCCCAGGTGCTGCTGCCGACCGCCACGATCTTCGAAGCCGGCGGCATCCTCGTCAACCAGGAGGGGCGCGTCCAGACGGCAGCGCCGGTGCTGACCGGCGGAATTCCGATTGCCCAAACCGGCACGGGCGGCCATCCTCCCCGGGACTACGCCGCGGGCCTGCCCGGCGGCAGGCCGATCCCGGCCTGGCGTCTCCTCTCGCGGCTCGCCACCGACCCGCAGACCTCAGGTGCCAGCAACCTTGCGGCCCGCATCGCGGATGTCCTGCCGGAGTTTGCGCGCCTGCCGCAGACGGGCGATCTGCCGGAACAGGGCGTACGCCTGCCGCTCGGCGGGGCCGCCCCGTTCACGTCACCCGTGGAAACCACGGCAGCCGCACGCCCCGACGGCCTAACGCTGCTCTTGGCCCAGCGCACCTTCGGCACCGAGACGCTTTCGGCCCTGTCACCACCGCTGCGGGCGCTTGATGCCCCCCCGCGGGTCGGCCTTGGCCCGCAATCCGCCGGAGCCCTGGGGCTTGCCGCCGGCGACCGGCTGGTAATCAACGCCAGCGGCGGTTGCTTTGAAGCCACCCTCGCGGTCTGCGCCCATACGGCCCCCGGCGTCCTGGTGGTGCCGCGCCACCGCGACCTCAACTGGCAGCTGTTGGGGCCATCCGGCACCCGGATCGCCCCCGGACACATCCAGCGGGCGACCGACCAGCGCGCCGCCGCGCCGGAAGACGAAAGGAGCTGACCGCCGCCATGGTCGTGTGGATCGCCGGCTTTGTGCTGCTGCTCGCCAAGATCGGGGTCATCCTGACCACGGTCCTGGTGGTGGCCGCCTACCTCGTCTGGGTCGAGCGCAAGCTGCTGGCCCGTATGCAGGTCCGCCGGGGGCCCAACCGCGCCGGAAAATTCGGCCTGCTGCAGCCCATCGCCGACGCCGTCAAGCTGCTGACCAAGGAGGACACCGTGCCGGCTGAAGCCGACCGCATCATCTTTCTGCTGGCCCCGGCGGTGGTCGCCCTGACGGCGCTCCTGATGTTCGCGGTGGTGCCCTTCGGCCCGCCGCTGACCCTCTGGGGCCGGCAGGTGCCCATGCTGATCGCGGACCTCAATGTGGGGCTGCTGTTCATCTTCGCCCTCTCCTCCCTGGGGGTTTACGGGGTGGCGCTGGGCGGGTGGGCATCCAACTCCAAGTTCAGCCTGCTGGGCGGTATCCGCGGGGCGGCCCAGATGATCAGCTACGAGCTTGCGCTGGGGCTGTCGCTGGTGCCGGTGGTGATCCTGGCGCGCTCCTTCAGCCTGGTGGAGATCGTCGCGGCCCAGTCCGCCTACCCTTTTGTGCTGGTCCAGCCGATCGCCTGCGCCATTTTTTTCATCAGTGCGGTGGCCGAAATCAAGCGCATTCCCTTTGACCTGCCCGAGGCCGAAAACGAGCTGGGCGCGGGGTTTCACATGGAGTACAGCGGGATGCGCTTCGGGCTGTTCTTTATCGGCGAATACGTCCACATGCAGGTGCTGGGAGCGCTGGTGGCGGTCTTTTTTCTGGGCGGCTGGCACGGCCCCCTTCTGCCCGGGCCGGTCTGGCTGTTTCTGAAGATGATGCTGGTCTGCCTGGTGATCATCTGGATCCGCGGCACCCTGCCGCGCCTGCGCTATGACCAGCTGATGGCCCTGGGCTGGAAAGTGCTCGTACCGGCCGCCCTGGTCAACATCCTGCTGACCGGGATGATCGTACTGCTTTGAGACTTGCAAGGGGAACAACCAGTGGAAGACCCACAGGACTTTAAAGGAGAGACTCCGGCCGTGAAGCCGCAAAAACCGGGCGGCACCTCGGCCTTCGAGGCCTTGAAGGCCCTGGGGGAAGGGTTTGCCACCACCTTCCGGCACCTCTTCCGCAAGCCGGTGACCGAGGAATACCCGGAGTACAAGCGGCCGCTGCCCGAGCGCGCCCGCGCCCGGATCGTCCTGACCCGCGACCCCGACGGCGGGGAGCGCTGCGTGGCCTGCTACCTGTGCTCGGGGGTCTGTCCGGTGAGCTGCATTTCGATGCAGGCGGTTGAAATGCCCGACGGCCGCCGCTGCGCGGCCTGGTTCCGGATCAACTTCGCGCGCTGCATCTACTGCGGGCTCTGCGAGGAGGCCTGCCCGACCGCGGCCATCCAGCTGACGCCGGATTTCGAGAACATCCAGCGGGACATCCTCAAGCTGGTCTTCGAAAAAGAGGACCTCCTGGTGGACGGCTGCGGCAAGGACAAGAGCTACAACTATTACCGCTGGGCGGGTGTGCAGACCGCGGCCGGCGGCAAGGGCGCGCACGAACGGGAAGCCCCGCCGGTCAGGGTCCGCAGCAACCTGCCGTGACGGCCCAAGCCCCCAACGACCGTCCGGTGGCCCACCGGCCGGTGAAGACGACGCCATGACCTTTCAGACCATTCTGTTTTATCTGCTGGCCGCCCTGATCCTGTGTGCCACGGGGCTGGCCGTCACCCGGCGCAACCTGGTGCACGCCGTGGTCTACCTGGTGATGTCCTTTTTCGGCAGCGCCCTGCTGTTTTACCTGCTGGGGGCGCCGCTGCTGGCCGCCCTGGAGGTGATCATCTACGCCGGGGCCATCATGGTGCTGTTCGTGTTCATCATCATGATGCTGGGCGATGAGGCGCTGGCGGAAAAGTTCTACCCCCGGCGGCAGTGGCTGCCGGCCGCCGGCATGGCGGCGCTCTTTGGGGCGGTGGGCATCCTGACGGTCCTCCACGACCCGGCCGCTTCGACGCCCCTGCAGCCGGCCGTGGCCTCGCCGGCGCGCTTCGGCCACTATGTGTTCAAACACCACTGGTTGGCGATTGAAATCGTCTCGCTGCTGCTGCTGGTGGCCCTGATCGGCGCCCTGCTGATCGCCAGGCGCGTCGTCCGGCGCAAAAACCCGCCGGCGGAGGAGCCGGCATGATCGTTCCCTACAGCCATGTTTTTCTGCTGGCCGGCCTGCTGTTCCTGATGGGCGCCTGCTGCGCGGTGGCGCGGCGCAGCCTCGTCATGATCCTGCTGGGGTTTGAAATCATGCTCAATGCCGGGGCGATCGCCTTTGTGGGTGCCGCCCTGCGCTGGCAGTCGATCGAAGGCCAGGTGTTTGCGCTTTTCGTCCTGGCCGTGGCGGCCGCCGAAGTCTCCATCGGCCTGGCCCTGATCGTCTGCATTTACCGTCGGACCGGCACCGTCGTACCCGACCGCTTCGACTGAACCCGCGTGCGGCCGCTGGCGGCCGGCGCCCAAAAAGATCGCAACCGTGAGCACACCATGACCCACCCCCTGACCCTCGACCCGACCGTGGCAGCCGCTTTTATGACGGTGCTGGCGCCCCTGGCGGCTTTCGCGGCGATCCTGGTCGTCACCCGCAGACACCCGCGGCTTTCCGCCGGCCTGTCGCTGGGGGCCGTCGGTATCTCTCTGCTGGGGGCGCTTTTTCTGCTGATCCGCCACTGGGGTGCGACAGCTCCCCTGCAGGTCACCGGCCGCTGGCTGGTGGCCGGTGAAATCGCCGTGCCGTTCGGCTTTCTGATCGACCCGCTGAGCCTGCTGATGCTCACCGTGGTGGCGCTGATCTGCTGCCTGGTCCAGGTCTACTCCCTGGGCTACATGGCGGGGGACCCGGGCTTCGCCCGCTACTACGCCTTCATGTCGCTCTTTGCCTGGGCCATGACCAGCATGACACTGGCGCCCTCGCTCCTTCAACTGTATGTGTTCTGGGAACTGGTGGGGCTGGC
>JAWOJK010000132.1:0-9245 GCA_046481705.1 Desulfobacterales bacterium | reverse complement strand
CCCCGCTGTACAAGGTGAAGCTCGCCCCGGGAAAGCACAGCGTCGATCTGGTCAACGAGGTGGCGGGAATCAGCGCGAAGCGCACCGTGGTGATCATAACCGTCCGCGGCAAGATCAAGGGCTACCTCGGCGGGTTGGCGGTCCAGGATGCGGGCAGCACCAACCGTCTGATCGGGCTGATATTGAGGGTTCCGGAAATCCAGGATGTGACGCTCACGGCCATCACGGTCGACGGCGGCCCCGAGCAACCCCAGCTGCCCGATTTGACCGGCAGCACCGCGGTTCTGGGCGATCTGGAAATCGTCGACCCCAACCTGCCGACCCGCCTGCAGGTGCTGATCGGCTACCCGCAAACCGCAAACCCGCCCGACAAACCGGCCGTCCAGGCCCTCCTGGGCCGGCTGCTGACCGCGGCCAACAGCCTCAACGCCGCCGCCAGCCCGGCATCCACAGCGCTGCGAACGCTTTCCTACGGCAAGCTCCTGAAGGTTGTGCAGATCGCCGGAGACCCGGCCGGCGCGGCGCTGACCGCAGCCGAAATCGACGCCGCCCTGCAGGGGGTGCTGGACGGCAGCCTGACGCCGCTGCCCGGCGCGGCGGACCTGGCCCCCTACCGCGTCCAGTTCACCTTCACCATGGAAAGCGGGCTCAGCCGCGTCCTGGGGGAAAAGGCCGCGACGAGCGACGCCCACGTGCTGGCGCCTTTTGAACAGGTGTCCCTGACCGCGGTCGATGCCAAGGAAGAGACCAGCGATGGCTAAGTACACCCAGATCCGCGACCACCTGCCGAGCCTTTACCGACCCGAAGCGGGCGACAGTGGGCTGCTGGCGATCTTCATGCGCGCCGTCGGCGGCGTGCTTGACGGCCTCGACCGCGATCTGGCCGCCGTGATGCAGGCCCACTGGCTGCCGGTGGCCGACCAGGCCCGCTTCGACCCCTATTTTCTGCGGGACCGGGCCGCGCGGGGTTTGGGGGCGCCGGACCCCGCGGTCAGCGACGACCGCCTGGCGGTGGAAAGCTTCCCCTACATCCACGACCTGGCGCGCCTGGGGGCGCTGCTGTCGCTGCCGCCCTGGCGCGAGCCGCCCGAGCTGCGGGAAAGCGTCGAGGCCTACCGCACCCGCCTGAAGCGCTTCGTGGCCCTTTACCGCAACGGGCTTGGCACCGTGAAGGCGCTGCGGGCGGCGGTCGAGGCCGAGCTTCCGCCGGATTTAGAGCAGCCGGCGGAAGCCGTCGAGCGCTCGTTTGCGGTGGAGGAATTCACACCGATCGTGACGGTGCGCCAAAAGGCCCACAGCCTGGGCAACCTGAAGGACGACGACCCGCAACTGAAGCGGCTGGGGCCGCTGATGCGCTGGCAGGTGTCAAACGACGGGCTGGCGGCGGCCGCCCCCAGCGTCTATATCCGCGCTGAGGCCGACGGCGGCGCCGAACGGCCGATGATCGAGATCTTCGCGGCCGGCAAGACCTGGCAAACCGGCGTCGGCATCGCCTGGCGCGGCACCCTGGCCAAGGGCGAGACCCTGCGGCTGCGGCCGGCCTGCACCTGTTGGCTGGGACGGGCGGACGGGCTGTTGCGTGCAGAGTCGCTGCCGACCGAAACCACCCCCGCCGAGGCTGCCGCCGCCGGCCCCTGGACGACGGTCAGCGGCGCGCCGGCAACGGCCGTGACGGCCATCTGCCAGACCGCGGACCACGTCCTCTGGGTGGCCGCCGCACGCGCCGGCAACGGGGAGCTCTGGCGCCACGACGGCGCCGGCTGGGAAGAGGTGCTGACCTCCACAGCCCTGGATGTCGTCCACGCCTTGGCGGAGCGCCCCGGCGAGCTGATGATCGCCACCGCCGCCGGCCTGCTGCTGCTGCCGCTGTATCCCGCCCCGGGGGCGCCGTTGGCCGCCGAAGCCGTGCCGGCACTGGCCGGCCAGGCCGTTCACGCCCTCCTGCCCGAGGCCGCCGGCAGCACCCTGGTGGGCACGGTCGGCGGGGCCTTCCGCCTCGGCGCCGACAACAGCCTGAGCCCCCTGGCGCTGCAGGCCACACCCGTGCGGGCCATCGCCCGCGACGGCGACGGGGTGCTTTACTTCGGCGGGGAGCTGGGCCTTTTCCAGTACCAGCCGGGCCTGGAGGACTGGTACGTCTACCGCGGCGAAGGCGCCGCCGACCAGGAAATCGATTGGGCGCCCTTGGACCCGGCCGCCCTGCCCGGCCAAAACGACGTGTTTTTGCCGGCGGTCACCAGCCTCTGCGCGGGCCCGGACGCCTCCCTGTGGATCGGCACCGATGCGGGCCTGGCACGCTACATCGCCCGCCAGGAAGACGGACTTGCCTACCAAACCCTGCTGGAGGCCTACCCCGACCTGGTAGACGGCCCGGTCGCCGCCATTTTCCCCGACCCCCACGGGCTGGTGTGGTTTGCCACCCGCCGCGGCCTCTTGCGCTTCGACGGGCGCGACCTCGCCCAGTACCAGGAGGCTGCGGAGCGTTGGGTGCCCCAGGGAAAGGCCGCGCGCTTCTACCCCTCGGAAGGCCCGCCCGAAAAGCGGGGGGCCTGGCGCTTCAACCGCGGACTGTCCGGCGGCCGCTGGCAGCGTTTCGGCCCCGCTGCCGGGGGGTGGGCACTTTTTAACGGCCCGCTGCGCAGCGCCCCGGAAACCGCGGTCAACACCGTTTTCTGGAGCGACGCGGTGAGCGCCGACCTGGGCACCTGGGACGAGGCCGGCGGCGTTTTCACCGTCAGCGCAGCGGTCGACCCGGCGGAGCTCGTGATGCGCGTCAAGCCCTCCGAGGACCGCATCGTGGCGGGCGGCATTCCGGCCGTGCCGCGGCTGCCCCGGGGGACGACCACCTGGCGCTACCTGTCGCTGGAGGCTCCCAGCCCTGCCCCGCTGCCCGCGGGACCGGCCTGGACCTGCGAAGGCCGCTGGCTGCCGCCGCCGGCGGGGGTATCGGCCCCATACCCGGGCCGCTATCGCGAGGGCGCCCCGCTGGGTTTGACGGGGCTTTCACCTTCAAAGGTTTTGGGGCCGCCTGAAAGCCGCTTCGACCAGGTGGTGTTTGCCTACCCGGCGGTGGCCGCGGTCTGGTTCCAGTGGGGCGCGCGCCAGCCGTTTGCGGCCCTGGTGCGGCTGCAGCGGCGACACGCCGGCGAAACCATTCACCCGGCCGTCCTGGACCGGGTCTGGCAGGCCATCCAGCGCGTAAGACCAGCGGGAGTGCGCGTCCTGCTGGCAGTTGAGCACGATATTGTGCGAGGAGGACTATCATGAGCGTTGAAAGTGAAATTGCGGCCCTGGCAAAACTCGACGGCAAGGCTGACGGCCAGCTGATCCGGTCGGAGGACTGGAACCAACTGGTCAAAGGCGTCATCAATATCGGCCAGGCACTGCAAGTCCTGATCCAGGGGCTCGACGGGCGGGTGGCGGCCGTGGAAACCAGCACCGCCCAGAACAGCAGCGACATCGGCAATCTTCAGACGCGGCTGACGACCCTGGAGTCGCGCGACGCCAGCCAGCAGGAAACCCTGGATGCCCTGGCACCACTCGGCCAGCAGTACCGCATCACGCTGCAGACCAGCGAGGCCAGCTTCGTCCTCGGGCAGGTGGCCGAGATCACCGCCCAGGTGCGGACCCTCGCCGGGGAGGTGCCCTCGCCGCTGCCCTGGGTGGACTTCTTTTGCTCCTGGGGCAGGCTGCGGGCGGCCAGCGGCTTTAACGCCCGGACCGGTGTCGGCGACCGCGCCCTGTCGGTGCAGGTGGACAGCCAGGGGACAGCCCAGGTGCAGGTGACCGCCGAGCACGCCGCGGGCCTGTCGCCGGCCGAGGAAAACCAGGTGTCCGAGGCGCTGCAGGCCACCATCGAAGGCACGGGGCTGAGCGTCGCCGAAACGCTCAAGCAGACCGCCACCCCGGCGGATGCCCGCGTCCGCGGCGCCTTTCAGGTGGTCAGCCGCGAGTACCAGCGCACGGGCAGCCAGACCATGCGCCGCTGGGCGGACGCCTATTACCAGCACAACGGCTTCCAGTACGGTGGGCTGGTCAGCGGCAGGTGGCGCGACAACCGGGCCACCGTGCTGGCCTTCGTCAAGAACGACATCGACCCGCGAACCCCGGATTTCGGCCGGGGCGTCAGCTCCATCCAGGTGAATTTCCGCGACTGGGTCGGCAACTGGGTCTTCGAGTACCTGGACGACCTGGTGCTGGAGGTGGGCAAAATCGTGGAGGTGGTGGGCAACCGCGTCACGAAAGACTACGAGGTGTCCATCAACGGCATCCGCGACGCCATGGCCGAGCACTTCGGCCAGAAGGGGCTGATCGGCCGGCAGAAGGCCATGATGGCGGCCGAACGCGCCATGGACCAGATGGAGGTGGTGAACCCGCCGCCGTTCCTGGGGGTCTTGACCCAAACGGTCAAACAGGCCGTAAACACCCAGATGAAGCTGGATGTGCTGGAGTTCGCCGGCGCCGGCGTCGGCGCCGGGGTTGGCGCCGGGGCGGCGCTCAACGCCCTGGTCGGTCAGGCGGCTGCGGTGGGGGCGGTCAGCGGCAAGATCACCGCCGCCGACGCCGGGGTAAAGGCGATCAGCGCCGAGGTGTCCGGCATCCGGCAATCGGTCTCCACCCTGGGACTGCAGATGGAAACGACCCGCGAGGTGGGCCAGGCGCTGCAGGTCTCCCTCAGCGACATCGAAAACAAAGTGGTGGCCATCGACCCCCTCAACCGCGAGACCCTCCAGGGAACGCTCGCCCAGATCAACGCCCGGATCGGGGAGATCAAGTCCAATCTCGGCAACTTTTAATCCGGATCGACCGGGGAGCCGCCGCCCCCCGTTTTTTCTACGGGTTGCGCCAAATGGCCAAAACCTATTTCAAACCCGATGACCTCAGCGCCGCGGAGGCCCGCAAGGTCCTGGACTTTCTCAACCGCGCGGCCAGCGCGCGGGAGATCGCCGAGACCATCGAGATCCCCGGCGAGCTGGACGTGGGGCTGCGCGTGGGCCAGCGCATCCTGGAGCGCCGCACCGCCCTGGGGGGCGCTTTCGCCACCCTGCAGCAGGTGCGCGATGTGCCCCAGGTGGGGCCGGAGCGCTTCACGGAAATCGTGATGGTCCTCACCGGCCGCCGGCCGCCGGGGGCCACCGAACCACCGCGCGACGCGCTGCTGGCGGAGCTGCGCGAGTTGCGCAACGCCGTGGCCGCGCTGCAGGCCGCCAGCGGCACGGGCTTCAGGGTGGCGCTGCGCCCGGTGCGGGACACGGGATTTTTGGGGCAACCGCTTCACCTGCTGGTGGCGGTAAGCGACGCGGCCTCGGGGAAGCCGCGGCCGAATGCGGCCCTCACCCTGACCGCCAGCTGGGGCAACCTCCAGTCGTTTGCGGGCTTCGGCATGCAGTTCGGGCCCGTCCTGAGCCTGCGCACCAATCCGCTCGGAGAGACGCGGATGACCCTGCGGACCCCCACCTGCGAAGCGCTCACCCAGGCCCAGCAGGCCGCCCTGGAAACCGCGTTGAGAGGCCTGGACCCGGCCGCCGCCACACCCCTCGACACCCTTGCGGGGCTGCAGACCATCGCAGCGGCCTACGGCCTGGAGCGCAATTCCGAGCTGCGCGGGGCCGTGGACATCTATTTCCAGACGTGGCGCGAGCGCGTCACGGACACCGTCAACACCCGGGCGCTGCTCAACCACTGGAGCTTTCACGACGCCCTGGTGACCGCCCTGGTTCACCCCGACGATGATGCGGCCATGGTCACCGCCGCGGCCGCCTGCAGGGTGCGCCTCAAGGACTGGGTCGGCCCCTGGTTCCAGGCCTACGCGGGTCTTACAAGCCAGAAGAACGTTCTGGACGGTGAGTTTGAGCGGATCCGGAACGGCGAAACCGACAAAGACGCGCTGCTGGAGCGCCTGCTGAGCAGCGTTCACAGCTACGTGGCCGGCCAGCGCGGACGGGCCGGCGAGGCCGTCGGTCAGAAAGCGGCCGAACGCACCATCCGCCACTTCATGGCCACCCGCCTGCCGCAGCTGCCGCTGGATACCCAGCTGACCCTGATGCCCACCCTGGACATCGCCCACCGCAACATCGGGGCCGCCGGCATGGGGACCCTGGCCACGGTCAGCCGGGCCACCACCAACCTCAAAAAAACGGTGGACAGCCGGGTCGGTCAAATCGGCATCAGCGGGGCGCTGGCCGAGCGCCTGGCGGGGCTCGAATCCCGCCTCGGCAGCAGCGAGAGCGACTACGGCACCTTCCGGCGGGACTACGAGCAGTTCACGGCCGAAATGACGCGGTTTCGGACGGACTTTGGTACATTCAATACGCGCTTCACCGATTTTTCCAACCGTTACGCCACGTTCAACAGCAACTACACCATTTTCAGCAGGGACTACCAAACCTTCAGCAGCACCTACACCCGCTTCTCCCAGGAGTACACGGCCTTCAACCGCGACTACGGCGCCTTCGGCCGCAACTTTGCCGACTTCAACCAGAACCACGGGCGGTTTTCCGAAAACTACACCGTCTTTGCCCGCGACTTCACCCGCTTTGCCCAGGACTTCGCCGACTTCAGCAGCCGCTACAAGGACTTCGGCCGCAGCTACGCTGAATTTCGGACCGCCAGCGGGGCCAGCCTCGCCGCGCTGGAAACCTTCCGGGCCGACTACGACAAGTTCGCCGCCGATTTCCAAACTTTTGCCGGCGCCTACCAGGCCTTCCGCACCGATTACGGCAAATTCGCCACCGATCTGCAGCGGGTCAACACCGACCTGAGGACCTTCACCAGCACCTATCGCGGCTTCGAAACCAATTTTCGAAAATTCAGCACCGATTACAAAAACTTTCAGACCGATTACGAACGCTTCAGGACGACCCCGCGAGGCTGATGCATGCAACTTTCCATCACCGATATCCCCGGCGGCGCTGCCGGCCGGAACCTCACCACGGCCGTTGCGGGCAGCGGAGGTCAGTTTTACCGCGAGGTGGTCCTGCTGGATTTCAAGACCGGCGGCCAGCCGGATCGGATCGTGGTGGACCGCGACAAGACCGGGTTTTCGGCGACTTTTCTGGCGCACGACCACAACGCCGTCTCCGCGGCAAGCCCGATTTCGGCGACGCTGGAGCAGACGCCCGCCCTGGCGCAGGCCGTGCGCGTGCGCTTGGAAAGACCCTGGAAAATCGCCCGGGTCGCCATCCGCTCCCACGGTGGGAGGACCTATTTTGCGGCGGAACATACCCCCGGCCGCGGGGCGGAAACAATCGCCGGCACTTCGGCGGGGGCCCAGGCAGCCAAGGAATGGGAGATCGGCGCAGTCGAATACGCCGGGGAGCGATGGGAAATGGGCGCCGCCCTGAAGACCGCCGGCGACATCCGGTTTTACCGCATGGACGGGGATGCCGTCGCCCCCGAGGCCACGACCAGCGCCCCCAACGGTTCCGAACTGGAGACCGAATTCATCAGCGCCGACTTTGCCGTCCGCCTGGTAAACGCCGCCGGCAGCGCGTTGGCGCTGGCCCCCGAAGACCTGACGGCCGTGGTGGTGCGCTGCTACCCCACTGGCCCGCGCATCGGCCTCGCCGCCCCCGGCAGCGTGATCGATGACACCCGCAGCACCCGGCTTTTCTGGCAGCTTCCCGGCGAGATCCGCGACACCGCCCCCAACGCCGACGCGAACGGCAAGGGGGGCGAACTGTTGGCCGACGCCCTGCAGGCCCTGCTGGACGACCATCTCACAGCGCTTCGGGAAGACGCCAAAAAAAAAGGCACCGCAGCGGTCCTTCCCGACCGACTGCAGGTGCCCTTGGTAATAGAATCCGACGCCCCCTGCCAGGTGAAGCTCAACAGCCTCGCTGTCCACTACCACCTGACGCGGCAAACCCTCTGCGCCCAGGAAAGCGCCGCGCCCAGCGGGGAGAAAATCCGCCTCCGGTTTCCCGGCGGCCAGGCCGCCACCCGTCGCGTTGACGTCTGCTTGCACCCCGGCGCCCTGGTGGAAGCGGTTTCTCTGAGGGTAGCGGCGGCCTTCGGCGCCAATCCGGCGATGGCGGTGAACGGGTCAGACGGCCAGCACCCCTTGGGGGATGCGGCCCACGGGGTCGCCCTGGCAGCCGAACGCCGGGCGGCGGTTCAATTCACCCCTGGCGCCCCCCTGACGGCCACCGGATTGGGCCTGCCGCTGCTGGCCCACGCGGCCGGAACGGACCTCCGGGTGGAGCTTCAGGAGGACTGGAACGGCGGGCCGTCCGGCAAGGCCCTGGCCGCGGCCCAACTCATCATCGGCGAGGCCGGGGTGATGGGCTATTACCGGGTGGACTTCGGCCTTCGGCTGGCGCTCTTTCCCCAGCCCTACTGGGTCGTGGTGGCCACCGCCAAGGGCGCCGGCGTCTGGCTGGGCCGGCCGGAGGCCGCGGGCCGCGTCCTGCTGCTGCCGCCGGCGGCGGACCGCAGCGGCCGCCTGCCAAGCGCCCTGACCGGCATCCAACCCGGCCACCGGTTTTTTGCCCCCGCCCTCGACATGACGCCTGAAAGCTCACCGTTTGACCTTGTGCTGAACGGCGCGGCGGTTGTTGCGTCAACCGTGGCGGAGGACACCTTCACGTTCGCAGACGGCGCCCTCAAGGATTTTCTAAACGCACAGCTGGCCGGTTCGGCTGCCCACGCACCGCTTGAAGCCTATCCCATCAGCCTGTCCTTCACCTCCGCCCTGGCCGGCGGCCTCACCGTCTACCCGATCGAAATCCGATACGCCTGGCTGGGGTAGTAACAGGAACAGGAGATCTTTCGTGAGGGAATGAATGGTTCAAAACAAGAGCCGCCCGCGGTTGGTGTGCAGAAGAGGCCAGGCTGCGGTCAAGCGACCGTTCAAACGCCTCATCAGCCGCCGGTGGCCCGTCTTGGCAGTGTGCATGATGGTGCATTCCGATCAAATTGATCGTGCAGTATATCACACAGTTGATCGAATTATTTTGTACTAGAGCCCTTACGAATGGTCACGCTTCAAATCACACGGGCTCAGGAAGATTCAGCATTGACGGTAACGTCACAAAAATCTCAACCCGTCTAAAGCCAAAAAATCTTACACATCGACAGCCACTTAAGTAAAACCGCCGCCGCCGCGGAATGTGGATTGGCGCAGAACTTGATTCTTACTCCCGCCTTCTTGCGTGACGTTTAGGATTTGACTTTCCATCCCATTGACCCTGCCTGCAGGCTGGTGGAGGCCCCCAAAACGACCCCCTCCGTCCGGCCTGCTTGAT
>JAWOJK010000082.1:0-6565 GCA_046481705.1 Desulfobacterales bacterium | reverse complement strand
CTCCGAAGTCGCCCTGTGCGGTAAATGGCATAAACCGATCGCGCCAGCGAGGTGAGATATGAACGACAGGTCAGAAGCAGTCGCCGGACCGGAATCGATGCTTTCCGCGTGGATGAAGATGGCCACCGATTTCTGGGGGCCGGTGATGAAGCAGTGGACCACGGCGCTGGATCCTGTTGAAGGCCAACCGGAGGGGCCGCTCACCCGCACCAAGGCCTCATGGTCGTCCTACATCAAATCGCTGACGGCGCTGTCGGCCGGTATGGGGGAGAGCGGCAGTGCCGACGCCGTTTTAAAGGGCATCGGCGTCATGCCCGACGTGCTGCTGAGACTGCTCGAGGGCGCCTGGAACAGCACCTTCGCCCTTCAGCGGCAGTTTATGGAAAAAGCCGGCCGGATGGGGGAGTCGGTTGAAGCCTACCAGTTCGAGGGGCTCGACCAGGAGACTTTCAAGGCCTGGGCCGAAATCTACGAGCAGGAGTTTCAGCAATTTCTGCAGGTTCCGCAACTGGGGCTGACCCGCTTCTACCAGGAAAAAGCGCACCGCACCCTCGATAAGTTCGTCCTGCTGCAAAACGGACTGGCCGAGTTTGCCAACATCCTCTACCTGCCCATGGAGCAGTCCGTCAAAGTCCTGCAAGAGAAAGTGGCCGAACTCGCCGAAAAAGGGGCTCTGCCGGAAAAACCCAAAGACTACTACCAGATGTGGGTCAAAATCCTCGAGGGGCATTACATGACGCTTTTTAAAACCCCCGAATACACCCAAACTCTGTCGCGGGTGCTGGGCGCCTGCGAGGATTATCAGGCCAGCCGGGACGACCTGTTGCAGGATGTGCTCAAAAGCCTGCCGGTCCCCACCAACCGTGATATGGACGCACTCTACAAGGAAATTTACATCCTGAAGAAAAAAATCCGAACACTCGAGAAAAAAGCCGCCAAATAGACGGCGGGACCTCACCCGGTCGAATTGCGGTAATAAATCAGAAAGAAGGTGCAGCGATGGCTCAGCCAGGAATTCCCGTCGACCTGATAATGGCCAAGCTTGTCGAAGACGCCGAGAAGGTCGGCAAGCGCGCGCAGAAAGCTGCAGATGTCATGCTCGGTGTATTGGACACCGAGCTGGGGCCAACCCCTTTCCGTATCGTCTATGAGGAGGACCGCGTCCGGCTGAAGCATTACATGCCCGCCGGCGGGGTGCAGCTCAAGCACCCGCTGCTGGTGGTCTATGCCCAGATCAACCGTGAAACCATGCTGGATCTGCAGCCGGGCCGCAGTGTGATCAAAAACTTTCTTGACGGCGGGGTCGAGGTTTACATGGTCGACTGGGGTTATCCCACCCGCAAGGACAAATTCCTGACCATCGACGACCATGTCAACGGCTATATGGACAATATCGTCGATTTTATCCTCGAGCGGCACCAGCTTTCGCAACTGCACCTGATGGGCATCTGCATGGGTGGGACTTTCAGCGTGATCTATTCGGCCCTTCACCCGCAGAAGGTCAAAAATCTGGTGACCACCGTGACCCCCACCAACTTCGACACCAACCAGGGGCTGCTGCACATCTGGATGAAGGCCATCGATGTGGACCGCATGGTGGACACCTTCGGCAATATCCCCGCGGACTTGATGAACTTCGCTTTTCTGCTGCTGAACCCGGCGCGCCTGATGATTGACAAGTATGTCGGGTTTTTAGAAAACATGGACAAAAGAGATTTTGTCGAAAACTTCATCCGGATGGAGAAATGGATTTTCGACAGCCCGGACATTACCGGCGAAACCTTCCGCCAGTTTGTCAGGGATTGCTACCAGAAAAATCTGTTGATCAACAGCCAGATGGAGGTGGGCGGCGAGCGGGTGGAGCTCAAAAATATCACCATGCCGCTGCTCAACTTCTACGGCAAATTCGACCACCTGGTGCCCCCTGCTGCCTGCGAGCTGTTGTGCCAACGGGTGGGCAGCAAGGATACCGAGGATATCTGCCTGGAAACCGGGCACATCGGGATCTATGTGAGCTCGAAGTGCCAGCGTGCCTTTTCACCCAAAATCATCGAGTGGCTCAAGGCGCGCGACCAGCCTGCAGGCCGGCCGCGGCGCGCTGCCCGACCCAGCGCCAAAACGGCAGGCGCATCGGGGGGCAAGCGCAAGACTGCGACGGCTGCAAAGGCCAAAAAAGCGTAACAGTCTGTCAAACGGAAACCGGATTGGACGAACAGGCGGTGTGAGGAGAGCAGACCATGACCCAAAAAACCGATTACTTTCGAACCTTTTGCAACGTCAGCAGCGCTTTCGGGTCCTCCCTGAAAAAGCAAGAGCTGCTGGACATGATCGTCACAAACGCCGTCGAGACGATGGGCGGCAAAGCGGCCTGTCTCTTTCTGACTGAAAAAGACGAAGATCTGTTTGTGCCGGTGGCCCAGATGGGCTTGTCTGACAGCTACCTGCACGCCAATCCCATGAGCGCCCGCAAACTGATCCAGGGGTTGGGCAAGGAAGGGCATTTGGCCTTCCGCGACGCCACCACCGACTCGCGCCTGGAAAACCACGAGGCCAAAAAAAAGGAGGGCATCGCCTCGATTCTGACCGTGCCGGTGCGGGTGCGGGGTAATATTATCGGCGTGCTCTCACTTTACACGTCAAAGCCGCGGGAATTTTCCCAGGACGAGATCGATTTTCTGGCGGCCCTCGCCGATCAGGGGGGGATCGCCATCCAGACCGCCCGCCTGTTTGAGCGCATCCGGTCCAATACGTTGCTCTTCCTGGATTTGGCCGCCGCCGTCAATTCCAGCCTGGATATCAAGGAAATCCTGCATCTCCTGACCGTTAGGATCGGTCAAGAGCTGGGTATGAAGGGGATCGCCATCCGGCTGCTGGACAAGCCCTCCGGCACCCTCAAGCTGGTGGCGAGCTACGGCCTCAGTGATGAATTTCTCAACAAGGGGCCGGTTTCGGCCACCAAGAGCGCCGTTGCGGCGCTGAAGGGTGAAACCGTGGTGATCACCGATGTGGAGACCGACGACCGCATCCAGTACCGCAAGGAGGATCTCAAAGAGGGGATCCGCTCCATGCTGGTCGTGCCCATCAAGGCGCGTGATGAAGTCATCGGCGTGATGCGGCTTTACTGCGCGGTGAAGCGCGAATTCCCCGAAGACCTGATCACCATGGTTCAGGCCCTCGCCCATCAGGGGGGCCTCGCCATTCGCAACGCCTCGCGCTATCTGAGCCTGCAGGATGACAAGAAGAGCCTCGAGGAGGATATCTGGAGCCACCGGCTCTGGTTTTAGTGGCCGCGAGGAGAGGTGATGCCAGTGTCGATAGCTGCTGGGGATGCAGCCCAAAGGAGGCGCAGATGATCGGAAAAACCATTGACAGGCTTACCGTGGGGGATGCCGCCGAATTTTCCAAGACCGTTTCCGAAAGCGACATCTACCTGTACGCCGGCGTCACCGGCGATTTCAACCCGGCCCATATCGATGCCGTCTATGCTGCGGGGACCTTTTTTAAAAAGCGGATTGCCCACGGCATGCTCTCTGCCGGGTTCATTTCGGCCGTGATCGGCACCCGGCTTCCCGGGACCGGCACGATTTATCTCAAGCAGGAGCTCAGATTTCTGGCGCCGGTCTATGTGGGCGACACGATCACCGCCCGGGTGGAGGTCACGGTAATCCACCCCGATAAAAAAAGGGTGACCCTGAAAACGACATGTTTCAACCAGGAGGGAACCGTCGTTCTCGACGGCGAGGCCATCGTGAGCCCGCCAAAGGCGCCTAAAAGCTGAGCGGCCGGCCGTTCCGACCCCATACAACCCCAAAGCGCCAGGGCCGTGGCACATGGCCCGGACGTGGCGCTTTGAAATTTTCCCGTTTCCTGCGCTTGGATCAGGTCCCGGTTATTTTTTTTTGGCGGGTTCTCTGTCGCCGCTCGAAGCTTCCTTGACGTAACTGCCGAAGCTGTCCATCAGTTTCTGGAACTGCTCGCTCTGGCGGCTGACCAGTTCCTTGAAGTTTTCCACGACGGCAGTCTGGCCGGAATCCCGTTCGCCCAGAAGATCCCGCAGGCGCTGGATGGCCGTAAGCTGTTCAGCGTTCTCCTTTTTCAGCGCCTCGTATTTTTCCAACAGCGCCAGATGTTCGCTCAGCGGAATGACCCCCATCAGTGAAAAACAGGAATTCAGCGATTCCCTGAACTCGCGTGTCGCCTGGTGCCAGGTCTGCTGATAATCCGGCGTGCTCTCCGGTGGTTTTTGCAGACCGTAGGCCTTGCGAAACAGGGTCGAAAGCTCCTCATACCCCTTGAAGCCCTGTTGCATCCATTGGGTCAGGTCATCTACCTGCTGTTGTCCCTTGGCCGCGTTGATCAGAAAATTTCCCCAGAATTCCAGAAAATGTCGGTCCATTTATATTCCCTCGGAGGCCGCTTTGGATCTGGTCTTGGGCGGCTTGGCGGCATCGGCCTCCAGCTTGGCGATCGCCTTCTGCTGAAGGGTCATTTCCTTTTTCTGCTCCGCCAGCTTCGTTTTTTGATCCGCAAGGGTCTCGTTCAGCCGGGTGATGGTCCGCGTTTGGGCTTTGATTTCGCGGTCCTTGTCGGCGGCCATGGTTTTAAGGGTTTCGGTCTGGTCCTCGAGTTCATTGCAGCGGGTCATCAGGGTTTCATAGTCGTTTTTGGGGACCCAGCCCAAAAGGTCCAGGTAGCTTGCGGTGCTGCGCTGGCAGATTTCGTAGGCATCCCGATACAGACGCAGGCAGTCGTCGTTTGTGGACCAGGGGGTGACGACCATGGCTTTTTCGAGAAGCGTGAAAAAGGTTTCAAACCCGCTGAGCCCCTGGGAGATGGTTTCTTCCATATCCGTCAGGTCGTAATTGGGCAGGTAAGGCTCCCAGAAAAAGGGTTCCAATTTGAAGGGCGCTTGGGTTGACATGAGGCTCTCCTTGCAGCCGGGATGATCCCCGGCGTTGCCTGAAGTCCACCGGTAGACGGCTAAAACGGCTGCGCTTATCCCGCAAGCCAGGCTCGCCGACGGACTCGGGCTTCATTTCGTTCAGGTGCGAAAAGCAGTTTTTGCACTGGGCGTCCCACTGCGGGGCCGCCAGACGCGGGTGAGGAGCAGGGGCCCGCTTGGCGGAATCGCCGTTCGGCCGGCCCCCGTTGCCTGCCGCGGGTTTTAGTTGGTGCCGGAAAAAAACGATTCCACTTTTTGGAAATTTTCGTCCACCACTTTTTTAAAATCCTCACGCCCCTTCTTGTAAGCCTTGACCCACTCGTTGATGGCTTTCTTGCCATCTTCGGGCAGCCAGTTGGACTGTTCCAGCAGCGTGTTGGCAGCCCGCTCGGCCTGCTCCTGGAGCATCACCATGGCATTGAAGGTGTTGTCAAAAGTGGCCTTGTTGAAATCGATCATCTGTTTTAGAATCTGTTTTTGATCCATCGTTTCTTCTCCTTAAGTGGTGGGGTGGTGGGGGGTAAGGCCGCGGCCAAAAATAATGCCCCACTCTGCGCGTCTTTTGGCCCGTCTTGCGCCTTACATCCAGCGGCAGCCATTTGGGCCGGTGAATGGACCTTGCAGACGAACCAAAATCCAGCGCAATCTTGTGTGATTATCCTGTGCCGCGAGCCTTAGCGGGTTTCGCCAGCCGGTTTGGTTTGGGCGAAAAAATCTTCGATGGTGCTGAAGTTCTTGTCGATCGCGTTTTTGATCTCCTCCCGTCCCTTTTTGCAGGTGGAAAGCCACTGGCTGTAAACCTCGCGGCTCTCCTGCGGGAGACCCAGGGTTTTTTCAAGAAAGGTGGCGGTCAGATTTTCGGTCTGGTCCTGAAATCTGACGAGGGTGTTGAACGTGCTGTTAAAGGTGACCTTCTGGTAATCGACGATCTGTTTGACAAAATCTGTGGGTTGCATGGGCTGTCTTCTCCTGTGTGGTTGGTTGTTGCCGGGGCGGTGGGTTTTTTCTGATGAATTCCGCCCTGCTTAAGTACAAGATAGACGCCCGAAGAGCTTTTGTCAAGTAAAATTTGTGCAACGCACAATTTTATTGGAAACGAACCAGATCAATAGGCCTAATCATTCTAAAGGATTTAAATCATAGTTTCACCTAATTTTAAGGGGCTTGATGTCGCGTTGCAACAAGCCGGTTTTGCAAGGCCTCGCAGCCGGTCGGCGCTTATGGCTACCGGTGTACCCGGGTCAGCCCGCCGGGGCTTCACGGAAAAACGCCTTTACCATTTCCAGGTATTCCGCCGGCAGCTGGCGGCTGACCACGAAAATGTGGCCGATGTTTTTCTCGATGGTGCGGTTGAGGCCCGACCGGGTCGCGGTGTGGCTGCCGCAGGGCAGGCCGGGGCTCAGGATAACGTCTAGGCACGAACCCGGCGGGGTGATGGGGTCCCGCAGGCCGCGGTAATCGAAAGAGGATACCCCCGCGGCGACCAGGGCGTTGAGGTCCACCGGCTGGCCGTCCAGTTCGGCCACCGTCGAGGGCAGACAGAACTTGTTGCGGGCAATCTCATTGTCCATGTATACGTTTTGCAGCCACTCCCGGTGGGCCTGGGCCCGAAAACGGGTGCCG
>JAWOJK010000061.1:0-2913 GCA_046481705.1 Desulfobacterales bacterium | reverse complement strand
ACCGCCTTGCGCGGTCAAGCGGCTGACGATGGTCTCGGCTCTGGCGGCGGCGAGAGTGGCCAGGGCGCCTTCGGGGAGGACCTCGGCGGCCGCCAGGCGGGCGAAGAGCGCCTTGGCAACCAGCCCCGGGTCGCGGGCCGCTTCCTGCCCGGGGGCGGGGGCTTTGCCCGCCGGGGGCTGCAGCCCGTCCTTGAACGCCTTCAGGGCCGCCCTTCCGAAACGTTCCTTGAAGATCTTCTCCAGCCGGCGCTGGGTTGCGGGGTCGCTGTAGTCCACCGGACCGGGGTCTTCCTCCGGGGCCAGCTCCTGGCCGCCGGAGAGGGCCGCCAGGGCGCGCCGCAGCGCCAGGTTTTGCAGCGCCTCCCCGTCCTGTTGGGCGCTGAAGCGCCCCTGCACCACGAGCTTGAGCTGGGGGCGCTTTTGCATGGCCGCGGCCAACTGCTGCAGCTTCTCCGCCTCGGGCGGTGGCACCTCGCTTTTACCGGGTTCAAAGGCCACGATGTCCAGGTTTTCGGTTTCACCGCCGAGCAGTGCGCCCAGGGCGCGGAAGGGCGAGGTGACGATCTTGGTGATCAGGTTGACGAACGCCTTCCAGACCAGGTGCCCGACGCTGAACTCGGGGTTGTTCAAGTCGCCTTTGACCGGCAGGCCGATGTCGATCACCCCGTTGCCGTCCTCCAGCAGGGCCACGGCCAGGTCCAGCGGCAGGTTGAGCGCCTCGGGGCTCTCCACCCGATCGCCCAGCTTGAGACGGTCGACCACGATCTGGTTGTCACCCAGCAGCCGGCTGTTGTCGATCTGGTAGTGGAGGTCCAGGGAGAGCTTGCCGGAATCGATCCTGCGGCCGGCGAATTTGCCCGAGTAGGGCGTCAGGTTGGCCATCTCGAGGTTTTCGAAGCGCATCTCGACGTCGGTGAACCCCCTGGGGTCGAACACGTTGATTTCGCCCCCGATGCGGGCGGTGCCGTAGGCGTCCACCTGGCCGTCGAGATCGATCTGGGCGCGGGCGTCGCGGGCCGAGGAGGTCCCGATGACCACCCCCGTGAGTCGGTGAATTTGGGTGGCAAAGGGCGTGATCAGGCTCAGGTCGGCAAAGGTCAGGTCGCCGTCCTGGACCTGCAGCTTACTGATCCGGACGGGGAAGGTATCCGGGCCGCTTTTCGCGGGGCTGGCTGCCGGGGCCGCCTGCGGCGGCGTTTTTAAAACTTTGACCACGTTGACGGAGCGGTCTTGGGCGATGATCAGCTTGCCCACGGGCTTTCGCAGCTTGAGCTCGGCAATTTCGAGCCGATTCGGCTGCAGCCGCAACGTCAGCCGCGCGGTCTCAAGGTGCTGCCAGCCGAGGAAGGTTTCCTGGATTCCAGGTTCGGTGAGCACCAGTTTGGCCACATCGAAGCCGCCGTCGTAGACCAGTTCCCCCTTTTCGGCGCCCGGGGCATAATCCAGCCGGCCCGTGGTGGAGAACGTGCCGGAATCCAGGTTGAGCCTGACAACCGGATCGAGGTAGGGTTGAAAGGGGGGCAGCGCCAGCGCCACCACCTGGACCTCGGCGCTGACCGTTTTTTTGGACGGATCGGCGCTGCCCTGGATCGTGACCGCGCCGCCCTCGCGGACCTTGAGGTCAACGGCAAAGGCGGTCGGGGAGCTGCCGTCCACCCCGGTCAACGTGACCTTCAGGGGATCGAGTGTGACCAGCGCGCCCTCGGGCTTCACGGTCTGGTCGTTGACGGCCACGGTAAAGTCCGCCAGGTCGATGGTCTGAATTCCAAACTGCCAAGGGGTGCCCGCTTGAACCGCCTCTTCGGCTTGGCGGCGCACCGCCCCGCCCCCGGGCGGCGCCAGCAGCAGGGCCAGGTTGATCCGGCCTTCGCGGTCGCGGACGAGATCGATCTCCCCGCCCGCAAGCCCGATGCGGGAGGCCGTGAACGCCTGGCGGCCAAGGTCGAATCCGCCTCCCGCGACCGCCAGCCGGGCCACCTTCAGGGCCGGCTCGGACCCGTCGGCGGCCACCCGGACATTCGCCAGTTCAGCGGCGATCTGCCGCAGCTGCACTTCCGGCGCTCCGGCGCCGAAGCGCGCAGCCAGTGCCAGGTCGGCCCCGAAGGCGTCAACCGCGGCCTGAACCGCCGGGGTGCGGCTGGCGTCGCGGTAGGCGAGCGCAAAGTCGCTGATCGTAACCGCCCCGGCCTCAACTGCCCAAGGCCGGCCCTCAATCGCCGGCGCCGCGGCTTGGGGCGCGCTGGCCGCAGGGCCGCTGCGGAGGATGCGCTGCAGGTCGAGCGTGCCGTCGGCGTCGACGACGACCGCTGCGGCCCCGCGGGCGAGCGTCAGCTTTCCGACCTCAAGCTGGCGGGTGCCCAGCTCCAAGCTTCCGCCGCTTGATTCGAGGCTTTGCAGTTCGAAAAACGGTTGTTCGGCCCCTGCCAGGCTGAAGGCCAGGTCGGCCAGCCGCAGCGCCGCGTTTTCGAGTGCCAGTTGGGGGGCCGGGCCGGCGAGGTCGAGGGTGTAATCGGTTTCAAAGCTAAGGGTGCCGGCCGGAGGCGCGATGGCGAGTTGGTCGCGCGCAAACGCCCACAGGCGCTCGAGGCGGATGCCGTCAAAGCGCAGCCGGCCGCTGGAGTGCAGGGGGTGCAGGGCCAGCTTCCCGCTCCAGGCCAGCGACCCGCCGTCGCCGGTGGTGGCTGCCAGTGCGTAGGGGCCCCGGCGCTCGGGCAGGGTGGTGATGTCCGTCAGCTGGACGTCCAGCGGGGTCAGGGTGATTTGCGCTGGCGCGGACTGGCGCTGGTCGGTCAGCGTGATCCGACCCGCGCTGATCTGGATGTTCTGCAGGATCAGGCGCGGCGGCCGGGTCTCCTCTTCAGGTTCCGGTTCGGGGGAGTCCGGCTTTTGGGGCACCAGCCGGGCGAAGTTGAG
>JAWOJK010000189.1:0-7816 GCA_046481705.1 Desulfobacterales bacterium | reverse complement strand
TGCGAATTCCCCTTCCCACTAATGCGGGTTTTTTTTCTCAATCCTTTTCTAAACCTATTTCCCGCCTTTTTCAGCGTCGCACTGCCCCCTCTGAAAAGACGCCCCTCGTTGTTAAAAATTTCAATTAAATTTTAGACAGTTAAAAAATTGGTCCAAAATTTATACTAGGGTTTATCAACCCTGAGTTCTTTTGGCATGAAATTTGCTGAAATTTCACAGAGGAAAACCGCCTCACCGCACGTCTCTGCAGAAATTTCTGACGTTATCAGAAAATGCGCCACAAGCTTTCCTGCTGTTGATCTATGCGACAACGGTCGTCAATAATCTCGGGCACCAGCGACGAGCGGATTGCCTTAAGCTTCTAACCGCCGGTAAAATGAACGAATTCAACTACAAAATCAAGCTGCGGGACAATGGGGGGCGTCGTTCGGGTATCGAGCGCAGGCAGTATTCCTATACCTCGCACATACCGGAAAGGAGAAACGGAGAGGATCGCCGGAACCGGAAAGACAGAAGAAAAACGCCGCGGCTTTTCTCCAGGCTGCAGACAGACGGATAAATTTTCACCGAATTCAGCAATGGGCCGGCCGTCAGGGTGAGTTTTCAGGCTGTGTACCGGCCATGATGCGCAGCAGGCGTATTATTTCCTTGTTTTGCTGAATCACCTCATCATACTTTTCAAGCATCTGGTCATATTTTTGACCCAATTCCTGGTTTTGATCGTAAATCAAACTCAAGGTTTTGGTCGTGTAAAATGTTCCAAGGGCCGTCTGCCCAATTTTGTAGTCAGCGTTAACCGAACTTCCGGGCGCCGGCGGTTGGAGGGCTTCAAAGGCCTGACCGAATTCACGCATCAGTTCTCCAGCCCTCTGATCTGCGCCCATCGCCGGCCAGGCCATCAGCGCGCCGCAGACTAACGCCACCCAAAAGGCTTGCAAAACCGCTATTTTTCTCTTTTTCATCCCTCCCCCCCTGCCCCTTCCGGTGTTCCTGAATTTGAGGCGGCCCCGTTTGGAACAAAAATAAACTTCCAGTCAGTGTAGGTTTTCGCATTTTCAAATTCACTGTAATCTTCCGCAAACCGCTTCACTTTGAGCGGTTTTTCCTTCCGACTGGCGAATACCCCTTTGATCCGCCCCGTCCCATCCAGCACAAATTCCCACTTGCCCTCTGGGTCAAGCGGGTTTTTGTACAATTTCCGCAGGTGTCTTTGAACGGTAGGAAATCGGGGATCCCTCAGAAGGTCTTCCATTCGCTGGGGATACTCCCCCTCCGCACCTGCTGCACCTGCCGTGTAGTAGGATGCAATTGCTCTTCTGATCTGGTCACCCTGGAAAAGAAGCGCCTCCTCGCGCTCTCTTTGGGCAATTGTGCGCCAGCTCTGACTCGCCCCCATCAAGCCGATGCCGGAAATGGTCACCAGAACCAACACCCCCATCAGCGTGAAACCACTGCTGCCGGCGATGAGGTTAAACGCTTTACCCCGCGCCGAGGTCGACGTGACCCTTTTTCCCGAAGCCCCCTTTTTTACCATTCGTTGTAAGGCTCCCCGTCCAGGCTGACCTGGTCACTTCCGCTGTGGACATCATAAACCCCGCCCTCTTCTTCCCCCTCCGGCGGGGTCACAATCCATGTGCTGCTCGAGCCCGTGATCGGATCGATTGGAATCGATCGGATATACTTCCTTTCCACCAGTTGCTCGAGGCTGTCCGGGTATTTACCCTGGTCGCTGTAGTGTTGGTCGATAACGTCTCTGAAAACAAAAAGGGTTTCCCTGAGCGACGCTTCCCGGGCACGCACGATATAGCGCTGCATGTTGGGGGTCGCGATGGTCGCCAGGATGCTCATGATCGCCAGCACGATCATCATTTCTATGAGCGTAAACCCCTTTTGATTTTGTGTTCTCACTGTCACCAATCCTTGTAATGCGTCCCGTCCAAGGCTTTTTTTGCGCTTTTGGAATACACATCATAAACATCCTGCCCGCCCCACGAGCGACTGTCCGAGGCGTCGGCATAAGATCGAAGTCCCCACTTGCCATCCTCGGTCATGGGATCTTTTGGCAGACGTCTGAGGAATTTTACCCTGAACGGCACAGGGCCTTGGATCTCGACCCCCTCCACCAAAATTTCAAGGGTCGGCGGGTACCCGCTGGAAAAAGCTTTCTTGGGGATTTCCCCGTTATCGACCCGTTCTTTGTAGTCGTCGAGGGCCGTGCGGATGGTACGCAGATTTCTCTTCAGTTCGAATTCTTTTGCGCGTTTGGCGGAAATAGCGGACAAGGGCATTATCCCCATTGCCAGCACCGACAAAATCGTCAGAGTGACGACCAGCTCGATCAGGGTGACACCCGCCGCATTGGTCTTGCAAAGCTGCAGCACGATCAATCACCCAGGGCCCAAGAACGTGCCACGACATGTAGCTCCTCGGGAAAAAGCGGCGAATTTTTAAGCTCCTCACTGGCGCCCCAGGCACTTTCATAGTCTTTGAATTTGCCGACAAAAACCCGGTAAATGCGGCTATCGTCTGAACCGCGGGCTGCCAGGCTGAAACACTCAAAGCCGGTCTGCCCGGCCAGTTCCTGAAGCCGCCGCTGGGCTTCTTCTTCCAGGCCAAAGGTGTTTACCTGGATGCTGTAGGGCAGCGAAGCCGGCCAGGCGAGGGCCTCGCCCTGGACGCGGGAGCTGGTCGGACCCGTTTCGCCGGGCGATGGGAGGACGGATTCAGGGGCGCTGCGCGCCTCCGGATCGGGTGCCGCCCCCGGCAGATTTCCAGCGGGCGCAACCCGGCCGCGCCGGTTGAGGTGTTCCAGCAGGCCCTCCTCCGGTTTTTCGCGGAACTGCTGTTTTCTATCAAGATAGCTGCCGTAAGGCTCTCTGAGGGAAAAGTCCTGTTCGCTTCCCGACCAAAAGGTCATCACGTCGGTCCCGGGGACTTCCTGGACCCTGGCAAGCATCGGGGTAAAGGTAAACAGCACGTCCGTTTCGTTTACCCGCGACTCAGTGTTTGAAAAAATACTTCCCAGTGCTGCAACCTCTCCCAGCAAGGGCAGCTTGCGAACGGTCGTACGCTCGTCGTCCTGAATCAGACCGCCAATGATGACCGGTTCACCGTCCCGGACGGTCATCACCGTTTTGACGGTCCGGGTCAGAATTTCAAACTGGGGGTCATCGACAGTTCCAATATTGGGCCCCAGCGCACTCAGCTCAAGTGTCAGTTTCAATGAGATTTCCCCGTGGAGATTGATGGTCGGTTCGGCATCCACCTTCACACCAATATCGAAATATTGGAAATCATTGGTGACTTGACCGGTGGTTTCCACGCGCCGGTTGGTCCGCAAGGGGATCCGCGACCCGATCAGGATCGAAGATATTTCGCGGCTTCGAACCCTCAGCTGCGGTTTGGCCAGAATCCGGGTATCCGTATCCTGTTTGAGAAAGTTCAGGGTCACTGTCGGGACAGCCAGCAGCAGTTCGTTGCTGGAAATATTCCCGAGAGCGTTTAAAGACGCCAGGTTGGCAAACACGGAGTCGGAACTGATGTTGGGGGCCGTCTCCCCGATCCCCAGGGTCAGGGAATAAGGGTTGAAATCAAGGCCAAGCTGCTTTTCCTTGGCACGGCTGACCTCTAATATCTCCACATTCAACAGCAACTCCGCCGGAGCGCGGTCATTGGCTTCGATGATTTTTCCGGCCAGCTCGATAACTTCCTTCGGCCCCCGCACCACAATCGTGTTTAATTGCTCATTGGCGCTAATTTCCTCGCTCTTAAAAATTTTGGACAACAGCTCGACCACTTTTAGGGCTTCCAGGGAACTCAAATAGAAGGTGCGGATTTGAAGATCCTTGTACTCTTTTTCCTTTGCGGGGGTCTTGGCGTAAATCATCATGGTTTTTTCATCGACCACATTGGCAGCCAGATTGCTGGTTTTGAGCAGCACCTCCAAAAAATGATCAAATGACACATCGGTCATGAAAAGGGTCACCCGGTTGTCCTGCAGATCCTTATCGAAAATGAAGTTGATGCCGGAAAGCTTCGTGAGCACCTCGAACACGTTGAGAATCGGAGAGTTTTTGAATTTCAACGAGATCGGGGCACGGGATTTCAGCTTCAACTGAAACTTGGGAGGGAACGCCTCCTTTTTTTCAAAAAAGGCCAGGGCGTCGCGGGCGTCGGGGTTGTCTGGATTTAAATCGAGGGACTTTTGAAAAAGCTCCCGGGCCTGATCATATTTTTCGACCTTGACCAGGGTTTCGGCCTTGGTGAAATAATGTTCAGCCTCCTTGAGGTTTCTGGCTTTCAGGATGAGTTCGCCCGCCCGACTGTTTGCCGGATTCATGCTGATGCTGATCTGAAACTCACCGATGGCGTCATCAAAGCGACTGTTTTCCAGAAGGATTTCTCCCCGGACCATGTGATACCGTGAGGCCTCCCCTCTGGCCCGGTTCAACTGCAGTCTGGTTTCCGGGTTTTTGGGGTTTTCCTGATAGGCCCGCTGATAGCTTTTGACGGCACTATCCCAGTCGCCGGCCGTGGCGTACTGCTTTCCTTCATCCAGAAAAGAAGTGGTGGCAGTGCATCCGTAAAAAGCGGCCAATGCTGCCAGCAGCAGCAACGACCTCAGGGCAAAAGCGGCCTCCTGTCTCATGGGCATCACCTTGAAGAACGGTTTTGAGGTCCCGATCGGGGCTGCGATCCGAAAGCCGGGTCCGGCAGTAGTCTTCACCAGAAATGGGTTTAACCGAAAACTGTTCATCATGCCTGATACGTCCTTTACGGTCATCAAAGTTGACGGTTCCGTAAAAAGCCCAATTTCCGCGTTGCGCTGCATCTCGAAGTCGCTGCGGCGTACCTTAAGTACGCCTCACTCCGCGAGATTTGCGCGCCTTGGACTTGGCGCTTTTCTCAAAACCGTCTGGTTTTGGACTTTTTAGCGGTCCATCAAAGTTGACGAGTTCGCGACAGGCGCTTGTCAGGCGGTTTCATAAAAACGGCCGGGCTGGGGGCACATGCAAAGCAAGAAGTGACCGCTGCCGCTCTTACGCTGCAAAGCCTTGCGCGCCCACGTCAAAATTCACCCAGATCAATATGAACCGTCTCATCGATATTTTCCGCCCGGATGGTCAGAACCTGGGGTGTAATCTCCTCCACCCGGTAAACCCCATCGATGCGATCCCCCTTGCGAACGACGAGAATTTCCTTGCCACGCTCCATGAAAAGAGCAAGCTCCCCGCGGCTTTTGAAAAACCCGAAGATGCGAAACTGGCTTAGCTCCTGTTTTACCTGAAGCACGGGATCGAGCGGTGCAAGCGAAGCCGTTGCGGCATCTGAATCCGGTGCGGTTTCCGGCGGCGTTGACGCGCCAGGCAGTGGCCGGTCGCCCGGTCCCCAGAAGCCGGGGGTCAGCACCCGCCCGGAATGCTGCGGGGGGCGCTGCAGCAAGGCCAGGAGAAAATCGGCATCTTTGAGCTGCGCCGCGGGAGAACTCTGGGAGCTCACCTTGCGACTCTCCCCGGCGCTCTTGCCGGTATGGGTCAACTGGGCCACCCGTTCCTGGCGAAAGGGGTTCATCAAACGGTACACCACCAGCGCAGCCAGGACGAAAAGCAGAACGGTGAGAAGCTTCTTCTTGTTATCCATCAAACCGCCGTATCAGTGGTCATCGGAAAAAGGTTGAAATATTCAAGGTCAATTCGAGAGAGCCGTTGTTTTCCGGTTCATTTTCGAATGACAGTTTTTCGATTGCAAATAGGCTGGGGGAGTTCTGAAGGTCTGCCAGAAAGTTTTTCAAACTGGCATAGGACCCTTTCACCGCCAGCGACGTCGCGTATTTCCAAAGCCCCAGCTCCTTGGCCTCGCTGGGCGCAAAGCTCATTTTTTCTACTCGCAGCCCGTTGTTTTGCAGCAGCTCATCAATTTCAGCCGCCTTTTCGGTGAAGGCCACCTTCTGGGGAAGATGGCCTTGAAAGGCTTCCAGCACGGCCACCCGTTTGGCATACAGCTCACTGCCGCCGGCGGTCTTGGAAAACTGGGCCAGTTCCGCCCGCTGGCGCGAATACCGGACCTGCAGGTCGCGAACCTGCTGCTGCTGATCCCGGATAAAAAAAACGTAGTAACCGGCGTTGAGCGCCAGCAAAACGAGACAGAAGCCCCAGAGAACTCGACTTTTTCGGGCTGCAGCCACAAAACGCTCAAACTCCATCTTAGTTTTCCTTTAGAGATGCGGCGGTTGGGGCTTCGAGGATTGAAGCCAGATTGCCATAGGTTTCCGCCGGCAAAAAGCTTTCAAGGGCGAGGGCCCCTTCGATCACGAACAAGATCTGCTGAGGGCCTTGCGCTGATTTTCCGTTTTTTTCCTGGTGGAACGTGAGCTTGGCAAGGGCGATTCGGCTGACCTCTTCCAGGGACTCGAGCTGATTGATAAAAAGGGTCACACGGTCCATCGACTCGGCAACGCCCTCCAGCACGACGGCACCGATATTCTCGTTAGCCTCCAGGCGCCGCAACTGAATGCCGTCGGGCAGGTTGGTTTCCAGCATGTCCAACAGGCGGTCAATGGGGAAAACATCCCTGGCAACCAGTCGGGAAATCCGGATGATGTTGTTTTCAATCTTTTCAGGTTCCATCGCAACGCTTCGGTCGGCCTGGGCCTTCTGCTGGCCGCGCTGATCCGCCAGGCTGCTTTCGAGACGCTCGATTTTGTGTTGATACGCCGATATCCGGCTCTGATATTGGAACCTCATCCGGATCGAATTGATGGAAACCAGCAGCGCGACAACCGCAACCGCTATCAGCACGAGTTGGGAGATACGCTGGTAGCGAAAATCGAAGGTTGCCAAGTTGATTTTGATCGCGTCCAAATCAGATCATTCTCCAATCAGCGAAAGGCTTTGGGCGGCGCCGATGGCGGCCGCATAGGTTCCTACCACCGCGCGCGAATCGGCCTCCGGGGATGTTCCCGGCTGAATTGACATAAGGCTGTTCTCATCTAATATCTCCACCTTCATGTCGCTGAGATTTTTAAATACCTCCTCCAATTCCCGGTGGAAGCCGACCTGACTGCCGACAAACAATTTTTCGATTTCCCCATCGGGGTTCAACCCCAGGTAATGTTGCATGGTCATGTCCACATCCTGGAAAAAGTGCAGATTTGAAAAGCCGCGTTTGACACCGTGATAAAAGGTTAAACGGGAGTCTTCAAAAACAAAAAGGCAGAAAAAGTTTTCAAACAAGCCAAGGTAGGCAATGGTCCCCAGGTCGGGCAAAAGGCTTCGGTAAAAATTAAACTGGTTGATCCGTGCGGGCCGGATCACCTCGGCATCCAGCTTGACCCGCTTGAATGCCCTTTCGTATTCCCTGATCACCTCTCGGTTGCCGATGGACACCAGCAGCCGCTGGCTGCCACCGGCGGCGGGGCCCAGCGGCTGAAATGAAATCTGGGCGGAATCGGGTGCGAAGCGAAATGTTTTTTCCGCCCACCAGGCAATCATTTTTTCGGTTTCCGGACGGCTTCCCGGAAGTGCATCAAATTTCTGGATGGACAGTTTGACGTTTTCATTGGGTATCGAAAGCCCCACCCGGGTAAGTCGGCCGTCGAGGCCGGCTAACGCTTCGCGCAGGGCCTCGCCAAGGCTGGGTTCATCCAGAATGTTTTGCACCCGAAAGGAGGCCTCAAGGGTCGCCTCCGGCAGCGCCACCCGGTTGAAATGCAAGAGCCGCCAGCCGTCTTTGGCTTTTTCAACCTGGGCAAGTTTGACCGAGTTCGGACTGATTTCGATGCCGGCATACCTTTTTCTGAAATGCGCAATCATGGGCG
>JAWOJK010000267.1:0-7433 GCA_046481705.1 Desulfobacterales bacterium | reverse complement strand
CCTCGCCATTCTAAACGTTTTCATTAGCTCGTATTTTGATTGGCGCACCGATTTTCGGTGGCGATAGCAAAGAGGGAACACCCGTTCCCATCCCGAACACGGAAGTTAAGCTCTTTAGCGCCGATGGTACTGCACGGGAAGCTGTGTGGGAGAGTAGGTCTCCGCCGAATTCTTCGCCAAACCCCAGTCCGCTGACCCGCGGGCTGGGGTTTACTTTTTTATCCTGCCTACCGATACAATCTATACCTCCTCATCTCCCGTTTTTCAGACATCGATTGTTGTTATATTTTGATGATCACCGGTAAAATCCAGCGTCAACCGGCCAGGACGCCTTCGATTTAAATGGGATCTGTTCGTCTTAAAACCAGTATCGGTATTTACCTGGTGGTCTTTTTATTTCTGGCCGGGGTTTCGATTAATTTTGTAATCCATTTGGTGGTGCAAAGGGACTTTGTTAACGCCAAGGTGCTTGGCGGTCAGTGGCTTTTGCGGGAAATCGCCGACCAGCTGATTTTCAGCGAAACTGGAACCTTTGATGTTTCTGATCGATTCGTTTCTCAGTTTCTTGATACCGCAGCGTCAATGGGGTGGGAAGGATTGGGGGTGACCGATGGAGAGGGGCACACGCGATGGTGGGGTGCGGGCAGTCCATCGGAGAAAAACCAAATGGTCGAAATCGCCACACGCGCCCGTGAATTGCAGGCGCCTCTAAAAGTGTTGAGTGGCGAAACCTGGGGGGTTTTTGGGAAGCAGCATCGCAATTTGTTTGTCTCGGCGCCTCTGGAGATTGAAGGGCGGGTTGTGGGCGGCGCCTGCTTGGCCTTTAATCTCGAGCAAATCTATCGGCATTGGCGGCAATCGCAAAAAGTATTTTTCCTCTATATTCTGGGAAACTGTGCGTTTTTAACTTTTTTCGGTGTTCTGCTTTTTTCCAAACTGATTTTCAAGCCGCTTCAAAAACTGGTCTATCGGGCCAATGAATTTCGCCCGGGTAGTGAAAACCTGTATTTTTTGAAAGAAGGCAAGAAGAACGAATTCGGCAAACTGTCCGCGGCCCTTAATCAAATGCTGCGTAGAATTTCCCAAGATCAGGAAAAACTCCAGAAAACGGTTCAAACGCTCAAGAAAGCCAACCTTGAAATTCAAGCCGCACAGTCTCAGCTTGTTCAGGCCGAAAAATTGGCCTCCGTGGGCCAACTCGCCGCTGGGGTAGCCCACGAAATCGGAAATCCTATCGGGATTGTCCTGGGATACCTGGGCCTGCTACGGGACAGGGAAATCCCCGAAAAAGAGCGCCTTGACTTCCTCGATCGGGCTGAAAAAGAAATTCAACGGGTGAGTATCATCATACGGCAGCTTTTGGATCACGCCAGGACAAGTGCCGCGAAACCTGCTCCCCTTGCGGTACACGACCTCATCCGCGAGATCGTGGATGTCTTCAACCTTCAACCCTTGACAGCCGATTTAATCATTGACTGCCGCTTGGAAGCTCGGGAAGATGAGATTTTTGCAGATGGCGAACTGATACGACAAGTTATTTTAAACTTAATGATGAATGCGGCTGATGCCATTTTTATGTCGCAATCGCCGGCTATGGGCAAGATTACCATTCGGTCGTCTCAGGTAAAAAAGCGCCAAGGAAGCGGTGCGTTTAATTCCGAATGGCTCTCTATCGAAATTTCGGATAATGGGATTGGAATTTCGGCTGAAAACCTTGCCAAAATCTTTGACCCTTTTTTTTCCACCAAAGACCCCGGGAAAGGAACTGGTCTGGGGCTGGCCGTTTCCTATCAGATCATTCAAAACGTCGGTGGCGAGATACGGGTTGAGAGTGCTCCCGGAAAAGGGACGCAATTTGAGCTGCTGCTCCCTCTGTCAGAAATTGAATACGGATAATTGCCTTTGTTGGCGCGGCCCAAAATTTTACCGAACAATTTTGACGAACCGGTAAAGTCAAAATCCAGACGGTTTCGAAAAAAGCGCCAAGTTACGGCGCGCAAATCTCGAGGAGTGAGGCGTACTTAACGTACGCCGCAGCGACTTCGAGATGCAGTGCAACGCAGAAATCGGACTTTTTGCGGAACCGTCAATTTTGATGGGCCGCTGGAAAGTTCACGTTACGGCGCGTAAATCTCGCGGTGTGAGGCTTCCTTGAGGTCCGCCGCAGGCGCAGCGAGATATCGCCCGATGCAGAAGTTGGCCTTTTTACCCAACCCTCAGGTTTGTGGGGCAGGCAGGCGGATAAATTGAAAAAAGTATTGATTGTCGATGATGAAGAAAACATGCGGCACATGCTGGCCTCGCTTCTCGGGCGAAATGGGTTTGAGGTGCACACAGCCGGTGACGGCGGGCAGGCTATGGCGCATCTGGAAAAATCCACGTTTGATTTCGTTCTGTGTGACCTGAAAATGCCCCGCATGGACGGGCTGGCGTTTTTGCGGGCGGCCGCTGACTATCTGGACAAGACCACCGTGATTGTCATGTCGGCCTATGGCACCATCGACACTGCGGTTCAGGCGATGAAGGCGGGAGCTTACGATTACATTTCAAAACCGTTCAAATTCGATGAGATTCTTCTGGTTTTAAAGAAGGCTGAGGAGCGTGAGCGGCTGAAAACTGAGAATCGGCGGCTGCTTCATCAAATCGAGGCCATTCGCAAAGAACATCAGTTTCTGGATATAATCGGAAAAAGTCCTGTGATGCAGGCGGTTTTCAGGCTGATTGAAAAGGTCGCCGATTACAGCACGACGGTTCTGATCACCGGGGAAAGCGGGACCGGAAAAGAAATGGTGGCGAAAAGTATTCATTTCTCGGGCAACCGCTCCAAGTACAAGCTGGTGTCCGTCAATTGCGGCGGGATCCCCGAAAATTTGTTGGAAAGTGAGCTTTTCGGCTATAAAAAGGGGGCATTTACGGGGGCCTCGCAGGACAAGCCAGGGCTGTTTCAGGAAGCCCATCATGGAACCTTGTTTTTGGACGAAATCGGCGAGTTGCCCCTTCCGCTGCAGGTCAAACTGCTGCGGGTGTTGCAGGAAAACGAGATTCGGCCGATTGGTGCCAGCCAAGTCCAGAAAATTGATGCTCGGGTTATCACGGCGACATCCAAAGACCTCGAAAAGGAGGTTAAATCCGGTGCTTTTCGCCAAGATCTTTTTTACCGTCTCAATGTGCTCAACATCAAACTACCGCCTCTGCGGGATCGGGGCGAGGATATCCCCCTGCTCTGCGAACATTTTCGGGGGTTCTTCAATCAGAAATTACAGAAAAACATCACAGCCTTTTCTTCGGGTGCGATGTCCTGCTTATTGAAATACCCCTGGCCGGGCAACGTAAGAGAGTTGGAAAACGTCGTGGAGCGCACCATGGTCCTCGCCGAAGATGATACATTAAGTACGGAACACCTGCCAGAGCGGTTGTGGCAGGAACGTGAAATCAGCGGGATGGCGGCCTTGGTTCCGGGGCATTCCTTGAAGATCGCTCGGAAGCTTCTGGAGAAAAAAATGATTGCCAGGGCGCTTCGGGAAACAAAGGGGAATCGGTCACAAGCGGCGCGTTTGCTTGAAATCAGCCACCCGTCCCTGCTGAGTAAAATCAAAGTCCACGGCATCACCTTGTAGACCCCAGCGCCGATCTCAGCGGTTTCGACCAGCAATCCTTTCGGTGGTCCCCCCCACGCTTCCCTTTAGCCACTCTAAGAAGCCGTTTGGATAGTCTTCCTGATGGGTTTGTTTTCGGGCGGGGCGCTGCGCGGCAATCGAAAAATTGCTTGTCGGGGGCCGCTTTCAAAGTGGCAAACGGCGCCTACGGCCGGGGATTCAACCGGACAGCGGATAGTCGCAATAAGGCGGAAGTGGGCAGGGGCGGGGATAGTCGCGTTACCAGATGAACAATGCCTGTGGGTGTTTCTAAATTTCTGGGGTTTCAAACTGCCTGCGGGATCAACATGATCGCCAACCCATGGAACCCATTGTGCTATTTCGGTGCCCGATTGATCTTGTTGCGAAGTTTGCCGGAGCATTTGAAGGTCACAACTTTGCGCTCTCTGAGCATGAGGTCGGTACCGGTCGCGGGGTTTCGCCCCCGGCGTTTGTTTTTTCCCTTGATACAGAATTTTCCGAATCCGGAAATTAGAACATCATCCTCATTTTCCAGTGTATTTTTGATGGTTTCCAAAAGAGATTCGATAATTTCAACCGATTTCTTTTTTGTGAAACCCAATTCGTGTACCTTGGCAACGATGTCATTTTTGGTCAATGCCATGGCCCCTCCTGTTATGGGCACTTGGAAAAATGGGGAATGGAGAACTGGACTGCATCAAAGGCTGAACAGGTGTTGCGAAAAAAACTCGGAAAAGCCCAAAATGGAACGGTTAGGTAATGAGGACGTATTTTATTAGCCTAATAAAATCAAGCCTTTTTTTGGAAAACGCTATCTTGGCGTCCAATTCGGATGAGATCGCTAATCCTGAACTTCAACCGTTGGCGGGGACTCTTGGAAATGACTCTCGATGTTTTGCATAATCGTATCGATCCTTGCGCAGATCTCCTCGATTTCACCCTTGAGTTCAGCGTCATCAGGTTCGGTCATGCCACCTCCTGACGACCGCTAAAATGGCTCCGCAAGACGATCCCAACGCCGCTGCGGATTGCACCGGTCTGTGCCTTTTTCCCGCTGGGCCGCCGGTTATCGGGGATATCCGCCATGGTGGTAGATGTGGTCGTAGTAGTACTCGTAGTAGCCGTCCTGGTCAGAAACGCTATCTTTTTCAGCCAGCGTTCCTTCAGAAGCCTGCGGCGGATTCTTTTGCAGGTTTTGGAGCCACAACATCTTGGCAAAATCGTAGAGTACGGTTTTCAAGGTTTGGGGACTGCTGATGACATCCGTATTTTTGAGAACAAATTCTTCGGATCCCTCGACAACGGCTTTGACATTCATGATATACTCGGTGTCGTCTTGCCCCAAGGTGATGTACTGGTTAAATACACGGATGATGATTTGCTTGACGGTACCTTCAATTGCATCGATGCAGTTCAATTTTTCCTCGCAAACCCACCTGTCGGCAGGCGTGCCGTGCTGCCGGGATTGGATGGGAACTGCTCCCGGGGATATGGCGGTTGAATTTTAAATTTGATGGTGGCGTAAAAAGCCCAATTTCCGCGTTGCACTGCATCTCGATGTCGCTGCGGCGTACCATAAGTACGCCTCACTCCTCGAAATTTAGGCGCCGTAACTTGGCCCTCTAAGGAAGTGGGCGGATCACGCCCCATTTCCTATACCTGAATAACACCGCGCCGCGGGGTAAAATGCTTTTTACGAAACTGTCTGGTTTTCTGGCTTTTTACCGCCCCATTAAATTTAGCAGATTAAATTGAAATTAAAATAAAAAACAAATAATGTCAAGTATATAGAGCATCGGTGAGTAAACTGTGGCAGTTCCGTAGAAAGGCCAATTTCTGCGTTGCGCTGCATCTCGAAGTCGCTGCGGCGTACATAAGTACGCCTCACTCCTCGAGATTTGCGCGCCGTAACTTGACCTTTCTACGAAACTGTCTGTTTTTTGACTTTTTACCGCTTCATCAACTGTAACCCTCCAGCGCCAGCCGGGGCCGTGCGTGATGTGGGGGCCTTCGCAAAAAACAATTCCCGATCCTGAGGGTTTTCAGGGTCCGCCTACCACGTTGGATTCACCGGCACTTCTCCGGATATGCAGCGGGCCATCTGGCTTGCAGACGAACCGATAAGGGGCGCAAGCTCACGGCATTTGTTTCTGCCGCACCCCTCCACGGGCCGGCGGCGGGTGGGCGATTCGGCGCGCAAGTCTGAGGTCAGGGGGGTGAAGACAGCCGGCGGCTCGTGGTTGTAATTTCGTTCTTTTTGGCATATGTCAGCCGGAAATCAGCGCAAAGCCAGAACACCCCGCAGGGCTGCGGGAGTGGCGAGATGCCGGCGCCTTGGCTTCCAAGCCTGCCAAAAAGAAAAGGGCCTCAAGCTTTCCTGCCTTGAACCCCTTGGTCGCGCTGGAGCCGGCGAGCGGACTTGAACCGCTGACCTGCTGATTACGAATCAGCTGCTCTACCAGCTGAGCTACGTCGGCGCGGGGCGACCCGGGGGGCGGAATTCTGTGGCCCGGGGCGCGCTCCGTCAAGGCCGGTTCGGCGCGGCCGGGCGTGGGCGCTCGTGGGTGCAGCGCAGGCTCTTGCCGAGTTCCTCGAGGGGCTCCTCGAAGAGGCCGAGGCGCGCGTCGTCGAGGCGGTAGTCGGCGAGGTAGAGGCGTCCCTGGACGGGGCAGTACCAGGTGAGGTGCACGTGCTGGACGCGGCCTCCCGGCTCGCGGATGACGCCGAGGGCGCGGTGGCCGTGAACGAGCGCCTCGACGGTGCGCTTGGCGTGCTCGTCGAGGAGGCTCCGGGCCGAGGCGTTGACCGTGTCCGGGCCTTCGACCGAGCGTTCGAGCTCGATGACCTCGATGCGGCGCTCGGGTCTGGTGAAGACGATCTTGCGGGAGAGATCGCGGTAGAGGCCGAAGTCGCCCATCACCGGGCGAAAGCGATTGGCGAAGCGCAGGGCGCCGCCGTCGGTGCTCCACTCTGCCGAGAGACGCGTTTTGAGCCCCACGAAGGGCCAGGCCGACCAGGGCGGGCTCGTTTCCCCGGGGCGCAGCGCGACGGCCAGCTCGACGGTCTGGATCCTCCCGTACAGCAGGGCGCGCGAGAGCTGGGTGGCAAGGCCCTCGGGGGCGGGGAGAGCGAGTGCCGAGAAGCCCGGCGCCCAGGGATCGAAGGCCGGGACGCCCGGCTCGACCGCCGCGAGCTCGCGGCCTCCCGCGGCGAAGGTGCCGAGCAGGTCGTCCTGCTTGAGGAGCAGCACGCTCCTGAGGTGGACCGCAGCGGCCTCGGTCAGCCGGTCGTTCCTGACCGGGTCGAGCACGAGCTCATTCCAGGGGAGCTTGGGCGGGCCGCCAGGTGAGCCCCCAGGTGAGCCGCCGGGCGTGCCGCCGGGCGTGCCGCCAGGCGCGCCGCCGCTCCCGGCCCGTGCGACGAGCAGGACCGATCCGTCGCGCGCCAGGTCGGCGGTCGTCAGCCAGGTCTCCGGCAGTGCCGTCTGGACGAGCCGGACCACGCCGAGCAGGCCCTCGGGTCCGAGCCGGCCGACCCGCAGCCGTTGCACGACGACGCCGCCGGGCGCCAGGAGCGAGGCGACCTGCCGCCAGGCCGAGGGCGTGAAGAGCGGGGCGAGCTCGGGGATCGAGGGATCGTCCGCCTGCACGACGATCGCATCCCACCCGCCGTCGCGCGCGGGCCAGGCGGAGGGGGCCGGGGCGACCGAAGGAGGGGAGGCGAGGCCGGCGACGTGCACGGCGGCCTCGGCGAGCTCTCGCGAGGTCTCGAGCAGGTGGATCTCCTCGAAGCCCTGGAGCTCGAGCGCCTTCAAGG
>JAWOJK010000221.1:0-9293 GCA_046481705.1 Desulfobacterales bacterium | reverse complement strand
GGGACCGGGGCGATACCCGAGGCCAGCTTCATGTTGCTCTCCGGGTTGTGGGCGACCTTGACATCCGCGGCCTGCAGGAGGGTGATATCCTCGGGGGTCAGCCGGACGCAGTGGCAGGCCAGCAGGTGGGGGGCCAGGATGCCGAGATGCGCCAGATGGCCCACCGGCGTGCGCCCGAAGCGCGACCTGATCTGGGCCACCTCGCTGGCCGTTTCCGAAAGGTGAGTGACCAGCGGCAGCTGGAGTTCGCGGGCCAGATCGGCGGCCCGGCAGAGCAGATCGGGTGCGCACAGGTAGGGCGAATGGGGTTCGACCGCAACCCCGATCAGGGGGTCGCCGGCCCACCGGTCGGCCATGCGGCGGGTATAGGCCAACCCGTTTTCAGGGAGGCCGTAACTGGGCGAGGGAAAGTCAAAGAGGACTTCACCCACCACCGCCCGCAGGCCGGCCAGGTGTGCGGCACGCGCGACGGCATCCTCGAACAGGTACATGTCGCAGAAACAGGTGGTTCCCGAAAGGATCATTTCGGCGCAGCCCAGAAGAGCCCCCTGGTGGACCATCTCTTTGGTCAGGCGCGATTCGGCCGGAAAAATGTGGTCGTTCAGCCAGGTCATCAGGGGAAGGTCGTCGGCCAGCCCACGGAAACAGGTCATGGCGGCATGCGTGTGGGCGTTGACCAGCCCGGGCATGATGATGCCGCCGTGGGCATCGATTATTTTTTTGGCCTGGATCCCGGCCAGGCGTTCGGCCGTCGCTGCCGCCAGGATGCGATCGCCGGCAATCGCCACCGCCCCGTCATCGATCCGGGTGCCGGCGCCGTCCATAGTCAGAACGGTGCCGTGGGTGACCAGAATATCGGCGGCAGGCGGCATGCGGATCCCTTTCTTTGCGGTCTTTGGCGGCGGCGCGGCCAATTTTTTTCGTGAACCGATTTCAGACGCCGGAGAGTTCGGCCGCGATCCCTGAGACGATGCGGCCCAGTTGCGGCGCCGCCTTTTCGGCCACGGCGACGATCGCCTCAACGGTCGCCGGGACCGGGTGGTCCGGGTCGTTGAGATTGGTGATGATGGAGACCCCGAAAACCCGCATACCCCCGTGGACGGCGGCGATCACCTCCTGGACGGTGGACATGCCGACGGCATCCGCTCCGATGGTTTTGAGGAGGCGGATTTCAGCCGGGGTTTCCAGCGAAGGCCCCTTGAGGCCGGCGTAGACGCCTCGGGTCAGGGGGATGCCCGCCGCCGCCGCCGCTTTTTGCGCGGTTGCGGCCAAGACCGGATCGTAAACCCGGGTCATGTCCGGAAAGCGAAGGCCCCAGCGGTCTAAATTGGGTCCGACCAGCGGGTTTTCGCCGGTCAGATTGATGTGGTCGGTTATCACCATCAGGTCGCCCGGACCAAAAGACGGGTTCAATCCCCCGGCGGCGTTGGTTACCAGGAGGATGTCAACCCCCAACGCCTGAAGCACGCGCACGGGAAAGGCGACCGCCAGCGGCGTGTAGCCTTCGTAGAGGTGAAAGCGCCCCTGAAGCGCAAGGGCGGGTGTCCCGGCAAGGGTGCCGCACAGCAGACGGCCGTGGTGGCTCTGAACGGTGGGGGCCGGGAAATGGGGGATCTCGCTGTAAAGCAGTTCCGTGGCGACCGTCATGTCAGCGATCACGTCGCCGAGACCGGTTCCCGTCATCAGCCCCAGGCGGGGGGCGGCGTCCAAGCGCGCCGCGACAAAGTCGGCGGCCTCCTGAACCTGAAGCAGATAGGTTGCAAACCGTTTACGCCTGTCTGTTGGCACGCGGCGGCCTCCTTGGGGGGCGGGTTGGCGCGTTTTGAAGACGGGCAGAATCATAGTTCATGGCTTGCCACCCGTCAACCCGCCCTTCAGGCGGCCGCCTGCGCACCCCCCGATCTGCCGGATGACGGGTTTCCACAGCGCTTGTGATTGACTTTCGACTGGGTTTGTGAAACATTATCATCTCATAATTATGCAATGAATATCCGGCCTTGGGGAGAGCGATACGGCTCTCGGGGCATTTTTGGGGTAGGGCCGCCGATGGTTACAGAGGCGCCAAAATCATTGCCGTGCTGTCCCCGTGGAGAAAGTGCCACCTGAATTGTAATGAAAATATCTGAAATTAAGGAAATATTAAAGGCTGAAGTGCTGGCCGGTGAAGATCATCTGGACGATGTGGTGGTGGGCGGCGGCGGCGCCGATCTGATGGAGGATGTTCTCGCGGCGGTTGCCAAGGGCGCCGTTTTGCTGACGGGACTGAATTCGGATCAGGTTATCCGGACCGCCAGAATCGCCGGGGTGGGCGCCGTTGTTTTTGTCCGCGGCAAAAGACCGGACAGCAGCCTGATTGCGCTTGCGCGTGAATTCCACCTGCCACTGCTGCTGACCAGCAAAACGCTGTTTGTCTCCTGCGGGCGACTCTACATGAACGGCCTGCGGGGCCTGGACGGCTCCTGGTAAACGTCAGGGCGGTTGACATGGCAAAATAAACGGACCGCAAGTCTGCAATTGAAAAACAGCTTTAATTTTGCTAAGCGTTCCGACGGATGTCAAAAAATCGGCGATGCGTCTGGCGGATTGCCGTCGCAGAGTGTTTTGAGGGGGATCGCGCCAGGCGCCTTGCGGAACATTTAATCCTTGACGGCCGGATAGGCCGCTCCGGGTACCGTCGCTTGTCCGCTCGGGCGGTTTTCGCCCGGGGCCGGGAAGCGCCTGTGCGGGCGGCCGCCGGCCACGTTGCAAAGGGGAGAGTGCATTATGATGTCAGCCGTGTTCATGATGGGGGGGCTTGGTCTTTTAGTGGGTGCAGGTCTGGCCGCAGCTTCCAAAATCTTTTACGTTTACGTGGATCCGACGATTCTGGCGGTGGAAAGCGCTCTGCCGGGTGCCAACTGCGGCGGCTGTGGCTTGCCGGGCTGCAGCGCCAACGCCGAGGCCATTGTGGCCGGCCGGGCGGCGCCCAACTCCTGCGTTGCGGCCGGCTCTGAAGTGGCCGAGGCCATCGCCGCGATTTTAGGGGTCGCCATTGAAACCAAGGAGCCGGACATAGCGCGGCCGGGTTGTACCTACGGGGTTCAGGATGCCGACATCAAGTACCTGTATGACGGCCTGAGCGACTGTCGGGCCGCGGCCCTGCTCAGCGGCGGCATGAAAGTCTGCACCGTCGGCTGCCTGGGGCTGGGCAGTTGCGCCAAGGCCTGTCCGTTCGATGCCATCACAATGGGGCCCGAGGGGTTGCCGGTGGTGGATGAAGCCCGCTGCACGGGCTGCGGCACTTGTGAGCGGGTGTGCCCCAAGCACATCATCACCCTCTCATCGGTCACCCGCCGCATCATGCGCGAATACACCACCGATGAGTGCACAACGCCCTGCCAGCGCGCCTGTCCCGCCGGCATCGATATCTGTGAGTATATCCGGCAGATCGCGCTGGGTGATTACCGCCGCTCGGTTCAGGTGATCAAGGAGCGCAACCCCTTTCCGACCGTCATCGGCCGTATCTGTCCGCGTCCCTGCGAACAGGAGTGCCGGCGCGGGCTGGTCGACGAACCCGTGGCGATCAATTTCCTGAAGCGTTTTGTGGCGGATTATGAACGCGAAAGCGGGTCCCGCGTTCAGCCCTTCAAGGCACCTGCAACGGGTCGCAAAATCGCGGTGGTCGGGGGCGGGGTGGAAGGTCTGTCGGCCGCCTTTTTCGCCGCCCGGCTCGGGCATGAGGCCACTGTTTTCGAGGCGACCGCCACGCTCGGCGGTCTGTTGCGCACCGCCATCGCCCGCAATCGGTTGCCCCAGGACGTGCTCGACTGGGACATCCAAGGGGTCATCGAGATGGGCGTGGCCGCCGAAACCGGCAAAACCCTGGGGAAGGATTTCAGCGTGGCGTCCCTTCTTCAGGACGGCTATGAAGCGGTGTTCCTGGCCGCCGGCGGGTGGGACAGCCGACTGACCCGTCAGTCCGGGTCGGCCCTCGAAAAGCCGGTTCCCAACACCCATCTGCTCATCGATTTTCTGGAAGCTGACCCGGCGCTTCAGGCCCAGATCGCAAAAAAAGGGGACGTGGTGATTGTCGGCGGCGGACCGGCCGGGCTGGCGGCCGCCCACATCTGCCAAAAGGCCGGTGCCGGCAAGGTGAGCCTTCTGATCCGCGAACCCCGAGAAAACACCCCCCTCAGTGCGACTGAGACGGAAGGGCTGGAAGGCGTTGAGATCCTTTTCGCGACGGGGGTCACGCGACTGATCGGAAAAGCCGATCAGCTTCAGGCCCTGGAGCTGCTGACCCTCGGCACCCGCAAGAAATCCCGGGTTGCGGCCAAGACCCTGCTGCTGGCGGCCGGGCGGTTTCCCCAGTTTATTTTCGGGCCGCCCCAGCCGGTCGAAGGCCAGGAGGCCGCTGCCGGTAGCTGGGAGGCGATTGAAGCCCACAAACCCCCGGTGCTCGGTTCAACTGACGGGCTGCTGGCCGATGGCGATCCCCTGTCGGATTTCAGCGCCGCCATCAAGGCCATCGGCGCCGGGCGGCGGGGAGCGGCCGCCATTCACCAGCTGATGTACGGCATTGAACCGGGGCTGCCCGAAAACGTGATTACCGCGGATGCCTACATCCAGAACGTTGACACGGTTGAAAACGTGACGGCCGCCAGCCGCAAGGTGATGCCGCTGTCCCCGGAGGGTGTCGAGCTCGAGAAGGGCTTCGACAAGGCCCAGGCCCTAGCCGAAGCCGACCGCTGTCTGCAGTGCGGTCTGATCTGCTACCGCGGCTGCGGCGACCAGGCCGCCCAGACTGAAAAACCGGCGCCCCAGGTGGCTTCGGCGGCCCATTAGGTTTTTGTGTGCCGGCCCCGGTTTAACCGGGGCCGGCTCCCTGGAGCGCAAGTGGGGGCCGGTTTCCAACCGCTGGCGGACTTTCCGTATAAAGCCTGATTTCAAACTCTTAATTGCACTCACCGTTTTGCCGAGGACCTGTTTTGGCGACTGAAGAGGGATTTGTCATCAAGTTGGAATCGGCTACCACCGCCCGCGTCAAGACCAACAAGAAAAGTGCTTGCAAGGGCTGTGCTTCACGGAATTCCTGCAGCGGCATGGGAAACGACATGGAGGTCGAAGCTCTGAACCCGGCCGGCGCCCAGGTGGGGGATCGAATTCTGCTCCGAATTGAAACCGCCTCCTTCCTGAAGGCGACCTTCCTGCTCTACCTTTTTCCGATTATCTGCATGCTCGTGGGCGCGGTTATCGGCCAGCACTACGCACCCCTCCTGAAGTTCGACGACTCGGCCCTCTCGGCTCTTCTGGGGTTTCTGTTTTTCTTTGTGTCGATTCTGTTCGTCAAGTTCAAGGGCAACCGGATGGCGACCCAAAACACCTATCGGCCTAAAATTGTCAAAATCCTGAAACCCGAGAAATCAGAGCAGGACACTCTCGTCCAGACCGTCGGTGCCGGCGAGTTTTCCGGTTAGCCGGCACCCCGGCTATCGCCCGTCTTTGGCGGGCCGGTTGCCGTTTGGCCCCAATCCAAATGCCGGATCGTGATTTCATTTCCCTATCCCAGACCGATTCCCGCAACCAAGAGGGAGTTTTAAGTGAGACGTCGCTGCCGCTGGGCAGGCGATGACCCGCTGATCGTCGCCTACCATGACACCGAGTGGGGCGTGGCGCTGCACGACGATACCCGGCTCTTCGAATTTTTGGTGCTGGAAGGCGCCCAGGCCGGTCTGAGCTGGCGGACCATCCTGGGTAAACGCGAAAACTATCGGCTCGCATTTGACGGTTTCGATCCGGTCAAAGTGGCCGACTACGGCGCTGAAAAGGTTTCGGCCCTGATGGCCGATGCCGGGCTGATCCGCAACCGGATGAAAATCCAAGCCGCGGTTGGCAATGCCCGCGCTTTTCGATCGGTCCAAGAGCGCTTCGGAAGTTTCGACCAGTACATCTGGCGCTTTACCGGCGGCCAAGCGTTGAAAAGCACATGGCGCAAGCCGGCCGAGGTTCCCGCCTGGACGCCCCTTTCGGCGGCCGTCAGCCGCGATCTGAAAACCCGGGGCTTCACGTTTGTCGGGCCCACGATCTGCTATGCCTTCATGCAGGCGGTGGGAATGGTCAACGACCACACGCTGGACTGCTTCCGCCATCACGAAATCGGATAACGCCCCAAAAACTCGAAACAGCGGCGCCCCGTGCCCCGCGCTGCTCAGCCGGGCATTTCAACGGGAACCCGCAGCGGGGTGAAAAATGGATTACTGTGTGACAACCTGCCAGCTCAAGCATGTCGGGTTCATCGCCACCCGGCTGGCGGGGACCGACGGGGTTTCGCTGGAGGCCACGAAATGGGCACGAATCATGGAAAAGGAGGGCGCCACCTGCTTCTATTTTGCCGGGGAGGTGGCCTTTGAGCCCAGCCGCTCCTGTCTGGTGGCGGAGGCCCATTTCAAGCATCCGCTGATTCGCGATATTTATCGCGGCTGCTTCGGGGTCAACGTCCGGGGGCGCAGCATCACGCATAAAATCCACGCGGCCAAACAGCGTCTGAAGGACCACATCTACCGGTTCGTGGATCGCTTTAAAATTGACTTTCTCGTGGTGGAAAACGCCCTCACCATTCCCCTCAACCTGCCGCTGGGCATCGCCCTGACCGAATTTATCTCCGAAACCGGTATGCCGACCATCGCCCATCACCACGATTTTTTCTGGGAGCGCCAGCATTTCAAGACGACGGGGGCCTGGGAATACCTCAACATGGCCTTCCCCCCGCATCTGCCGACGATCCGGCACGTGGTGATCAACTCCTCGGCGGACAACCAGCTGAGCCTGCGGACCGGCATTTCGGGGACCATTATCCCCAATGTCATGGATTTCGCCAACCCCCCGTTGCCGCCCGACGCCTACACCACCGACATTCGGCAAGCCCTCGGAATCCAGGCCGATGAACTCTTCATCCTGCAGCCCACCCGGGTGGTGAAGCGCAAAGGCATTGAACACGCCATTGAGTTGGTGAACCGTCTGGGCATCAAGGCCAAGCTGGTGATCTCGCATGCCTCCGGCGACGAGGGGCATGAATACGAACTGCGCGTGCGGGAATATTCAAAGATGCTGGGGGTCGACACCGTTTTTGTGTCCGAAATCATCAACGAGTTTCGCGGCCAAACGGCGGACGGGCGCAAGATATACACCCTGAACGACATTTACCCGCATGCGGATCTCGTGACCTATCCCTCCAATTACGAGGGCTTCGGCAACGCCTTTCTGGAAGCGGTCTATTTTTCAAAACCGATCGTGGTGAACACCTATTCCATATATGCCCGCGACATCAAGCCGAAGGGGTTCGCGGTGGTGGAAATCGACGGCTATGTGACTGACGCCGCCGTCGCTGAAACCCGGCGGATCCTGGAAGACCGGGTCCTGCGGGACAAAATGGTCCGCCAAAATTATGCCGTTGCGACCCGCCATTTTTCCTTTGCCGTCCTTCATCGCAAGCTCAGTGCGCTGATCCCGGATTGTCTCGACAGCCATTTTTGAAGGCCCGTGCGGCGCACCCGGCGCCGCGACATTTTCGCCGGGGGGGGGATGCTGGCTGTGGGTGGCGAGGCGCGTTTCGGGGCAAGCATTCCCCCGCCCTGGTTTCGACCATCCCGGGCCGGCCAGGCCTAACGGTAATAGCGCGCCAGCCTATGGGGGGGGGTGCCCAGCAGGAAGCGGGTGACCAGCAGCCAGTTGCGCAGGGTGCAGCTGACAATCCCCTCCCGTTGCCAGCGGCGCGGCGAGGTCCGGACCCGGCTGGGCAGAATCCGGATGCGGTGGCCGCCTCTTTTCACCCGCCGCATCAGCTCCACGTCTTCCATGATCTGGATGTCTGCAAAACCGCCGATGCGTTGAAAAAAGCGGCGGTCAAAAAAGAGCGCCTGGTCCCCGTAGGGGATCCGGGTCAAGCGGGTGCGCAGGTTGGCGAAGCCCTCGATGACGCGGAAAAAGGGGTTGGGCGAGGCGATTCCAAGGCGGAAGGCCCCGCCGACGATGCGCGGGGCCCTGAGGGCTGCGGCCACCGATTCGAGGCCATGGTGCGGCAGCCGGGTATCGGCATGCAAAAAAAGCAGACTCTCGCCCGCCGCGGCGGCGGCGCCGCGGTTCATCTGGGGGCCCCTGCCCTTGGGGGCGATAATTTTGCTGACATCCGTGCGGCGGATGGCGCCGATGGTTGTCGGCGAGGGTCCGGCGTCCACCACAGTGATGTCCACTTGCCCTGAAAAGGGCAGATTAATCAGGTGATCGAGGGCATGGTTTATGGTATAGGCCTCTTGGAAGACCGGAATGACAATCGAAATCCTGCGCACCTTCATGCAACCGCCCGAAAAACCGAAAAGAGCTGCGTTATAAAATGACCCCTGACAATTTTGTCGCACGTTTGGCATCAGGTGCTGCCGCCGGCAGCCGCAAAGGCTGGCACGGATTTATCTGGATGCTGAAGATCCTGGTCCCGATTTCGCTCGGTACGGCCCTGCTGGTATACAGTGGCGTGCTGCAACAGCTGGACTTTCTGCTGGAGCCGCTGATGGGCATCCTGGGGCTTCCGGCCATGGCGGCCCTGCCCCTCGTGGCCGGACTGCTGACCGGGATTTACGGGGGAATTGCCACCATGACGGTCCTGCCTTTCACGGCGGCCCAGATGACCCTGATCGCGATTTTTCTGCTGATCTCGCACAACATCGTTCAGGAGGCCATCATCCAGGGAAAATCCGGCCTCCACCCGCTCAAGGCCACCGTCTTCCGCCTGGTCGTCTCCTGCCTGACGGTCATTCTGGTGTCACGTCTGGTGGCAACGGACGCGGCGGCGATCGTATCACAGGCGCAGGCGGCGGCAGCCGCGGTTTCTTTCGGGGAGATGATCACAGATTGGTGCCTCGAAACCGTTTTCCTGGCGCTTAAAATTTTCCTGATCATCATGCCGCTCATGATCCTGCTGGAGGAAATGAAACAGTTCGACCTGATTCGGCACCTGGTGAAGCTGATGGGGCCGCTGCTGAAGGTGATGGGGGTGGACCGCAAGGTCGGGATGCTGTGGCTGACGGCCGCGATTTTCGGGCTCTCCTACGGGGCGGCGGTGATTGTCGAGGAAACCCGGGCGGGCCATTTTTCGCCCGAGGAACTCTCCCGCCTGCAGCTGTCCATCGGGGTCAATCACTCCATGATCGAGGATCCCGCGCTTTTCCTGCCCCTGGGCTTGAGCCCTTTCTGGTTGTGGGTGCCGCGCCTGGTGGCGGCCATCCTGGCCGTCCACCTTTACAGTCTCTGGCAGCATATTC
>JAWOJK010000167.1:0-8019 GCA_046481705.1 Desulfobacterales bacterium | reverse complement strand
AAACTAAGAAGTCAACAAATGACACGTCAAATTTACACAAGTTTCCTTATCGATAACCAAAATTACTTTCAAAATTCAAACACAGAACTAACCCTCAAAATTGAAGGCTTGATAGAGGATGATGAATTTCTAATAGAATTCCTGGAATACACCCAACAAGCAAAAACTATAGATGCACCCCAAGAGCTTTTCCGGAGTGCGCGGGATGATGATGCTGACCCTTGAAACCGCCAGCGATTTGGGGGTCTCCAACCGGCTCGATGCCCAGCAGTCGATCGCGGCCGGGGCGCGTTACCTGGCCGGATTGCACCGCCGGATTGACCCCGCGGTGAGGGAGCCGGACCGGACCTACATGGCGCTGGCGGCCTACAACGTCGGTTTCGGCCACCTTCAGGATGCCCGCCTGTTGGCCGGCCGCCTGGGCAAGGCGGTCGATACCTGGCCCGCGATCCGCGACACCCTGCCGCTGCTGCGCCACCGCAAATACTACCGCGACCTGCCCCACGGTTTTGCCCGGGGCGACGAACCGGTCCGCTACGTGGACCAGATTCGGACTTACCACAAAATTCTGGTGCAGCAGATGGAGCGCTTGGCTGCCCGTTAGTCTGCCCGGGCCTTGAGGTGATCTCAGCTTGCCATGGCAACACGGAGTGATTTCCCAGATGCGCCCCAAACCGCCGGGCGGACGACTGCCGCCGCGATGCTCTGCGGCCTGGGGGCGCTCTACGGTCTCTGGTGGCTGGCCGCTCTGGCGATCCAGACTGTCGGCGCGCCGCTGCAGGCCCTCGGGCCGTCCGGCGGCCCGGCCGCGGCGGTCCTGGCAACCGTTTGGATCGCGGCCCAGTCGACCGCGGCCTTCACGGTGCACCTGGCACCCCGATTGCGCAATCGTTCCCGGCAGCGGATCGCCCTGATCGTCGGGATCATGGGCGTAGCCCTGTTTTTCTGGCACCGTCAGCGCTTTGGCGGCGGCATCCACCCGCTGCTGGCGCCGCTTGGCACCGCCAACCTGGTGGTCTTGGCCTGCCTTATCGGTACCTGGCTTACAGACGGGCTGCGGCGGCCGGCAGAGCTGGTGCCGGTGGGGGTTCTGATGGCCCTGGTGGACGCCGCCAGCGTGCTGGCCGGGCCCACCCGGCGGATTGCGGAAAGCATTGAAACATACTATAAAGGCGGTATGGCCGGCCCCCTGCCGGCCGGCGATGCCCTGCTGGTCAAGGCCGCCTTTTGGGGAAGCGAGAACCTGCTGCCGATTTTCGGTGTTTCCGACTGGATCATGGTGGCGTTCCTGACGGCCGCGGCGCTGAAGTTCGATCTGAACGACAACCTGGCTCCGACCTCTCTTGGCGCGATGGCCCGGCGGGGCCGGACGGCGCTTTTTTTCCCCGTTGCGGCGGCCGGCCTGGCCCTGGCCGTGTGGGTGGCCCAGTTCAGCGGGCGGGCAGTGCCGGCCCTGCCCCTGGTGGCCGGGGCGCATCTGGGCTGGTGCCTGCTGCGCTATCCGCACACCCGCCGTCTGAGCGCCGGTGACCGCCGGCTCCTCCTGGGGATGCTGGGGATCGCGGTCTTCGGCTGGGCGGTCTGGAGATTTTAACCCCTTCCCCGGGGCGCTGGGGAAACACCGACGGGGCCCTGCGGGGGCGATCAACCCGTTCGGCGCGGCGCATTCCGACAGGAATTGAGGAGAAGCGGATGGACAAGACCATTTTGATCACCGGGGCCTCTTCCGGTTTTGGCAAAAGCAGCGCCCGTCTTTTTGCCCGCGAGGGCTGGCGCCTGGTATTGGCCGCCCGGCGCAGCGGGCTGCTCGAATCCCTGCGGGCCGAGCTGGGCGAGCGGGCAGCGGTGCACCTCCTGACACTGGACGTCACCGATCGTCGGGCCGTCGCGGCGGCTCTCGGCGGGTTGCCCGAGCCCTTCGCGGCGGTGGATGTGCTCGTCAACAACGCCGGTCTGGCGCTGGGCCTCGATATGGCCCCGCAGGCCGATCTGGATGACTGGGAAACCATGGTGGATACCAACATCAAAGGGTTGCTTTACTGCACCCGGGCCCTCCTGCCGGGCATGCTGCACCGCGGCCGGGGGCACATCATCAACATAGGGTCCATCGCCGGTGACTGGCCCTATCCCGGTGGCAACGTCTACGGCGCGACCAAGGCCTTTGTCAAACAGTTCTCGCGCAATCTGCGGGCCGATCTGCACGCGAGCGGCGTGCGGGTGACCAGCATCGAACCGGGTCTGGCGGAAACCGAATTCTCCAGCGTGCGATTCAAGGGGGACGCTGAAAAGACGGCGGGGGTCTACCGCAACACGCAGCCGCTGACGGCCGAGGACATCGCCGAGATCATTTACTGGGTGGCCGCCCGGCCAGCCCACGTCAACATCAACCGCGTGGAGGTCATGCCCACGGCTCAGAGTTGGGGGCCGCTGCCGGTCCACAAGATCCCGCAGCCGCCCGCTGGCGGAGCGGTTTGAGGAGAGGTGCGTTGAAAATCAAAATTACGCTGTTGCTTCTGTTTTCGCTGTTGGCGGGGAGCTTCCTCCAAGCCGCGGAGACCCGGCCCCAGGTGCGGTTTGAAACCACCCTGGGAGCCATTGTGCTGGAGCTCGACGCTCAGGCCGCCCCCCAAACCGTGGCCAACTTTCTGGGCTACGTGCGCGAGGGGTTTTACGACGGGTTGATTTTTCACCGGGTCATCAAGGGGTTCATGATCCAAGGCGGCGGGATGACCCCCGACATGGCGCCGCGGCCGACCCACGCGCCGATTCCCAACGAGGCGGCTAACGGGTTGCAAAACCGCCGCGGCAGCGTTGCCATGGCGCGCACGGCCGACCCGCATTCGGCCACGGCCCAGTTTTTCATCAACACCGTCGACAACCCGTTTCTCGACCACCGCGCCCCGAGCGGCCAGGGCTGGGGCTACTGCGTATTCGGGCAGGTGGTGGCGGGGATGGATGTCGTGGCGGCCATCGAGAACGCGGCCACCGGCATGCGCGCCGGTCACGGCGATGTCCCCGAAACCCCGATTGTCATTCAAAAAGCCCTCCTGGAGCCCTGATCCGGATGTCCTTTGAACGCTTCATTGGCCGGCGCTATCTCCGCATCCGGCAGCGGGAAGCTTTTATCTCCATGATCACGGTGCTGTCCGCGGCCGGGATCGCGGTGGGGGTCATGACCCTGATCGTCGTGCTGGCGGTGATGGCCGGGTTCGATGCCGACCTCAAGTCCCGGATCCTGACGGTCGAACCGCATGTGCTGGTGATGCATCACGGCGGTCCGCTGACCGCTTACCGCGACGTTGCGCAGCGGCTGGCGGCCATCGACGGGGTCGCGTCGGTGACCCCCTTCATGTATGCCCAGACCATGATGCGCTCGGCGGCCGGCATCTCCGGCGCGGTTTTGCGCGGAATGGCGCCGGATTCGCCGGTTCACGGGCTTTTTACGGCGGATCGCATCCCGCTGCCGCTCAAGTTGGACCAGTACCGTCGCCAGGCCGGCGAGGACGGGGCGCCCGGCATCATCCTCGGCAGGCTGCTGGCCGAAAATCTCAAGGTGGCGGCGGGAGACGTGGTGTTTCTGATTTCACCCCGTATTTCGGGCGCTGCGGCCGGCCAGGTGCCGGCCATGAACCGCTATGTGGTGGCGGGTCTATTCGAATCGGGGATGCACGAGTACGACTCGCACCTGGCCTACGTGGGTCTCGCGGAGGCCCAGAAGGTGCTCGGCATCGGGGATGCGGTCAGCGGGCTGGAGCTGCGCGTGGATGACATCTACCAGGCCGCTGAAGTGGCGGCGCGGGTCAACAAGGCCCTGGGGTTTCCCCACTGGGCGCGGGACTGGATGCAGATGAACCACAACCTCTTCGCCATGCTCAAACTGCAGAAGACCGTGATGTTCATCATTTTGATCCTGATCGTGCTGGTGGCGGCCTTCAACATCTCCAGCACGCTGATCATGATGGTGATGGAAAAGACCCGCGATGTCGCCATCCTGAAGGCTATGGGGGCCACCAACCGCAGCATCCGCAAGATTTTCGTCTTCAAGGGGATGGTGATCGGCGCGTCCGGCACCCTCATCGGCTGCCTGCTGGGGTTCCTGCTCTGCCTGCTGCTCAAGCGCTATCGGTTTATCGAGTTGCCCGGTGACGTCTATTTCTTTACCACTACCCTGCCGGTGCGTGTCGAAGCCCTGGATGTCGTGGCCGTCACGGCCGCCAGTCTCCTGATCTGCTTTCTTTCCACCCTCTACCCGGCGCGCCAGGCCGCCCGGTTGCAGCCCGTCGAAGCGCTTCGCTACGGTTAAGCCTGTGGGACAGGGGTTTGGCCGGCGGCAGCCCCTGGCCCCGTTGGCGCTACTTCGTACTTGCGCGGCCATGCGGGGGAAGGGCCGCTGGTCTGCGCGCGCCTGGGCGCAGCAAGCTGCGGAAAGGAGGGGGCCATGTCCCTTGATCTCAGACAAATTGATGCGTATCGCTGGGAGCTGCCGCAAACCGGCTTGATGCGGGTTCCCGGGATCATCTACGCCAGCGCGTCGATGCTGACCGGCAGCGGTCAGGCCGAAAGCCTGCAGCAGGTGGCCAACGTTGCGACCCTGCCCGGCATCCTCAAGGCCTCCCTGGCAATGCCCGACATCCATTGGGGCTACGGTTTTCCCATCGGCGGGGTGGCCGCTTTCGACTGGGAGACGGGGGTTGTTTCCCCCGGCGGGGTGGGCTACGATATCAACTGCGGTGTGCGTCTGGCGGGCTCCGCGCTCGTCGCCGAAGACCTGCGGCCGCGGCTCGAGGACCTGGTCAATGCCCTCTACCAGCAGATCCCCTCGGGGGTGGGGTCCACCGGCTCCGTCAAATTGAACACCCGCGAGGAAAAAAAGGTGCTCTCCGAGGGGCTCCACTGGGCGGTGCACAACGGGTTTGCCACCCAGCGCGATCTGGACCACACCGAGGAGGGCGGGTGTTTGCCCCAGGCCGACCCGGAACTGCTCAGTGAACGGGCCCTGGCACGCGGCAAAAACCAGCTCGGCACCCTGGGCTCCGGCAATCATTTTCTGGAAGTCGGGGTCGTGGATGCCATTTACGACGAGGAAGCCGCCCGGGCTTTCGGGCTTTTCCAGGGGCAGCTGACCCTCATGCTGCACACCGGGTCGCGCGGGCTGGGCTACCAGGTCTGCGATGATTTCCTGGCCGATATGACCCGGCACCTCAAGGAGCTGGACTTTCAGCTGCCGGACCGCCAGCTGGCCTGCGCCAAGATCCAGTCGCCCACCGGCCAGCGCTATCTGCGGGCCATGGCCTGCGCGGCCAACTACGCCTGGGTCAACCGCCAGATCCTGATGCACCATGCCCGCGAGGTCTTCATGCGGGTTCTCGGCATCGGGCCCCGCGAGCTGGGGATGGAACTGGTCTATGACGTCTGCCACAACATCGCCAAGCGCGAAGAGCACATCGTGGACGGCCGCAAGCGGGTGGTCTGCGTGCACCGCAAGGGGGCGACCCGCGCCTTTCCACCCGGCCACCCCTCGCTGGCAGCCGATTTTCGCCCGGTAGGGCAGCCCATCATCATCCCCGGCGATATGGGCACCGCCTCTTATGTTCTGGCCGGGACCCAGCGGGCCATGGACGAAACCTTCGGCTCCACCTGCCACCGGGCCGGCCGGGTGCTCAGCCGCCACGCCCCCATCAAGGCCAGCAAGGGGCGCGCCGTGTACCGCGAACTGGAAGACCGGGGCATCCTGGTGCGCTGGACCGGCAAATCCACCCTGCGCGAAGAAATGCCGGATGCCTACAAGGACATCGATCAGGTGGTGGACGTGGTGCACGGCTCCGGAATTTCACGCAAGGTGGCCCGTCTGCGGCCCATGGCGGTGGTCAAAGGGTGATTCCCGAGCACCGGGCGGGCATCATTTTTGACCATCGCGCGGCATTCGGACTGAAGGTTTCGGGGCCAACACGCGATAGATACGTTAGCACAGAAAGGTAAATAGCGCACACGATGGAACCGATTTACGCCGTTACCCTGGGGGTGGTGCAGGGGCTCACCGAATTTCTGCCGGTGAGCAGTTCAGGCCACCTCGTCTTGTTTCAGAACCTGTTCGGCTTCACGGAGCCGGAACTGCTCTTTGATATCAGCCTGCACGTCGGGACCCTGCTGGCCATTTGCCTGGTCTTTTACCGCGAGCTGCGCTCGCTCTTGACGACCCTGCTGCGCCTGCCGCGGCTGCTGGCGACGGCCGGCGGGATCCGGCCGCTTTTTGCCGAAAACGAGGACGTGCGCCTGGCGGCCCTGATCGTGGCGGGCAGCATCCCCACCGCTTTCCTGGGACTGATCTTTCATCGGGTCGCGGACCGGATTTTCGGCTCGGTGGGGATCGTGGGCGCCATGCTCCTGATAACCGGCACCTTCTTGTGGCTGACGCGCCATCTGGGGACGCGCAGCCGGCAGCTGCGCCAGGTCCACACCCAGGACGCGCTGACCATCGGGCTGGTTCAGGGCCTGGCCATTTTGCCGGGCATCTCGCGCTCCGGCTCCACCATCTGTGCCGCCCTGTTTCTGGGGATCGACCGTGAACTGGCCGGCCGCTATTCTTTTCTGCTCTCGATTCCCGCCATTCTCGGGGCGCTGGTGCTGGGGCTGGACGGGTCCCTGGCGGACTCCTCGGTTTCAGCCGCGATGATGCTGCTCGGCGGGGCGACCGCCGCGGTCACCGGCTATATCGCGTTGAAGCTTTTGTTGCGTGTCGTGCGGCAGGGTCGTCTCTACCGCTTCGCCCCTTACTGCTGGGCGGCTGGCCTGGCGGCCCTGGCAGTCGCGTGGCTCTGATTTCGACCGCCGCAAAGGCGGGTATCCAACACGAAAGGAGATCGTGGTGAACCCGGAGATGTTCAGGGAATACGATATCAGGGGGATTGCCGGAAAGGACATGAACGACGCCGACGTGGCCTTGATCGGCAAGGGCATCGGGACCTACCTGCTGGCCCGCGGCAATCGCCGGATCACCGTCGGCCGGGACTGCCGCGAGAGCTCCGAGCGCTACGCCGAGATGTTGATGCGGGGGCTGGTGTCCACCGGCTGCCAGGTGGTCGACATCGGCCTGTGTCCGACCCCGGTGGGGTATTTTTCCATCCGGCACCTGTCAGCCGAGGGCGGGGTGATGGTCACCGCCAGCCACAACCCGCCGGAGTACAACGGGTTCAAGGTCTGCAGCGGGACGGATTCGGTTTTTGGCGACCAGCTCCAGGAGATTCTGCAGCTGATCCGTGAGGGCCGGTTCCGGCAGGGGCAGGGCGGTCGCGAAACGGTTGACATCCTGCCGCCCTACCGCGACTACCTGAGGGACAACATCACCCTCAAACACCCGCTGCGGGTGGGGGTGGATGCCGGCAACGGCACCGCCGGCCTGACCGCCGTGCCGCTTCTCAAAACCCTGGGCTGCGAGGTGTTCGACCTTTACTGCGACCCCGACGGTCGGTTTCCCAACCATGAAGCCGACCCCACCGTGGCCGCCAACATGCAGGATCTGGTGGCTTTAGTGCGCGCAAAACACCTGGATGTCGGGTTCGGTTTTGACGGCGACGGGGATCGCATCGGGGTCGTGGACCACGCCGGCGGTCTGATCTACGGCGACCAGCTGATGATCATCTTCGCGCGTGAAATTCTCGCCCGCAAGCCCGGGGCGACCTTCATCGCCGAAGTCAAATGCTCCCAGACCCTCTACGACGACATCACCGCCCGCGGCGGGCGTGCCGTCATGTGGAAAACCGGTCATTCGCTGATCAAACAGAAGATGAAGGAAACCGGAGCGGCGCTTGCCGGGGAGATGAGCGGGCACATCTTCTTCGCCGACCGCTACCTGGGCTACGACGACGCACTTTACGCCGCCTGTCGCCTGCTGGAGATCCTGGCGGCCACCGGCCGGCGCATTCCCGAGCTCCTCGCGGACGTGCCCCGCACCTTCAGCACCCCCGAGATTCGGGTTGCCTGCCCCGACGACCGCAAGTTCGGTCTGGTCGCGCGCATCAC
>JAWOJK010000131.1:0-4274 GCA_046481705.1 Desulfobacterales bacterium | reverse complement strand
GTTTTTGGTGGTGGCGTTGGTCAAGGGTCCTCCAGGGCGACGGCAACAAGCGTGCGCCTGCGGGGCGGTTTTCCCGGCCGGGCAATAACCCGGCCGGAGCCTGTGGACTGGAGGTACAGCAATTGACGTGCCATCACGCCAAAAGCCCAAAAAAGGCTGTAATATTGGAAGGATATAATATTATGTTTTTTTCCCGGCCAACACGACAACTACAAAAATGTAGCTTTTAGGCCTTTAAAATTACAAATTTGGAATTCCCCGGGGGTAGATGCGAAAAACCGTTTTTGAACGGCAAAAATGCTGGGATGGGAAGCGCGGTGGCCACCACCGGGACGGGCTCTGGGCCTGGCGTTCAGCGGCCCTGTCGCCCGTCCCCGTCGACGGCGATCGCACTCTTGGAGAATAGAGGGCGCCGCCGCCGCCTCAGGCAGGGGTGATGGTGCGGCGCGCGGAGAGAATCGGGGTGTTGACAACCAACGCGGAGGAATCGCGATCGCGCTGGAATTCCAGCTTGATCTCTTCCTGGTCAATCACGAAATAGCGCGAGATGACCTCGACAATATCCCGCTGCAGGCTCTCAAGCATGGTATCGGACACCTCCAGCTTGTCGTAGATCAATGCAAACTGCAGTCTTTTTTTGGCAACATGCTTGCTGCCGCCCTTGCCTAGAATCTTTTTCAACAGGCCGTTGAGCATGAACCCTCCTTATCGGCCGAAGCCCAGTTTGTTGCCCATTTTTTTCCAGAAAGGCTTATGCGTCGACGGAACCTGTATCGGGAGATCCGGCTGGCCGTTGAGCCGCAGCGCGATTCGCCGGAAGGCCTCTCCGGCCTTGGAGTCTTTCTGCATTACGATGGGCAGCCCGGTGTTGGTGGAAATCACCACCTGGTTGTCCATTTCCACCAGCCCGACAAGATCGATGGACAACACCTCGACGACGTCTTCGTGGCTCAGCATGTCGCCGCGCTCCACCATCTCGGGCACGATCCGGTTGACCACCAGTTTGGGGGTGATGCCGCGCGAGTAGAGCAGGCCGATCACGCGATCGGCATCCCGAACCGAGGAAACCTCCGGGGTGCAGATCACCAGGGCCTCTTCGGCGGCGGCAACCGAATTCTCGAAACCGCGCTCGATGCCCGCCGGGCAGTCCATCAGGACATAATCGAATTCGGCCCGCAGATCTTTGGCAAAGTGCACCATGCCCTCCGGGGAGAGGACATCCTTGTTGTCGCTCTGGGAAGCCGGGATCAGGAAAAGGTTCTCGATGCGACGATCCTTGATGGCCGCCTGGCTGATCTTGCACTTGCCCTTGACGGCATCAACGATGTTAAAGACGATCCGGTTCTCCAGCCCCATGACGACATCCAGGTTGCGCAGACCGATGTCCATGTCCACCACCGCCACCCGTTTGCCTTCCATGGCCAGCGCGGCACCGATTGAGGCCGTCGCCGTTGTCTTGCCGACTCCGCCCTTGCCTGATGTGATGACGATTATTCTTCCGTCCAATTTGCACCTCGTTGATTACAGTGTCCGGGGTAAACCGAGTTACCCGTAGAAGGCTTCCCACCCCACCGTCGTCGGCAGCCGGGGTGAAAAGCGGTCTGGTGACGTGTGCTTGAAACCCCCGGCGGCGCATGTGGCGGCCGGTGATGGGGCCCGCGACGCAGGGTCCGCCGCCGCCAGGATCATCGCCTGCGGCCCGTCAGCGCACCTGCGGCCAGGGTAGGCGGCCGAAGGGCGCGGCCTTTAGGTAGTCTTCGACCATGATGGCGCCGTTTTCCAGATGTGCGAATTCGGCGATTTTTCCGGGCGAGTCGGGGAGGCCGGCGGCCACGAAACCGCCGATCTGAACCTGGGTCGGCCTGAAATCCAGTGCCAGCACGATGGCATCCAGGTTGTCGGGCTGGCCTGCCGAGGCCGTCCCGCAGAGGCTGCCCATCACCAGGATGTCCCCCCCGGCCAGCACTTCTCCGCCGGGGTTGACGTCTCCCAGGATCAGCAGGTGTTTGCGCGCCGTCACCTTCTGGCCCGAGCGCACCCGGCCGGTCAGCATCAGCACGTCGCTGCGGTGATGCTGCCAGGCGCGGGTCATGTCGCGTTGGCGAACGCGCGGCCCGCTGTCGACGGTCGGCGGCTCTTCCGGCGGCGCGGCGACCGAGGCCACCGGGAAAGCCGCCTTTAGAAAGTCGCCCAGCTGGGTCACGAGGCCGCGGTGCGCATCAGGGGAACCGGTGTCGATGATCACCCGGGCGTTCTCGGCCAGGTTCTTCATCTGCTCGAAGCGCTGCCGAAGGCCTTCCTGCAGAATGTCCAGGGGCGTTTCCGGGTCGAGGGTCACCCAAAGGCTGCCCCCAACCCCCTTGATCCGAATCGGGATCGGCGGTTGTGGTGTCGTGATCGTGTCCATACAGTCGGTGGATAGGGTTGGATAGCGTCGATCAGAGTTTATAGAGAAATACCCCTTGTGTGTCAAGAAAGAAAAAACACCAAGATATGGTGGTGTTTTGACTACCGCTCGTCGTTTGAGTGGAAAAGGGTCGATTTTTCGGCCGGGGCTGTGCTACAAGCCGATGAGAAAAACCCCTGCCCCGAACTGGCGCATTCCGTCACCGGTGATCGCCATGCAAGACTACTGGAAGGTCTTCAAGGAACTGGCCGCCGAGGGGACCCTGTCGACCCGTAGTGTCACCCTGGCCCTGGAAAAGCAGCAACCGGACGACCTGCTGCGGGAACTCAGCTGCCGCCAGACCCTCATGGCACGCTCATGCGCCGACGCCCTGGAAGCCAGCGCCCGGTTGCGGGCTTTTTTCGATGCGGCGCCCTTCGGTTTTTTCTGGCTGGACGCGGCCGGCAACATCCTGGAGCCCAACGCCGTCTCGGCCCGCATGTTGGGTGAAGAGCCGGCTACCCTCCCGGGCTGTTCGCTGCTGCAATTCATCCTGCCAGAATTCCATGAAATTTTCAAACTTCACTGTCGGGCGGTTTTTGAGCAAAGCGAGGAAAACAGCTGCAATCTCAAGCTGAAAAAAAAAGACGGTGGGGAATTCCACGCCCGCCTGACCAGCTACCCGATCGTCGCACCAGGGCGGCCGATCGACCGCTGCCGTTCCTACCTGGCCGACATGACCCAACTGCAGCAGACCGTCGCCGAACTGCGCAAGGCCAACCAGAAAATGCGCGACCAGCAGAAGGCCTTGATCGAGGAGGAGCGGTTGAAAGTGCTGCTGCAGATGGCCGGGGCCACCGCCCACGACCTCAACCAGCCGCTGATGACCCTGCTGGGCAACATCGAGCTGATGCGGATGAACCGCGACGAACCCGAAAAAATTCTCCTGCACCTTGACCGCCTCGAAAAGGCCGGCCAGCGGATCTACAAAACCGTAAAAAAAATTCAGGAAATCCGCTATTACGAGGTCAAACCGTACTTCAACCAAACCACCATCATCAATCTCGACCAGCAAACGGCCATCCTGGCGGTCGAACAATCGGATTATGAATTCGAAAAAATCAGCGGCATCCTCAAGTATCACAGCCAGATAAAACTATTCCGGGGCAGGAGCCTGGCCGAAGCCACAACCGTGCTGGCGCAAAGGCGCTTCGACCTGATTTTTGTCAGCTCCTTCCTGCCCGACGGCAATGCCATCGACCTGCTGCGAACGGTCAATGAAAACGAGCGGGGCATCCCGGTGGTGGTGTTCACGGGTAAAGACGACGACCTGCTCACCGCCCAGATTCTGCAGGCCGGCGCCCTGGAGTACATCCCCAAGGGCCGCATCGGCGAAAAGGCCCTGACCCGCATCATCACCAATGTCATGGAAAAATCCCGCCTGCAGCGCGAGGTGCGGGAGCTCGAACAAAAAGTGCTTCGGCTGGCGACGCGTGATGAACTCACCGGGCTCTTCAACCGCCGCTACCTGGTGGAGACGGTCGACAATGAAATTGCCCGGGCGCGGCGCTATCACACCGATCTGGTGTTGTGCATGATGGACCTCGACCGCTTCAGGCGGGTGAACCAGACCCACACCCGCCTGGCCGGCGACAGCGTGCTGGTCGAAGTGGCGGGGCTGCTCAAACGCCTCAGCCGACAATGCGACACCGTCGCCCGTTTCGGGGGCGAGGAATTCGCGCTGCTGCTGCCCAACACCGACGTGCGAATGGCCCGGGTGGTCAACGAGCGCTTTCGCCAGATGGTGGCTGCCCACATTTTCGAGTACCGCTCCGCCCAGATTTCGATCACGGTGAGCGCCGGCATCGCGGCCTTCAATGGCTCCCGC
>JAWOJK010000121.1:0-22334 GCA_046481705.1 Desulfobacterales bacterium | reverse complement strand
ATTTGACCCCTGACAGGCTATCGCGCTGCGTAAGCTCTATAAAAGGTCAGTACACCAAAGGGTTCAGACCTGGGGTGGTGAAAATGGCCCCTGATCTGGGAGGATAATTTCAGCCGGAAAATGTTCCGGTTTTTTTCAGCTTCGGATTCCGTTGAAGCGGTTGTAAAAAAACCGCTGGACAAAATGATTCATGTCAAGTATGGGTAAAATTTTAAACTTCATTCTTTTAAGGAGGTTTAAACCATGCTTGGCTTTAATCTGGGTGCTGATGACAAGGAGTATAAGAGCCCGTCAAGAAAGCTGATCACATTCTTTAAAAAAAGCCGGAATAACTGGAAGGCCAAATATCAAGACCTGAAATACAAGATGAAGTTGATGCAGAACAAAATTGCGTACCTTGAGAAAAGAAAGGCACATCTTAACCAGAGGATAAAAGAGTTGCAGCATGAGTTTGATCAATACAGGAAAAAAAACCCTTAGCCAATGATCCAACTGTAGACAGATTTTGTGTTACGCCAACGTTTCACAAGTATTCAATAGATCATATCGATCTGTTCTTGTCATTTATATTGACAGGCCGTACGAGCTTGCGGGGAGCAAGCCGGGTATTTGAGATTGTTTCATCATTTTTTCAACTCGGACAACAATCCCCGTCGTGGTACAGTGGCCGGCTTTGGTTATTGAGAATCGGCTACTACAAGCTTTTCCGGGAAAAAGAAACAGCCGACGATTGGATATGGATCATTGACCATACGATTCAAATCGGCAATGAAAAGTGTCTGATCATTTTGGGTGTCCGCCAAAGCGCATTGCCAACCGCTGAGCTTTACCTGAATCATGAAGATGTGGAGCCCATCGCATTGTTACCGGTGAAAAAGTCTAACGGCCAAATCGTTTATGAGCAGCTTGAAAAAGTCGTAGAGAAAACCGGTGTGCCCAGACAGATCCTCAGCGACCACGGCACAGACATTAAATCCGGAATTGAAAAGTTCTGTCAGGTCCACAAACAGACCTGCTTCACCTACGACATAAAACATAAAGGTGCCAGCGTTTTGAAACGTGAGCTGGAAAATGACCAAAGTTGGAAAAGTTTCATTCAAGACGCGTCAAAAACAAGCAAAAAAGTTCAACAAACCCCTTTGGCACATTTAGCTCCGCCAAACCAGAGAAGCAAAGCGCGATATCTCAATGTGGACACACTTGTCAATTGGGGCCGCAGTACACTTACTTATTTTGACAGCCTTCAGGATTCAGGCCACTGCGAATATGATCTGAAAGTGATTCATGAAAAATTGAGTTGGCTGCTCCAATACCGTGACCATCTTGTCCAATGGCAGGAACTCATTGATGTGGTCAAGTCGGTGGAAGAGTATATAAAATTTACCGGCCTATACCCCGGTTGCCATATTGAATTGTCGGAGCAGATAGATGGACTTGACAACACGAAGAGTCAATAATGTCCGCAATGAGTTTGTTTGTTTTTTACAAAAATTATCTCTGGATGCCAGAGATGGCGAAAGACTGCTCGGAAGCAGCGAAATCATAGAATCGGTAATAGGAAAACTCAAAAGCCTTGAGCAGGATCAGTCGGGAAGCGGTTTTACAGGGATGTTGCTCAGTCTACCGGCAATGCTTTCAAGGACAACCCAAGATGTTATCCAAAAAGCGCTTGAATGGGTTCCAACGAATAAAGTATTCGCCTGGGTGAAAGAGAACATAGGCCAATCCGTACAATCCAAGAAAAAGGAAGTCTTATCGGCGGTCAAAAATTTGGAACAAAAGTGGGATCATAATTAAGCAGCCTGTGGGGGGTGATTTTCACCATTCCACGTGCCACCAAACGCTTCAAACAGGACAAAATCTTCTGCAATGCCCCATGTCAAAACCCGTTGTAAAACCGATGGCCCGTCTTGGCCTCTCGGCACGGGCCTATAACCGCATTTTAATAATCGCCTTCGCCATCGCCAATCTCGGCCATACCATAGATATCAATTCCAACCTTATCGCCGAAGCGATTCAATACAGAACACGAGATCGTTCCGGTAAAAGCCCGTAGAAACAGGCGCCTTTATGCTGCCAACAGCAACAGGTCAACTATACCGGAGCTTCCAACGGCAGGCTGATTTTCCCAGCCCGTTCATGATCGGCCCGTCTGCCTTCGGCCCAATCCCTTAATGGGGATACGCTCCCATTTCATAGATCTCGTATTCCGTTTCGCCATCCAAATATTCATTGATCTTTTCGTCGACCACCCTTCGCCCTTCACTGTTCTTCCAGATATTCCATTCCTTCATCGAGCGCCAGTTGGACGCCACCACTACTCGGTACGGATCCGTGGCGTCCCAGAGTGTTTCCGATGAGATGTAGCCCTCCTGATCCATGGCGCCATGGCGGTGCTCTTTGATCATTACATTGATTTCTTTAAAAAATTTCTCTTTGAAGCGCCTTTTGATAAGTACCTTGACTGACATGACGCCCTCCTTTAGTGCGGGTTGGCCCAAACCTGCGGGCAGAAATGACGAACGGTTGCCATCTGTCGGTCCTCAACGTCCGGAGGCATGGAAACTATACAGCCACCGTCTATAAGATGTTGGATTCGTGCGAGTACTTGGTAAAGTTGATGACCCCCAAACACGGAATCCAAACAATTATCATAAATTATAAAGCAATGCGGAACTTGTCAATGAAAATGAGACACGGTTTCGTGGAAATTAGACTCCAACATTTTTTGTAGGAGGTGGGTTGATCCAGACCTCCTTGGGTAAGGTTTCGGGAACCGGCAGTTTGTATTTGAACCGGTTTGGGTTTTTCTCAAAAGCTGCGGCCAGAACCGCCGCACGATGTCCGGTTATCTCCTCAACCCGATCATAGTGGACCTGCTCGGGTGTTAGCATCGCAATTCCGCTATGGCGATGCTCTGCGCTCCGACGGCCTTCGGCAAGACGGTCACAGCCGCTGCCCTGATCGCTCGGCGCAAGGTGAGCACCCTGGTGCTGGTGCACCGCACCGAATTGCTGCGTCAGTGGCAGGAGCGATTAACCGGATTCCTGGAAATTCCCAAAGGTGGACTGGGTGCCATCGGCGACGGCAAGATGAAGCCGTCCGGCAAGATCGACATCGCCGTCATGCAGTCACTGTCACGGCGGGAAGACTTGGGCGAACTCTTGGATCAGGCCGATCCGCCACAGCGCCGCCAGGCCGGAAACCGCCCCGGCGCAACTGGAAGTCTGGCCGAAAGTGCTACCCGCGCCGGAGATCCCGCCGGATTCACCGATTCAGGAGGTGGTTCGCATCCTCGCCAACAACTGCGAGCGCAACCGGCGCATCGCCGGGGATGTGTTGGCCGCCTATCGGGAAGGGCGCAAGGTGCTGGTGCTCACCGAACGGACAGACCATTTGCCGCTTTTGCAGGAGGCACTGGGAAATGAGGTCGAACACTGCTTTGTCCTTCATGGCCGCTTGTCGAGGAAGCAGCGAACGGCCGTGTTTGCCGAACTGAATGCGATGGAGGAATCCGCACCGAGGGTGCTACTCGCCACTGGCCGCCTGATCGGCGAAGGCTTTGACCATCCCCCGCTCGATACGCTGGTTCTGGCCATGCCGATTTCCTGGAAAGGAACCTTGCAGCAATATGCCGGACGCCTGCACCGGGAACATGCCGACAAGCAGGATGTGCGCATCTACGACTATGCCGAGACTGATCACCCCCAGCTCGCCCGCATGTGGCACAAGCGCCAACGCGGCTAACGGGCCATGGGATATGAGATCAAACAGACTGATGCTGTTATTTTACGAAACGGCACAAATCTAAAATAAGATGAGCCGCTATTTTAACTTCGCTGGTCCATCTCCAGCAGAAACCGCCAGACCGGCACCACCTGGATGGTGCCGAAGCCCACGGGGATGGTCTCATCGGTCCGCCAGGTGACGATGGTCCCCTCCGCCACCCTCATCTCGACCATGGCCTCGGTGAGGGAGCGGACTTCGCTCTGCTTGACGCGGGGATCGGCCAGCGAGGCGCAGACCTGGATCAACATCGTGACCCGTTCTTGTCCCGACGTTGACGGCAGCAGCGTGACAAGATCCACCTCCCGGCCTGTCTTTGTCTTGTAGTAAAAAATATCCGGCGTCACTCGGCGCAGCGCGGTGAACACCAGATTCTCCAACAGGCTGTCGCGGTTGGTGAGAATGCCGGAGCTGACAGAGGCCGCCAGGGCGTGGTCGATACAGTAGACCTTGCGGGGGTTGACGCTGATCCGGGTCGGCGAGTTGGAAAAGATGTTCACGCTGAAAAGTAACTGAGCATCCTCGAAACCGGCGAGCCAATCGACCACCGAGCTTTTGCGCACCCGGTGGCCGAGGGATTTCAGGTAGTCGGTCAGATGGCTGGCGGGGTAAAAGGAGCCGGCGTTGTCCACCAGCCAGTGGGTCAGATCGTTCACCGCCCGAGGGTGGGAGATATTGTGGTGCCCGATGATGTTGGCGAGGATCGCGTTCCAGTTCGCCTGATGGGCCTCTGCGGGTTGCGCCGAGCAGCTTGATCGCTGCTTTCGGATGTTACCTGTCAATCATTATGTCTAAATAATCGCGTGACGAACCTTGGCGGAGACCCATTCGCTGACCACCACCGAGCCGAGAATGACGATAAAGATCAGGCTGACCTGGGGCCAGGCAAGGGTATTCAGGGAGTGGGACAGCTCCAGACCAATCCCCCCGGCACCAACCAGACCGAGGACGGTGGATTCGCGGATATTGATATCCCAGCGAAAAACGGTAATACCGGCAAAGGCCGGAAGAACCTGGGGTGTGATACCGTAATCGAGAATCTGCGCCGCGGAAGCACCGGTCGCGGCAACCGCCTCGACCTGGGAGTGATCGATCTCCTCGATCGCCTCATAGAGCAGTTTGCCGATAAAACCTATGGAACGCAGGGCGATGGCGATAATTCCGGCAAGCAGCCCCGGCCCGAGAATTGACACCAGCAACAGGGCCCAGATCAGCGAATTGATAGAGCGGGAAGAGACGATCACCAACAGGGCAATGGGCTGGATCAGACGCTGGCTGGGGGTGGTATTGCGTGCCGCGAGAAAGGCCACCGGCAGAGCAAGCACCACTCCCAGCAGGGTGCCGAGGGTGGCGATATTGAGGGTATCCCAGAGAGGCAGCCACAGCCGCTCCATATAGGACCAGCGTGGCGGCAGCATCCGACTGCCGATATCGGCAGCCTGAAGGGGCGCGTCCTCGACGAAGACCCACAGGGTGTTCTGGTTCATCACCTGCCAGCAGAACACAAACAGCGCGACCAGCAGTAACCAGCCGAGCCAGCCGCACAGCTGGCCGACAGTGCTCCGCCGCTGCCAGACTTTAGCGCCGTTGGCCTCCAGTACCGGCATTATTGCACCCACTTGCGGATTGCCCCGGAACTGTATTCCACCATCAGGACAATGACAATGATAATGATCAGGATTGCTGCCGCCGAGTCAAACTCATACCGGTCGATAGCGGTGTTCAACGTCGCCCCGATTCCCCCGGCACCAACGATACCGATCACCGCCGACTCGCGGAAATTGATATCAAGCCGGTACAGTGACAGGCCGATCAACCGCGGCATCACCTGGGGCTGGATGGCGTAGTTGACCAGTTGCAACCAACCAGCCCCGGTGGCCCGGATCGCTTCGGCCTGCGCCTCCTGGATATCTTCAATATCCTCGGCAAGCAGTTTGGAGACAAAGCCGATGGTGGCAAAGGCCAAAGTGAGAAAACCGGCCAGTGGCCCGAAGCCGACCATGGCGACAAAGAGGATCGCAATGATCACCTCCTGAAAGCTCCGCGACAGGGCGATGATTGCCCGGCACAGCGCATAGATCGGCACGGGGGCAAGGTTGCGCGCCGCGCCAACCCCGACAGGGATCGAGATCAGGATGCCCACCACCGTCGAGGTCAGGGTCATGGTCAGACTCTCGAGAATCCCGGCACGAATATCCCCGCCGCGGGAGAGAAAATCGGGAGCAAGGAATCCGGAGACAAAAGCCCAACCGCGCGGCAGCCCGTCCCAGAGCCGTTGCCAGTTGACCTCCACCGAGTTAATGCCGACCACCAGATAGAGCAGGGCGCCACAAGCCAGACCATAGCGCAACCAGGGCCTGGTGATGAATGGCGCCCGCCGCCAGCGCAGCGGATAACCGCTGTATGTCGTGGTCCCGGCGATCCGGCGATTCATCGCACCACCGCCAGACTCTCTTCGCTAATAACTCCCGGCTCGAGACGTCTTTCCCTGATCACCTTCTCGGTGAGCTTGCCGACTGTGCCGCTCCAATCCTCAACGCCATATATCTCGGTGAGGACCTCCGTATTCAGACCATCCGGAGGACCGTCATAAACCACTTCTCCCTGACGCAGGCCGACGATCCGCCGGACAAAGAGCTGGGCCAGGACAACGTCATGGATGTTGATCACCGCCGCCAGTCGACGCTCGGCACAGACTTCGGTGATCAAGCGCATGATCTGCCGCGAGGTCTTCGGGTCAAGGCTGGCGGTCGGTTCGTCGACCAGCAGCAGATCAGGGTTCTGGAGCAGCGCCCGGGCAATCCCGACTCGCTGCCGTTGTCCGCCGGAGAGGGCATCGGCCCGTTTGTCGACATGTTCGACCAAGCCCACCCGGTCGAGAGTGGCGAAGGCCTGGGCAACCGCATCGGAGGGGAAACGCCGCCAAAACGACCGCCAGAACCCCACGTAACCAAGCTGTCCGGAGAGGACGTTCTCCATCACGGTCAGCCGCTCTACCAGGGCATATTCCTGAAAGATCATGCCCATCCGCCGCCTGGCCCGACGCAGATCAGAACGGCTCAAATCGGTCAGTTCAAGGCCTTTCAGGCGAACCGACCCGCCACTTGGTTCCACCAGCCGGTTGATGCAGCGGATCAGGGTTGATTTACCGGATCCGGATGGGCCGATCAGGCCGACCACCTCCCCCGCGGGAATCTGCAAGCTTACCCCTTTGAGGGCCAGGTCGCCGGTTCGGTAGCGCTTGGTCAGAGCGGTCAAAGTTAACACGACTAGCGACACTCGTAGCTGACACCCATCGCAGAATCAATGGTCCGCACCACTTCCCAGTGCTTCTGAAAGGTGATCGGAATAAACTTGGCTTCGCCGGAGTTTTTAAACTCCTCCAGCAGTGCCGAGCCTTCCCAGGGGAAAGAAAAAAATGCCTCTTTCACTTTCTCCTGCAGGTCAGGATGGAGGTTGTAAACCACCCCGTAACCGGTGGTCGGGAAGGTCTGCGACTTATAAATGCTGACAATCTGCTCGGGCTTGATCACTTCCCGGGAGATCATTCGCTTGAGCACCGAGTTGGCGATCGCCGCCGCCGGGTAGTCTTTGTTGGCCACCCCAAGGATCGAATTGTCGTGCTTGCCGGAAAAGACCGGTTCATAGTCCTTTTCGGCAGTCAGCCCATATTCGGCGGCAAGCAGGGCGGAGGGCGCCTTAAAACCGGAGTTGGAGGTCTGGGAAGTAAAGGCCATCTTGCCGCCACGGATATCTTCGATCTTGCTGATCCCCGACCCGGGATAGGTGATGATTTCCATCTCGTAGCCAAAGCTGTCATCGGCCCGGGCCATCATGGCAAAAGGTCGAAAACCGGCGCAATTGACCGCCAGAGGGTTGGAGCCGGTGTTAAAGCCGGCGACATGGAGACGGCCGGCCCGCATGGCCTCAAGCTGTGCGGCGTTGGACTGCACTGGGAAAAACTGCACTTTTTTGCCGGTGACCTTCTCCATATGCTGGATAAAACCATCCCATACCTTGGCGTAGACCGCCGGGTCTTCCACGGGGGTATAGGCAAAGACCAGGGTGTCGGGATCGACCCATTCTTTGGAGTTGGAGGGAATATCGGCGATCATGTCGCCATCGGCGTCGGTAAAGCGGGAATCCATCGCCTGGGCGGTGCCGCCGATCAGCAGAAGGGCACAGCAGAGAGCCTGGCCAAATCGGCGCAGCAGGAGTTGCAAAGTAGGAATACGGAACATGGTCGTTTCTCCTCTGTTGGTGATATCAAATAATCGGCCTGAACAGCTCAGAGCCGCCGCAAAACAGGCAGCATTTTACCGAGGAATCATGAGGATTTGATTACGAAAATATTATTTCCCGGTTAAAGCGACGGAAATCCGCGGTTCACCTCATCAATCAGCCACCCCCCGACTTCAACACCACCAAAGTCTGCCTTTCCGGTCAATACGGGACGAGGTCCTGAAGAACCCGACTCCTTTAAACCGTTCTCTAATACAACTCTTACCGTCAGCTAACATTTCCTAAAGAATCCGCATTTAGAATCCACTTTATTCGCCTCGCTTGAATATTTCGATCGGTGCTACGCTGTTGGCGACAACCATTTAAAACGCAACAATCAGGAAGGAGAACCCATGAAGTTGATGAATCGATTTGCACGGATGACTCTGATTGGCATGATGGCGGTTTTGATCCTGTGGGGAACCGGCCCGGTACAAGCCGAGGAGCTGTTGGTTTACACCGCATTGGAAGACGACGAGATACCGCGGTATCTGGCGCTGTTTGAAAAGGCTTACCCGGATATCGAGGTAAAAATCGTGCGCGACTCCACCGGGATCGTGACCGCCAAATTGCTGGCCGAGAAGGACAACCCCCAGGCGGACCTCGTGTGGGGCACCGCCGCCACCAGCCTGATGCTGTGCGATCAGGCCGGCATGGTGGCGCCCTATGCACCCAAAGGGCTTGACAAGGTGATCGCCAAAATGCGCGACGCCAACAACCCGCCCCATTGGGTGGGCATCAAGGCCTGGATGACCGGCTTTTGCGTCAACACCATCGAAGTCGAGCAGCTCAAGCTGCCTTACCCCGAATCCATGGCGGACCTGACCAAACCGGAATACAAAGGCCAACTGGTCATGCCCAACCCAGCGTCCTCCGGTACCGGCTTCTTGACCGTCTCGGCCGTTCTGCAGACCATGGGTGAAGAAAAAGGCTGGCAGTATTTGGCCGACCTGCACGAGAACATCCTCTATTACACCCACTCCGGATCGAAACCCTGCAAGCTGGCCGGCACCGGCGAAGTCCCCATCGGCATCTCCTTCGGCTACCGCGGCTTCATCCAGAAGCAGAAGGGCGAACCGATCCACACGGTCTTCCCCAAAGAGGGCTCCGGCTGGGATGTGGAGGCCAACTGCCTGATCAAAAAGCCCGATATGAAGCCGGCGGCGAAGATCTTTCTGGACTGGGCCATCAGTGAAGAAGTCATGAAAGAGTACGCCAAGGTCTATCCGGTGACGGCCTTTCCCACCGGTGCCCCCATTCCCGAAGGGTTTCCCAAGGATCCCAACGCTCAGTTGATCGAGAACGATTTTAACTGGGCCGCCAAAAACCGCATGCGCATCTTGGAGGAGTGGACCAAACGCTTCGACGTCAAGAGTGAAGCCAAGTAAAGTGTGCCATGCCCCATTCGACCGGTCCGGCCCGCCGGCGGTTCCACCGCCCCGCGGACCGGACCGGCGACCTTGAAGGTGAAGACAATGGATAACGCCATAGAAAAGCGCGAGAATTATCTGCAGGTCCACAATCTGACCAAACGCTTCGGGCAATTCACCGCGCTGAAGGATGTCAGTTTTTCCGCCAAAACCGGTGAATTTCTCTCGATACTAGGACCCAGTGGGTGCGGCAAAACCACTATTTTGCGCATCGTTGCCGGTTTGGAAACGCAAACTGAAGGCAAGGTGGTCGTCGAAGGTCGCGACGTGTCCGATCTGCCCGTCTCGAAGCGCAATGTGGGCATCGTCTTCCAGTCCTATGCCCTGTTTCCGAACCTGTCGGCGGCCGACAATGTGGCCTATGGACTCAAAAACAAATCGCTACCCAAACGCGAAATCAAAAAACGGGTGATCGATCTGTTGAAACTGGTAGGGCTGGCCGGTATGGAACAAAAATACCCGGCCAAGCTCTCCGGCGGTCAGCAGCAGCGAGTGGCGCTGGCGCGGGCCATGGCGTTGTCGCCGGACCTGTTGCTGCTGGACGAACCCTTGTCCGCATTGGACGCCAAGGTGCGCATCAGGCTGCGTTCCGAGATCCGCCAATTGCAGCGGCGTCTGGGCGTCACCACGATCATGGTGACCCACGACCAGGAGGAGGCCTTGACCATGGCCGACCAAATCCTCGTCATGAACCAGGGCGTGTTGGCCCAATACGGGACGCCCAATGAAATTTACGACCATCCGGCATCCCCTTTCGTGGCCTCGTTCATTGGATCCATGAATTTTATCGAGGAGATGACCAAATCCACGGACAATCTGTTCCGTAAAGGCGATCTGCGGCTTAAAGCCAGCGCCTGCAGTCATATTTCCGAGGGCAGGCGCGCGACGGTGGCCATCCGGCCCGAAGATGTCGTCATCGGGGACAACGGGGGCGCGTCGTCTAACCGTTTGAAGGCCGCTGTCCGTCACATGGAATATCGAGGTGCCCTATATCGGATGCTGTTGGATTTACCGGTTGAAGGTTCCACTACGATGGGTGTTAAAGTGGATGTCCCCATACAAAAGATGCGGCGTTTTGGCCTGCAGGAAGGCATGCAGATCGACATCGGGTTCCCCGAAGACCGCCTTCTCGTTTACGCAAGGCAGGCATCATGACCACTGCAACGGCAGACCGCCTGGTTGCCCCACGGCAATATGGTTTGGCCAGCACGTTCGACAGCGAACTCTGGCTGCGCCGCGTCCTGATCATACTGGTCGCTGTGTGGCTGGTCGTCATGGTGATCCTTCCCCTGATGCAGCTCTTCTCCAAAAGCCTGGTCAATCAGGAGGGTACGTTTGTCGGGCTGGCCAACTACATCACCTATTTCAAGACCCCGTCGCTCTCGAACTCACTTGGCAACAGCATTTTCGTTTCGGTGACCACCACCGTGATTTCGATTTTTCTGGCATTCTGGTTCGCCTACGGACTTACCCGTACCAACATCCCGGCCAAGAGTTTTTTCAGAGGACTCTCGATGATGCCGCTATTTGCCCCAACGCTGCTCAACGGTATCGCCCTGGTTTACCTGTTTGGGCGCATGGGGCTGATTACACGCGGATTTTTCGGCACCCTGCCAGGCATCGACATCGGCTTGTACGGACCGGTGGGCATCATTATCTCCGAGGTGCTCTTCACCTTTCCCCAGGCGGTCTTGATCCTGTCCATCGCGCTGCGCATGACCGATGCACGCTTGTACGAAGCCTCCGACACCATGGGCGCCTCGGGGGTTCGCAAGTTTTTAACGATCACCCTGCCGGGTATCAAGTATGGTCTGATCAGCGCCGTCTTTGTGTGCTTCATTCTGGCATTCACCGACTTCGGCGCACCCAAGGTGGTCGGCGGAAACTACAACATCCTGGCCACGGACATCTACAAACAGGTCATCGGCCAGCAGAACTTCGTCATGGGTGCCGTGGTCAGCGTCATACTGCTGATCCCCACCGTCGTGGCGTTCATCGCCGACCGCATCGTGCAGCGCAAGCAGGTGGCCATGATCGCCGCCAAGTCCGTGCCTCTGGTGCCCAAACCCCATGCGATGCGAGACGGATTTTTCCTGGGATACTGCAGTTTCATCGTCCTGTTGATCATCGGGTTTTACCTGACGGCCCTGTTCGCCTCGCTGGTCAAGGTGTGGCCCTACAACCTGAGTCTGGGCTTTTGGCATTACGACTTTTCCCGCGTGGGCGGGGGCGGGTATGCCGCTTTTTTCAACAGCATCCGCATGAGCCTCTATACGGCCATCGTGGGAACCACCATCACCTTTACCAGTGCCTACCTGATCGAGAAAAGCCGTGGTTTGAATTCCCTGCGACAGACGACCTATTTTCTGTCCATCCTCCCGCTGGCCCTGCCGGGGCTGGTGATTGGCCTTTCCTATATCTTTTTTTTCAATGCCGCCGGCTGGAATATCCTGGGGATCACCGTTCCCAATCCGCTGAATTTCCTCTACGCCACCATGGCAATCCTGGTGATCTGCAACGTGATTCATTTTTATACCGTCAGCTTCATGACCGCCACCACGGCCCTCAAACAGTTGGACAAAGAGTTTGAAACGGTCTCCGAATCCCTGGGCGTACCGTTTTACCGCACGTTTTTCAGGGTGACGATTCCGGTCTGCCTGCCGGCGGTGTTCGAAATCGCCATGTACTATTTCGTCAACTCCATGGCCACGGTGTCCGCGGTTATTTTCCTGTACTCGGCTGATTTGCCGATTGCGGCGGTGGCCGTGGCTAACATGGACGATGCCGGCGACATCGCCCCGGCCTGTGCCATGTCCATCCTGATCGTGGTGACCAATATTGGCGTGCGATGCCTTTACGGAATCCTGACCAAAGGTGTGAGAAGGAAGACCCAGGCCTGGACGGCACGCTAGCACCGGTCGCCTGGCGCGCATTCAACCCGCTTTCGAGTAAGGAGCATGCATGACCGTATTCATTCCCAACCATCCTTACACCGATCCCGCACAGGCCGTGATCCTCGACTGGGCCGGGACCGCCGTCGACTACGGTTGCATGGGGCCCGCCGCCGTCTTCGTGCGCGTCTTCGAAAACGCCGGCATTACCGTCTCTGTTGCGGATGCCCGCCTGTTTATGGGGCTAGAGAAAACAGAGCACATCCGCCGCATGCTCCGTCTGCCGGATGTCACCGCTCAATGGGGCCAGAAAACCGGCCGGTCGCCCAATGAAGACGACGTTACGGCACTTTACGCACAAACCGAACCCATGATGGTGGCCGCCATCAGCGACCACGCCGAGCCCATCGATGGCCTTTTGTCCTTTGTGGCGGGCATGCGCGAGCGCAACATTAAAATCGGCTCCTGCACCGGGTATACGGCTCCCATGATGGCGGCCCTGGTGCCCGCGGCCGCCAGGAAAGGCTATTCGCCCGATTGCGTGGTGTGCTCCTCGGATGTCCCCGCCGGCCGGCCGTTTCCGTGGATGTGTTACCAAAATGCCATCCAGCTGCAAGTCTATCCATTCGAGGCCATGATCAAGATCGGCGATACCATCAGCGACATCGAGGAGGGCCGCAATGCCGGCATGTGGACCATCGGCCTGACCCAGTCCGGCAATGAACTGGGTCTGTCCAAGGATCAGGTCGCCGCCCTGGCGCCCGAGGAATTGGAAAGGCGACTATCCGCCATCGAAGCGCGCTACCGAGCAGCCGGCGCCAATTTTGTGGTCAAAGGCATCTGGGCGTGCCAGGATGTGGTCGACGATATCAACCAGCGGTTAAAAAACGGTGAGCATCCGCTTTACAACGCCTGAAGCGCATCTAAAAGCCAATCGCATGAAAGCAACGGAACACGTGCCTGAATTGAGCGAAGGCGACAGCAACCTGTCCCGCCACCGTCAACAGTGGCACTACCGCCATGTCGACGCGGAGACGCAAGGTTGGTTGGAACGGGACACGCGCGCCTTTATGCGCCAGAGCCTCTCCACCCCCTGCTTGAATGTGCTCAAAGCGAGCCGGGGTGCCACCGTGGTCGATCTGGCGGATCGTGCAATTCTGGATTTCCACGGCAACAGCGCCCACCAGGTCGGTTACGGTCACCCCACGGTCGTTGCGGCAATCAAACGGCAGCTGGACCGCCTGCCTTTCTGCCCGCGCCGCTACACCAACCGGCCGGCAATCGAGCTGGCCGAGATGCTGGCTGCCATCACGCCGGACCCGCTGGGCAAGGTGCTGCTGGCGCCTGGCGGCACCAGTGCGGTGGGCATGGCCCTCAAGCTGGCGCGCACGGCCACGGGCAGGTTCAAAACCATCTCCATGTGGGACGCCTTCCACGGCGCCTCCCTGGATGCCATCTCCATCGGCGGCGAATCGCTTTTCAGGAAGGGAATCGGCCCGCTGTTGACCGGCTGCGAGCATGTGCCGCCGGCCGATGCCTACCGCTGCCTGTGGGATCAGGAAGGCCGCTGCGATAGCTGCGGTCTGAAGTGCGCCCGCTATATCGAGTACGTCATGGAAAAAGAGGGCGACGTGGCTGCCGTGATCGCCGAGCCCATCCGTTGCACGGCGGTCAACCCGCCGCCGCCCGGCTACTGGCGGCGGGTGCGCGAGGCCTGCGACCGCCACGGCGCCCTCCTGATTTTCGATGAGACTGCCGTCTGTCTGGGGCGCACGGGCCGCATGTTCGCCTGCGAGCACGACGGGGTGGTGCCGGACATTCTGATACTGGGCAAAGGGCTGGGCGGCGGAATCTTCCCACTGGCGGCCATCGTTGCCCGCGTGGATCTGGACGTGGCCCCGGAAAGGGCGTTGGGCCACTACACCCATGAAAAGAACCCCGTGGCCTGCGCTGCGGCCCTGGCCACCATCAGTGTCATCCGATCGGAAGGCCTGGTGGAACGGTCGGCCGAATTGGGTCGTCGGGCAATGGGTCGGCTTTCGATATTGCAGGCGACCCATCCCCTCATCGGCGATGTGCGCGGGCGCGGTCTGCTCTTCGGGTTGGACCTGGTTCTGGATCGACACACCAAAACAGCTGCCGTCGACCAGGCCGACCGCATCCTCTATGCCTGCCTCGAACACGGCCTCAGCTTCAAGGTTTCCCATGGCAGCTTTTTGACCCTGACGCCGCCCTTGACCATTCACGATAGCGAGCTAGATCGCGCCATTTCCATTCTCGAAACCGCATTTGAAGGCCTTTGACAGGAGGCAACATGGACCCCGTGCAGTTGCCCGACAACCCCTATCTGCTGCTCACCCCCGGTCCCCTGAGCACGACCAAAACGGTGAAAGCGGTCATGCACCGCGATTGGTGTACCTGGGATGACGAATACAATACCATCGTGCAGCGCATCCGCCGTCAACTCGTGCAACTGGCGACACCTGTGGACGGCTACACCAGCGTGCTGATGCAGGGCAGCGGCACCTTCAGCGTAGAGGCCACCATCTGCACTGCCGTTCCCCCGAACGGCAAACTGTTGGTTTTGGCCAACGGCGCCTACGGCCGTCGCATGGCCGAAATTGCCCGTCGCTGCGGCATCGCCCATGAGGTCCACGACAGCGGTGAGCTGGCACCGCCCAACCTTAACCGCCTGAAGGCGGCGTTGAACCGCGATGCCGCCATCACCCACGTGGCCGTGGTGCACTGCGAGACCACCACCGGCATGCTCAACCCGGTGGAAGCCATCGGTGCGGCCGTCAAGGCCGGCCATCGGACCTTCATTGTCGATGCCATGAGCAGCTTCGGCGGAATCCCCATGGATGTCGCCCAAATCGGGGCGGACTATCTGGTTAGCAGTGCCAACAAGTGCATTCAAGGGGTCCCGGGATTCGGGTTTGTCATTGCCAGACGGTCCGTGCTGGCGGAAGCACGCGGATGGAGCCGATCCCTGAGCCTGGACCTGTATGACCAGTGGCGCACCATGGAAGACCACCAGGGCAAATGGCGCTTTACCTCGCCGACCCATGTGGTACGCGCGTTTTTCCAGGCCCTGTGCGAACTGGCGGCCGAAGGCGGTGTGACCGCCCGGCATGCGCGCTACTGCGAGAATCATCGCATCCTGACGGCCGGCATGGTCGATTTGGGGTTCGAGCCCCTGCTGGAACCGGCGCTGCGGTCGCCCATCATCACCGCCTTTCTGAGCCCCACGCACGACGCCTGGCAGTTCAAACGGTTCTACGACCAATTGAAAACCCGCGGGTTTGTGATCTACCCGGGCAAGGTGACCGACCACGACACCTTTCGCATCGGCAATATCGGCGACATCCACCCCGCGGACATGCATCGCCTGCTCGATGCGGTCAGCGACACGATCACGCCGGTTCAATCGGTCGAAGGATAATAAGATGTAGATTAGATGTCTGGGTGGAGCCGGAAAAATCTGTCGCGAGGCGGTGAATGATCTGGTTGAATTCGGCGATTCTGAACGTATTACCATCGCCGATATCAAAGCGTCGGAAAGCCGCCGATTGGTCAAGGACATACAAAACGAAAAAGTCGATTTCATGGGCATCGACATCCGCGACCATCATCGCGTGGTGGCACAGATTCGACCCTAAAATAACGTCATGGACGGCACCATCATCACCCTGAAAGGCCTCTCCACCGTGTGCGTCGCCGATGCCGGCTGCCATGGCATCAATCTGAACGGCTTCGGCGAGGAGTACTGCTTCGACGCAACAATCAAGGCGAACGGCAACGTGCAGGTGCCGGGTTTGGGCATTGCGGCGGTCGGCAGTCGAAGAAGGGCGGCCCAAAAGGAGACCCCCGGCCAAACGACGCGGTGCGCGGTGGCAGGTGATTCCGTAGTAGTGATGACGTCCCGGCCTGAGAAAGCGGGTAACCGACTGGAGGGCAAAACCGGGACGACCCGCTGCTTTGTCGGCGGGCACAAGCCGCCCGATGGGGCGGGGCGCTTCGCGACGGTCAGGGCTTGACGGCCCCTCTGTCGCGACAGGCCGTTCAACGGAATCAACTGGGGAAAACCGGAGCGTAGATTGCCCGCCAAGGTGGGATAGAAGGCGCTCGGCACCCGGCCAAAACCCGAGGGTTCCCCGCAACCGAACAGGCCAAGGAAACGCAGGGGCAGGCATGGCCCGCATTTACTACAGCCTCAATGACCGCATGCTCAGTGAGACGAGGCTGCTTGAGGCATTTCGAAAGGTCAAATCCAACCACGGCAAACCCGTCATCGACGGGCAAACCGTAGAGGACTTTGCCGACAGGCTGCTGAAGAGCTGGCCGTGCTTGCGCGCGAACTCTAAGGACGAGAGCTGGGCTGTTGAAAAAAAACCTAATCAACCGTCCACCGGGATGATCAGCGACGCCACGCGTTCCGGCGGCCCGAGCGCCGCCTGGACCGCGGCGAAGCTCGCCTCGGGCAATCTCGTCTGCAGACTTGGCGGTGCGGGTCCAGTTCGGGGTTCATGTCGACACCGATCACCTTGCCGGTGGCGCCCACCTACCCCTCTGCGAGAAAGGCGTCAAACCCCGCTCCGCTACCCAGGTCCAACACCACTTCCCCGACTTCCAAGTCCGTCCGGCTGATAGGGTTGCCGCAGCCGAGGCCGAGGTTGGCCTCACCGGGAGCCACGGCAAGGTCTTTTTCCGTGTAGTCCAAAGCTTTCCCCAGATCCATGATGGTGACCAGCGGTGAGGGTCCGCCGCAGCATGCGGGCGCGCACCGCCGGCGTCTCCTTTGGCGATGGCGGCATACGTGCCTCGAACCAGGCTGTGGATCTTGTCCTTGGATTCTTCCTTATCTGTTCCATGCTTCCTTTCATCAAAGGCTGTCTATGGTATAAGCCCAGGGTAAAATGCCGGATGGTAGTGCCAAGGGGTTTTTTGTGTCTCGTAGTAGTCTGAAATCGTTAAGAAATAAAAATCGTGGTGTTCAAAATCAGCATGAAGATCGAGGAATGGGCTGTGATGCGCCTTGACCCGGTTTTGCATTTTATGCGAAGCGGCATTAGTATTTTCGCAGTGATTCCATCGGTGACTATTTCCACAGGAGCGCATCATGGCCGTAGGCTGGTCCCGTGACGGGGACGTGCAGCAACAGATCGATGCCAGTGTGGCCGAGGCCGTCAAGCTGGCCCGGAGCCGGCTGCCGGAGGGCGAAAGCCTGAGGCATTGCGAGATGTGCGAGGAACCCATCCCGGAGGCCCGGCGCAACGCCGTGCCAGGGGTTCGCTTGTGCTTGGCCTGCCAGTCAGCGGCGGAAAAAAAGCAGCGGACGCCGGAGCTGTTCAATCGAAGGGGCAGCAAGGACAGCCAGCTCAAATGAAATAGAGAACCGTTCGCGCAACGCCCTGATGCCGTTTATTTCAAGTCGGCCTGTTTTCCTTTACTTTTAAGGAGCGATTAATGAAAAGGGCCGCCGTCATAACAATCGCATAAAGTCGAATTGCAATTCCGCTGCGCTCCATTGCTGGCCGGTTATGCGGAACGTTAGGGTGGCTTATGAGAGAGTGCTGCGACAAAAGTTCCGAGCTTGAAATTCTCCGGAAGCGGCAGAGCGGGACGCTGAAGATCGTGCTTGCCATCAATGCGGTGATGTTCTTGGTCGTCGTGGCGGCAGGCTTTTATGCAAGTTCTACGGCGCTTCTGTCCGACAGTCTCGACAATCTCGGGGACGCGTTGACATACGCGCTCAGCCTCTGGGCAGTCCAGCTTGGCGTCCGTATGAAGGCGCGCGTCGCCTTTTTCAAAGGGCTTCTGATTCTCATGGCGGCGCTTGCCGTGCTCGCGCAGATCGGGTACAAGCTCATAAATCCCACCGTCCCGCTGTTCGAGGTAATGGGCATTTTCAGTCTGCTATCACTGGCAGCCAACGGTGTGTGTCTCGGTCTGCTGTGGCGCCACAAAACCGAAGACATTAACATGAGCTCGGTATGGGAATGTTCTCGCAATGACATCGCTGCAAACATTTCTGTCTTCGCCGCGGCAGCAGGAGTCTGGGCGACAGGATCGAATTGGCCGGATCTGTTGATCGCTTTCTTTTTGGCTGTGTTTTTCCTACGGTCAGCTGTCCGGGTCCTGTCGTCGGCACGTGCAAAACTTTAAGTAGCCACCCAATCGGGTAGCCGGGGGTTTTTCTCCGCCAGCCCCACACCACCTATCAAGCGGGGCCGCACGGGGCGGTTCACAGAACTTACCGAGCCGCAGCCGGGGAATGTGAACGTCCACCCATAGTGCTTTGCCAGATTCCAGTCTGAAAGCTGATGGATCGTTTTATCCCGAAGTGGCAGTTTTATCTGAATCAGTTGTATCGGTTGCCGATCAGCCATGAGGATTGGGTTCACTGAGTAACAAGATCGAAACACTGAAAGTAAATTCCCAATCCCGCTTTTGGCATTAGGCGGACAGGTGATGAAAGAGCAATTGGCTACGAGCTGGCGTGGGGCGGCGAGGAGAGGCTTGGATGACTTTGAGGAGCACAACGGGTCGGTGGATGTTTGCGTTGGTAGCGGCGATTGCTGTGGCGTTGCAGCTTGTGTCCTGCCAGGGTTTCACGCATGCCAAGGAAGAGGCCGGCAAGGCTGCGGCGGGTGAGGTGGTTTCCGAGCAGGCTTTCCGGGACTGGCTGGATGTGCTGCGCGACGAGGCGCGCGGCAAAGGCATCTCGGATGCGACCTTGGATGCGGCGCTGCGCGATATTGCGCCGGTGATGGCCGTGATCGAACGCGACCGCCGTCAGCCGGAGTTTACGCAGACCTTCTGGGCCTACCTCCGTCAGCGGGTCAGTGACGAGCGGGTGAAACGCGGCCAGGCGCTGCTGGCAAAGCATCGCGACCTGCTGAACGGAATTTACGCCCAATACGGCGTGCCGCCGCGTTATCTCATCGCCTTCTGGGGACTGGAGACAAATTTTGGCGACTATCTGGGCAGCTTCCGCGTGATCGATGCGCTGGCGACGCTGGCCTACGACCGGCGCCGTGCCAATTTCTTTCGAGGGGAGCTGCTGGGGGCGCTGCAAATACTCGAGGAAGGCCACATCGCGCCGGATGCGATGACGGGCTCCTGGGCGGGGGCGATGGGGCAGATGCAGTTCATCCCTTCCACATTCATCGGCTACGCCGTGGATTATACCGGTGACGGCCGCAAGGACATCTGGGGCAGTCTGCCGGACGCCTTCTCTTCTGCGGCCAATTTCCTTTTCAAGCTGGGCTGGCGGCCGGAGGAAACCTGGGGCTGGGAGGTGCTTCTGCCGCGAGACTTCGACTTGATGTTGGCCACGATGAAGAATAAAAAGACGCTGACGCAGTGGTCGGTGCTTGGGGTGCGGCGGACCGACGGCAAGGCATTGCCGCAGGTGGATAGGGAAGGCGCCATCACGCTGCCGCAGGGGTACAGGGGCCCCGCGTTCCTGGTTTACGACAACTTTCGTGCCATCATGCGCTGGAACAATTCGATCAACTACGCCATCTCCGTCGGCCATCTTGCGGACCGAATCGTCGGGCTGCCGCAGCTTGCGACAGGTCGGGATGCGGAGCATGCACCGCTTTCGCGCGACGAGATCGCGGAGATCCAGCAGCTTCTCAACCGCCTCGGCTTCGAGGCCGGCGCAGTGGACGGCTTGCCGGGTTCCCGCACACGCACCGCGATCCGTGCCTTTCAGCAGAAGCATGCGTTGCCACCTGACGGCTATCCCGAGCCGGCTTTGCTTCAAGGACTGCGGGGGGCAGCGGCGGCCTTGCCGTGAAAAAGGGCTGATCACATCGTGCCCGGAAAGCCCTCCGTTGGGGTGAGTGTCAATTTGTTTGGAGGGCGTGGTCACTGGGGATGAAGTGCTCGAGATAAATTTTAAGTGCTGCAGCGTTTTTCAGCCGTCCGGTAAGGGGCGCGCGGCTTGGGGCAATGGCGGGGATATCTGTTGGCGGGAGGATGTCGGAAGTCGGCGGGCACACGTGACGACCTTGGATTTCCGAGGCCGGCGCCTGGCGGATGGCACGGCGAATAATGATCTGATCGTGGTGAGGCTTAATTTCTCATGAAACGGCGCATTCCATTTCTGCTCGCGGCGACGGTTCTTGTCTTGGCGGTGTTTTGTCCCGGACCTTGCTTGGCCTTGCGGAGCTTCATGATGGAACCCGGAACCGGTGTGTACGGCGTCACGCGCATGGTGCAGGCCCGCGAGCAGGACACGCTCCTCGACATCGCGCGCGAGTTCGGGCTCGGATACAACCAGATCGTCGCGGCCAACCCGGGCATCGACCCCTGGGTGCCGCCCCGGGGTAGCCTGGTGCGCCTGCCCCTGACCTTTGTGCTGCCGCGCGAACGCCCGGAATCCGGCGTGCTCGTGAACCTCGCGGAGATGCGTCTGTTCTTCTTCTTTTCCAACGGCGGGCATGACTTCTTTTTCACCGCGCCCATCGGCATTGGTCGGGAGGGCTATCTGACGGAGCTCGGGGAATACAAGGTCAAGAGCAAGACCCCCAACCCGACCTGGGTGGTGCCCGAGTCCATCCGCAAGGAGGAGCCGGATCTGCCGGCCGAAGTCCCGCCGGGTCCGGACAACCCGCTCGGGGACTTTGTCTTACGTCTTTCCAGAAATCTATACGCCATTCACGGGACCAACAAGCCCTGGGGCATCGGCCGCAGGGTCAGCCACGGCTGCATCCGCATGTACCCGGAGGACGTGGGCGCGCTGTACCCGCTGGTGCCGGTGGGCGTCGCGGTCAGGGTCGTCTACGAGCCCGTCAAGTTCGGTTGGGGGAACGGGAAGCTGTGGATTCAGGTCTTCGAGGATTTCGAGGGAAGGCTCGCATCTCCCCTGGAGAAGGTCGTGGAGGAGCTTCTCGATTACGAGATAGCCATAGGCCCCCTCGATGTCGACCGCGAGGTCCTTTTGAGGGCCCTGGACGAGAAGACGGGGGTGCCTATGGCTGTGGCGTGGCTCCGGAAGGAGTAGTGCTACTTCTTGAGGGACTTGTCGAAGATGCGCTCGGCCTTCAGGGCCGCGGCCTCTGCCTGCTCGGCCGCCATCTCGGCCTTGGTGGCCGACTGCTCGGCGCTGCCCGCCGCCTTTTCGATGCGCAGGCCCATCTCCTCGAGCCTCTGGCTGGCCGCCTCGGCACTGGCCGCAGCGGCCTTGGCCTCCTCGGCCGACTGCCGGGTGCTTTCCAGCAGGGCCCTGTCATCCTTGTTCAGGCTGGCGCACCCCGTGAGCGCCGCAAGAAAGAAAAGGGCTGCAAAAAACGGCGTCATGGACAGTGTTCGGGGCATTTTTTTCGTCAACATGGTGCTTCCTCCTTTGCGTTGACTGTTACCATTATCTATTTAGGACCGTATGTTACTCCCTCCCGATTTTAGAAGTCAATTGCTATTGATGTTGCTGCTGACTTTTTCCGTGACCAGCGCACTGGCTGCGGGTCCGTCATTCCCGTCAGAAAGAGTCCTGGTCATCGACAAGGCCGCAAAGAAACTGACCGTTTTCGTCGACGGCCGGCAGGCGGCCCGGTTCCCCGCCACCTTCGGCATCGACCCCGTTTCGGACAAACGCAGGATCAACGATCTCGCGACTCCCGAGGGCCTATTAATTATTCAAAAGCTTATATAACTCCTTCATATCCGGAGACAGAATAATTTCTGTTCTGCGATTACTGGCACGACCTTCTTCTGTGTCATTGGTTTTAATGGGATGAAATTCGCCTTTGCCTGAATTGTGTAAGACTGTGGTGCTCCGTCTTTTTTGAAAACCAGTGACGTCTGGTCTTAACTGAGGCGGTGACGATCAAGCCGGTGGGCTGCCTGCGGCTGTGCGGCCGCGGCCCGCTGGTGGCCGTTGACCGCAGCGCTGGGGAAGGCCAGGAGCCTTCCGCCGGCAGCACCGAGCTCTACGCCG
>JAWOJK010000036.1:0-22208 GCA_046481705.1 Desulfobacterales bacterium | reverse complement strand
CGTGCGCGCTGCGGGGCTCGCCGGTCAGAAGAGCCATCTCACCGACAAACTCCCGCTCCTTGACCAGGCCCACGACGTGGCGTTCGCCCTGCTTTTCCAGAACCACCCGGCAGGTCCCGGCATGAACGAAGAAACACGCATCGCCGTCCTCCCCCTGGGTGATGAAGGTCTCCCCGGCCTTTACCGGTTGGTGGCGGATGATGTTCAGCAGCGGGCAGACCGCGTCGCGATGAATGGCCTTGAGAAATGGCACCGTCCGGAAGAACTCGTAGTCCGGGGGGAAAGGGCCGGGTTTGGGGGCGTCGGCGGGGGCTGCGGGGAGTTTAAAATCGGCTGCGGCAGCCGTGCAGCCCACCAGGTGGTACGCCGATTTTTTGGGGTCCGGCTTGACCCAGCGCACCTGGCAATCGAAACACCCCCAGCGCTTGCCGGGGAAGCCGAAGACGAAGAGGTGGAAGTGCTGCCCCGGCGGGATTTCCCGATTGGTCCACAGGAGAAGGCCGTCCGGGCTGCCGTCATGGACATCGACATAGAAGGGCCGCTCCCCGTGGCGCCACGGCGGCGGGGAAGCGCCCGTCCCGTCCACGGGCCTGAAGAGGGCGACTCGCGGCGGGTTCAACGCCTGGCGCGGCGAGTTTCGCCGATTGGGGGCAACCGGTGGCGCGGATGTTCCGTCGGCGCCGGTTTTCGCATTGGGCTGATGCATGGGCGAGACGGCATGTGAGGTGAATGATATTCATTCTTTACAGGGCACCCCATTCAATGTCAAGGGGCTGTATCCTGGCGCCTCACGGGTCGAGACCTGATGGTAGATGGAACGGGCAGCCAGCCGCAGCGCAGGGCAGCGCCGCCAGGGGATTGCCGCGGATTTTACGGGGTGAAGACGTCGTCGAAGACCACCACCGCGGGCTGCGGCGGAACCGCCAGATCGTGCGCCATGGCGTCTTTCAAGACCGCCACCGCATCCGGGTCCAGCCACCAGTACCAGTAGGCGCCCTCCTCGCCGCCGAACTTGGAGAGCACCGTGGCCGGCATGCCGAACTTGTTCCAGTAGAGCAGACGGGTGTAGTTGATGTTCCAGAGCAGCACGAAGGGGTAGTCGTTGAAGACGATCTGGTCGATTTTGCGGACGATCTCGTGGCGCTTGTGGACATCGAAGATCTGCTTCTGCAAGGCGATCAGGTCATCCACCGCCGCATTGCGGAAGCCTGTGATGTTGCTGCCGCCCACACGATCGGCCTCTTTTGAAGACCACATCCCCTCGGGGTCCTTGAAGATCCCCGCCCCCCAGGCCGCCCAGGTCATGTCGAAGTTGAAGCCGTCCATGTCCTTCATCCAGGCGGCCCAGTCCTTCTGGTCGATGACCAGCTCGATGCCCGCGTCCTTGAGGTCCTCGGCGTAAACGGCCAGGAATTTGTCGGTGCCGGCGCTGCGGGTGAGAAACTTGAAGACAAACCGACGGCCGTCCTTCACCCGCCAGCCGGTAGCCGGATCGACTTGCCAGCCCGCCTGCCCGAGCAGCTCGCGGGCCTTGTGCTTGTCGAAGGGCGTCAGCGGGTTGGGACAGGGAGCGCTGCGGGTGTAAAGGTCCTCGAAATACGAGCGGTGCAGAAAATACTGGCTGTACATCATCGTCTGGTTGAGTTTTTCACGATCCAGCAGCAGCGCCATGGCCCGCCGCACCCGCAGGTCGTCAAAGGGCGGGCGGCGCATATTCATGCCAAAGCCCTGAAAGCCGACCGGTTTGTGGTTGAAAACCTGCTGTTTGACGATCCAGTTGTTGAAAAACCGCGGCCCGCTGGTTTCATTGACCCACTGGCGGGCCGTGTACACCGGGTACAGGTCGATCAGGCCCTTTTTGAAGGCCTCGAAAGCATTTTCATTCTCGGCGTAAAACCGGAATTTGATGGTCTGAAAGTTACCGGTGCCCTGGGTGCGCTGGGCCTCGCGCAGCCACCAGTCCGGGCGGCGCTCCAGGGTCAGGTGCGCCCCTTCTCTGAGCTCGCCCAGGCGATAGGGGCCCGAAACCACCGGAAACTCGAAGTTGACTTTGTTGAAATCACGCTCCTTAAGGACGTGCTGCGGCAGGATCTGGAACCCGCCGGCGGCGCCGAGATTCTGCCAGTGAACGCTTTGGGCCCGGAAGCGGATGGTGCGCTCGTCGACCACCACCGGCGCCTCGAAGCGCTCCATCGCCACCTTGTGGGAGCCGGTGAGATGCTTGGGGTCCATGATCGTGTCAAAGGTGAAACGCACGTCGCGCGCCGTGACCGGCCGGCCGTCGCTCCAGCGCGCGCGCGGGTCGAGATGGAAGGTAAAGGTCTGCTTGTCCGCGGAGATCGTCCAACGCTCGGCGAGCCCCGGCCGGTATTCGGCGCTCACCGGGTCCATGTCGAGCAGCGACTCGTAGAGCGCACCAAAAACCTGGGCGGACTGGGTGCTACCGTCCAGGTAGTAGTTCAGACTCCTGGGGTACTGGCCCAGATAGACCGAGATTTCACCGCCGACCTGGGCGTCGGGGTCCGCCAGGGGGTTGGGACGATCCCGCCAGCCCGTGTCGGGGAAGGTCTCGGCGGCGGCAACCGCAGCGGCCAGCAGCAGGGGGAAAATCAAAAGCCAGGGTTTCATCGGCAATCTCCGGTGCACGGCCGCGCCGGTTATCCATGCGCCTCTCGGGCTCACAGCCCCTTGAGCACATCGATCATCGAATAAATCCGCGCCGGCTGGCCCTGCTCAATTTTGGCCGCCAGGAAATCGGCGGCATCCAATGTCCCCAGGGCGTAGATGTCGCGGCCGTTGACGTTGTGGGTGAACTCGAAGCGCACGGTGCCGTCGGCGGAATCCAGGGTGTAGGTGTGCCAGCCGTGGCCCTTGAGGTAGGCTTCGGGAATGCCCCACTGCGCCTTCTGAAACGCGGGGTCGCGCTCCATCTGGATCTCTTCGTCGGCCAGGGGCGCCCCCAGGGCGCTGAAATAGCGCAGCATGGCACGGGCCGTGCCGCTGGTGTCGGCCTTGCCCTGCTGGTGGCTTTCGCGCACGCTGAGCCGGTAGCCGCTGAAGAGTCCCGCAAAGGTCTCGGCAGCCCAGGCCATCATGGCCTGAAACCCCACGATCTGCTTGCCCATGTTGGGGGCGATGACCGCCGCCAGGCCGGCCGCGGCGACGGTGGCCTGCAGGCGGTCGCGGTCGCCGCCGGTGGTGCCCATGACAAAGGGCAGCCCGTGGCCGCAGTAGAATTCGGCGTTGCCGTTGACGGCCGCAGGGTGGGTGAAATCCACACTGATAAAAGGGCCGAAGGCCGCGATGACCGGTTGGATCTCGGCCTGGCGGCGATCCGGGTGAATCAGGGCGACCCTGAATTCATCGATACTCGTTTCGGTCGCGCTGATTTCAGGTCCGGTCAGGGAAAACGGGACCACCCTGAAGCGCGCATCCGCCAGCGCGTGGCGCACGACGCAGGCCGTCATATTGCCCGGCAGGCCGTTGATCATCAGTGCTGTGGGTGCCATGGGTTACCTCCTTGATGGGCCGACCCGCTCAATCAGTTGGCAGGCCAGGTCTTTGAGACGGTTGAAGCCGCGCGCCGGCAGGGCGTCAAGATTCTGCTGAAGGGCCCGCACGGCCGCCGGGATATAGGCTTCGAAAAAAGTTTTGCCCTTTACCCGGCTGAGGAAGCCGAAGGCCCCCAGCACCTGCAGGTTGCGGCTGAGCGCGCAGTAGGCGTAGCCCTCCAGAAAGCGGTCGGGGTCAGCCCCCAGCCGCCGGGCGGCATAGTTCAGCAACCGCTGCCGGACCGGCAGGGGCAATTCGACGTAGGGGTCAATCAGGAGTGCGGCCAGGTCATACTGCACCGGCCCCGGGCGGGCCCCTTGGAAATCGATGAACCAAGGGCCGTCGCGGTGCCACATGATGTTGCGCGACTGGCAATCCCGGTGAATCAGCCCGTCGACGCCGTGGCCCAGCAGCCCGTCGGCCAGGGCGTTGAATTCATCCTGGAAGTCAGCCGAGGACACCTCCCAGCCCAAATAGCCGTGCACAAACGCTGTCAGAAAATAGCGGCACTCGCGCTCGAGAATCAGGTCACGGTCAAATCTCTGGCCCTGGTAGGCCCAGGCCGGATCAAAGCCCGCCGCACCCCGAATCCAAAGCACCACCGCCGCATCGATCACCCGCCGATAGAGCGCCGTCAGCTCATCGGCCGAGGTACAGCGGCGCGCAGCCTGCTGGAGATTGCAGTCCCCGAGATCCGCCATGAAGACCAGACCGGAAAAGGCGTCGTGAACCCCGATGACCGGCACCGCGACCCCTTTCTGCTGGAGATGGCGGCCGATGGCAATAAAGGCATCGGCCTCGCAGGTCTCCAGGCTGGGGCGGATACCGTGATCGGCCAGAACCAGGGTGCGCTCGCCCCAGCTGAGGCGGTACCAGGACCGGTCTGAACCGTCGCCGGCCAGCTGCCGGCAGGCGATGGCGGCCGCCGCCGGGGGCGGGGCTTCGGGCCAACGGGCGCGGAAAGCCCGCACGGCCAGATGGTCGCGCGCCGCCCGGCGGTAGCGATCGGGGGTGCCCAGATCGTCCCACTGGCAAGCGCCGGGTACGAAGGCCCGGATTTCCTGGCCACCGGCTATCAGCCGACGGAAAGCGTCGATGCTGCTGGAAAAAACACCCTGCGGGATCAGGTCCAGGAGTTCGGGGTCCAGCACCTGGATGCCGGTGAAGGTCAGCCGGCGGGCCGCCGCTTGCGAGCCGTCGAAATCGGTGACCGTCCCCCGGGCGCTGACGCCGACGGTGTTGAAGCGCACACAGTCGGTCAGCACCAGCGTGACGGGGTCCGGGTGGCCGCGGTGAAACCGGTAGACCGCAGCGAGATCGATATCGGTCAGGATATCGCCGTTGACCACCAGCAACGGGCGTTTGTCCCAGAAATCAGCGAGATTTCGAATAGCCCCGCCGGTGCCCAGAATTTGCGGTTCAAAGCGGGTTTGGACCGGGACCGGATACTGCTGGGACTGCAGAAAAGCATCGATTCGGCCACGCAGGTGGTGGGTGTTGACCATCACGGCCTCGCACCCGCCGCGGATCAGCTGCCGGATCAGGCGGTCCAGCAGGGGGCGCCCGTCGATGGGGAAAAGCGGCTTGGGGGTGTGGTCGCTGTAAGGTCTGAGACGGGTTCCAAATCCCGCTGCAAGGACTAACGCTTTCATCGATTTTCTTAAAGTATCTCTTAAAACTTTTGACCGGTTTCCATGCCCAATCGCCGCTGACAAAGCCCGCGCCTGCCGCTTTTCAACCCCACCGCCACGGCCCCTGCCCACGCGCCGCCCACAGGCTCAGGGTGGCAGGTAGCCGAGGTAGTTCTGCACCTTTTCAGCGTACATTTGAATTTTTTCTTGAGCTTCGGCATTTTTGATGCCGTGGTAGTTGAAATAGTCGACGGCGTTGACGTAATTGATCTTGGAGAGCGCCTCGATGCGCCCCACCGCCTTTTCCTTGAACATCCGGCTGCCCAGTGCCTGGACCTTTTTCAAGCGCTCTTTCTTGTCCAGCTCCTTTTTACTGACCTGCATAAAGGAGCTGAGAGTGATCCAGTAGGACTCGAAGAAGGGCTTCAGGAAACTGGCATACTGTCGAAGCTTGCGGTAGCCGACCGAGGTCAGCTGGTAGGTGTCCGGCAGGCTGCGGTGGGGCATCAGGATCGCGTCATCGATAAAGGCCTTGAGGGTCTTGCGGACGAAATACTCGGGGGTGCGGTCGACGTCGTAGGCGAATTCGTTTTTGAAGAATTCCTGAATAAAGCGGTACTCGCTGTGAAGATCGACGGCTGAAAACTGAAAGGCATCCTTGCCGAGGATAACCAGGCCGGTGATGGCGGCGGGGATGAAAAACGCGATGCAGCTGTTTTGGTAGTAGGACAGCGCCGTGCGCTTGTGCAGGGCGATCTTGAACTCGGTTTCGCCCTCGATGTCCTCCTTTTTGGCGTCGATCTTCTCGATGAATTTGCTCTGAACAAAGGACTCGAGCGCATTTTCGATCGCCCGGGTCTGGTCCATCAGAAGGGTGTCGGCCAGCGGCGCATTCTGGGAGAAAAGATAATTCAGATAGGTTTCGATAATCTCCAGGAGCTGCTGATAGGTCAGGCGCTCCTTGGAGGCATTGAGCAAGGCACTGGCCGCCAATGCATGGGGTGTGACCACGGTGACGGCGTTGATGGCGTTGATGATGCGAAAGCCCAGGTTGCGGCAGAGGATGTTCTGCTCCTTGCTGGACATTTCCGCAAAGGGCGTTTCAAAGCGGGTCAGAACGTCCTTGATGGAAATCGGCTGATTGAATTTGATGTAGATCCGCCCAAAGCGTTTTCTAAGAAATTTGCGCGCCTTGAGGACCTGCAGAAAATTCTCGGGCTCCTTCTGCCCGCCTTCGATCTCGCGCAGGTAGGCGTTTTCTTCCAGCACCCGGTCATACCCGATGTAAATCGGGGCGAAGATCATGTCTTCGCAGACGCCTTCCCGGTAGGCGTTTAAAATGATGGAGAGCAGGCCGAGCTTGGGCAAGATCAGCTTGCCCGTCCGGCTGCGCCCGCCTTCGATGAAAAATTCGATATTGAAGCCTTCCGACAACAGCCTGCAGACGTATTCCGAAAAGACCTTGGAATACACGACGGCACCCTTGAAGGTGCGGCGGATAAAAAAAGCCCCGCCGCCGCGGAAAAATGGCCCCACCGGCCAGAAGGAAAGATTTTTGCCGGCGGCGATGTGGGGACACGGCATGTTGTTGGTATAGAGGATGTAAGAGAGAATCAGGTAGTCAATATGGCTCTTGTGGCACGGAATGAAGATCACGGGGCCGCGCTGGGCCATGGTTTTGACCCGGTTGAGGACGTCGAGGTTGACGGTCACGCCCTCAAACATCGACTCGAGAATCCAGCGCACCATGATGGCACCGAATTTAATGACGACGTTGTTGTACTTGGCCGCGATTTCATCGATGTAACCGTCGGCCTCCTTGCGGATCTTGTAGAGCGGTATCTCACGTTTGGCCGCAAACTGCTCCATGAACTCCTGCAGCCTTTCGCTGGTGAGAATCTGCTCCTTGAGCTCCTCCTTGGTCTTGAGGATCGGCCCGGTGATGCTCTGACGGTGGCGGTTGATCTGCCGCAACAGCTTTTGGCGCAGCAGCACGGCCTGCTGTTCCAGGTCACGTTCGCGGATCTCTGGGGTTTCGATAAATTGTCGCAGGTCAAGCGGTTGAGAGACCTCAACAAAGACGTTTCCGGGATTCTTGAACAGAACCATGACTTTGCGGATCTTGCGCGGGTTTTCACGGGATCCCAGAAAAATATCCAGAATCGAGGGGATCGAGCGGTACGGTTCCCGGCCGAAGAGCATCAACTGCGGCACCAGGAAAATCGGCCGATCCAGGGTCTTTTGAATTTGGATCAGGTACTGGACCGGATCGGTTTGCGCCTTGACGAAGCGGCGGTAAAATCCTTTTTTTTCAACCAACGAGAGAAAGGCGGTCCGGCCGCTGGCCATCTCGTCACGCAAATAGCCGCTGCTGTATGGGTCGAGCAGTCGCCAGTGCCCCAAAAAATAGTGCACATGGGCCAGCAGCATGCGCAGGCAGCGCGACACGGGCTGCCAGCTTAAAAAACGGTAGTCTAGCCCGATTTCGGGGTAGCGCAGTTTCTCCCGCTGATAGCGCGTGAAATAAAACCAGAACTCGAAGGAGCTCTTGTATTTGCCGGTGTAAACGATGGTCGCCTCCGGCGGCAGGCCCTTCAGGAGCGCCAGTTGACCGTCACCGATCTTGATGCCGGAGTAAAACATATTCATCAACAGCCCCGCCAGAAAACCGATCTTGGCGGGGACCGTGCAGCTGAAATGGTGGTGGGTCCCCTGCAGGGCCTTGCCGATCCATTGCCCAAGCCTGCTGCGGGCCGGAGCCAAAGCTCCTGGTTGCGATGGTTGTGATTGATCCATTTTGCGATCCGCTTGAATTGTTCGATGCTGGCTGCTGACACGGGTGACTGCGGCATACAGGCGGGCGAAGCTGGCCGTATTAACGCCACACCGATGGGTGACTGAAAGGGTAAAAAGGACGGCCGGGGAAGAACAGGATATTCTGAACTAACAAAAAGGCGGCGGGTTTGCAATAACTCATTTTCAGCCCCGGCGCCCCGCCGCGGCCATCGAGCGGCTTGCGAAAAGGACTCCCCGACAAAATTTAGGCTTGCGTTACCGGTGAGGTTGTGGTATTTCCTAAAAATATTGCAAAAACGACTTCTAAAACGGCATATCTACCGGATTTTATTTTAAATTCAGGCGCGCTGCAACAAGTCAAAATCAGGCGGGTATGCATTCGTTGTTGCTCCTCGAAAATGGTATACCCCAGACGCATCTGGACAAGGGTTATTCACCGGGAAGCAGGGCATTTTAGTCGAGAAAATATAACTCAATCATGGCTACGTTAAAGGAGGATGATTTTCTATGAAAACGTTAATTGGTGGGGCAGTCGGTGCGGTTCTGGGTCTCATTGGCCTGTCGGTGTGGTGGAAACCTTTTCTGCAACTGTTGGCGGGCGCAATTCCGATCATGCTTCTGCTCGGCGGTGGACTGGCGCTTTACCTGGGCTTTGATGAACTCAAAGACTCCTGGAAAAAAGATGAGACGGTAGCCGATACACCTGAGAGCGCCACGGATGACGTAGATAAATACAAAAAGGAAATCGACGACCTCAAAAAAGAGATCGAAACTCTGAAGGGCGAAAAAGCCTGATCCTTCCTGATCGTTAGTAAGGCAAGACCGCACTTTAAAAAACCCTGCACCGGCGCGTGTGCAGGGTTTTTTGTTGCGCCGTGCGCTCCGGGGTCTTTGCCGCAATTTCTGCTTTGGGCGCGGGGAACGTAATTTTCGGGCGCATCAGGGCCAGGGGCGTCAGGAATAGATCAGAAACGCCTCGCGCATCTTTTTGAAGCGGTTGAGCTCAGGCTCCCAGCCGGCGGCCAGGGTTCGAACCGGCACATTTGCCTCCAGCTGCCGATGCAGGCTGGTGGCGCCGGTGAGTAGTACGATCGGCAGTTTTTCGAATTCGTACTCGTATGGCGGTTGACGCCAGGCAAACTGCGCGGGATGACAGGCCAGGACGGCCCGCAGCAGTTCAAGCGTGGTTTCGTAGGGTCGGTAGCACACCGGATCGGTAACATGCAGTTGAAACCCGTGACAGGCGCTGCCGGCCCACTTGCTGGCGGTCGGCTCGAACAGCAGCGGCCGCAGCCAGACCCCGGAGAGGTTCTCTTTCTCCACGGCTGCCAGAATTTTGCGGGTATCAAAAAACGGGGCGCCGAAGACCTCGAAGGGCTGGGTTCCGCCGCGCCCCTCGGAGACATTGGTCCCCTCCCACAGCACCTGTCCGGGGTAAACCTGGGCCGAGGCCGGCGTGGGCAGGTTGGGCGACGGGGGCACCCAGGGAAGACCCGTTGCCGTAAAATCCATCCACCGCCGCCACCCCGTGAGCGGCACCACGGCCAGGTCGCAGCCGATGCCGAAGGCCTGGTTGAAGAGCCCGGCGATCTCGCCCAAGGTGAGCCCGTGGCGCATGGGGATGGGGTAGCGCCCCACAAACGAGGCCGTTTCGGGGTGGAGGCAGTTGCCTTCCACCCGGACCCCGCCGATCGGGTTGGGGCGATCCAGGACCACGACCCGCTTGCCGAATTTTCGGGCAGCCTCCAGGCAGTAGGAAACGGTGTAGATGAAGGTGTAGACCCGCGTGCCGACGTCCTGCAGGTCCACCAGCAGGACGTCGATCGGCGCAAACATCTCTTGGGTGGGGATCCGCGTCTGGCCGTAAAGACTGAATACGGGCAAACCGGAAACCGGATCCGTGATGTGGTCCGACTCGATCATGTTGTCTTGCTTTTCAGCAAAAAAACCATGCTGAGGGGCGTAGAGGGCTTTCAACTGACCGGGAAAGCGGGCCTGAATCAGGTCGCGGGCGTGATGCCAGCGGCGGTCGACGGAGGCCGGATTGCACAGCAACCCCAGCCGCCGCCCCCCCAGCCACGCCGGGGGATGCGCCAGCAGATTTTCGAGACCGGTTTGAACGCTGGACATCTTTTTTTCCTCTTTTTCAGCCAACCCGTTTCAAGCCATTTTGCATCCGAACCGCACACAGGAGCGGCCAATATGCCCTGGGCGCCTGTCGCTGCCCGCCGTTCGGCCTGGGGGCTGTTTTTACCATATTCGGAGCCGCGTCCCAAGCAAAATTCGGGTGTGACGCGGACGCCGCCGAAGTCGCGCACACCCCGCCGGCCGGAAAATATCCGGGACGGGTGAGGATCGCCTCTTGAAACCACCGGCTTCAAAAGGCTTGACATTGTTCCCATTAAAAAATAGTGACCTTGATTTGTATAATCTGTGACGCGAGGCAAACGGTTGGGACTAAATCTAAAAGGTGTGGTGATCATCGTCGGCAATTACGGCAGCGGTAAATCCGAGGTGGCCGTCAACTTGGCGGTGCACCGCCGGCGCACTGGCTGTTCGGTTCGGATTGCCGACCTGGACCTGGTCAATCCATACTTCAGAACCCGTGAAGCCCGCCGGCCGCTGACGGCGCTGGGCATCGAGGTCATCCTGCCGCCGGAGCGTTATCTGCACGCGGACCTGCCCATTCTGGACCCTGCCGTCGCGGGGGCGGTCCTGTCGCCGGGCGACATCACCATTTTGGACGCGGGCGGCGACGGTGTCGGCGCCACCGTCCTGGCGGCGCTGGCCGACGCCTTCCGGGACCGGCCGGTGCGCATGCTGCAGGTGGTCAATCCCTACCGGCCGTTTACCGAAACCGTCCAGGGCTGCCAACAAATTCGCGCGCAAATCGAATCCGCCGCCCGCATGGCGATCGACGGCATTATCGGCAACGCCAACCTGATGGACGAGACCACCGTCCGTCACATTTACGAGGGCTACCAATTCGTTCGGGACCTGACCGCCGTCATGGCGCTCCCGCTGGAATTCGTCACCGCAGCGGCGCCTTTACTGCCCCGCCTGGACCGAACCCGGTTTGCCTGCCCACTGCTGCCCATCGAGCGCCAACTGGTGACGCCTTGGGTCAAGGCGGCGCCACTCGGGCCGAAAAACCTGCGGCCGGTGTGACCCCAAGGCCAAAGGTGTCGGCAAACCCATCTTCCCAATGACAAGGAGTTGAAGATTCATGGCGTATAAACACATTATCGACAGCGATCGCTGCAAGGGCTGCGGGCTGTGCGTGGACATCTGCCCCAAGAATGTTCTGGAGCTTTCCAAGCAGGTCAACACCAAGGGCTATTTCCCGGTTCACCAGGCACGACCCGAAGACTGCATCTTCTGCTCGGCCTGCTGCATCATGTGCCCGGACGTTGCCATCACCATCACCGCAATTGCCGCAGAAAAGGCAGATCAAGCTTAAAGCTTAAGACGGAGAAAGAAAAATGGGCAAGATTTTGATGAAAGGAAACGAGGCCATCGGCGAGGCGGCCATCAGGGCCGGCTGCCTTAACTACTTTGCCTATCCGATCACCCCGCAGTCCGAGGTGGCCGAGTATCTGGTCCGTCGGATGCCCGAGGTCAACGGTGTCTTTCTGCAAGGCGAGAGCGAAGTCGCTGTGGCCTACATGCTGTTCGGGGCCGCCGGCTGTGGTGAACGGGTGTTCACCTCTTCTTCGAGCCCGGGCATCAGCCTGATGAGCGAAGGCCTCAGCTACATCGCGGGCGCCCAGCTGCCGGTGGTGTTCGTCAACATCATGCGCGGCGGCCCGGGTCTGGGCGGGATCCTGCCCTCCCAGGGCGATTACTTTCAGGCCACCAAGGGCGGCGGGCACGGGGATTACCGCCTGCTGGTAATGGCGCCCGCCAGCGTTCAGGAAACCGTCGAGATGGTCATGCAAGCCTTCCCGTTGGCGGAAAAATACCGCAACCCGGTCATGATTCTGGGCGACGGGCTGATTGGCCAGATGATGGAGCCGGTCGCCTTTCCAGACCACCTTCAGGTTCCTGCCAGCGACAAAAGCGCATGGGCCACCTCCGGCATCGACACCCGTAAGGGCGGCGGCCGCAACCTGGTAAAATCCCTTTACCTGGACCCCAAGGTGCTCAACGACCACAATCTGCTGCTGAAGTCCAAATACGAGCGCATGGCCCGGGAGGAAATCCGCTTCGAGCGCTACAACCTCGACGGCGACTACAAGGTGCTGATCATCAGCTACGGCACGATGAGCCGGGTCTGCCGGACGACCATCGATGCCCTCAAGGAGCGCGGCGTTGAAGTCGGCATGCTGCGTCCCCAGACCCTGTTCCCCTTTCCGCTGCAGGCGATTCGCGAGGCGGCAGTCAAACCCAGCTGCAAGGTGGTGGTCAGCATTGAGATGAGCATGGGCCAGATGGTCGAGGATGTCGAGCGCGCGGTTCAGGGACAGCGGCCGGTGCAATGGTACGGCAAGTGCGGCGGCGAAGTGCCCACCCCAGAGGAAATAGCGGACGTCGTCCTCGAACTCGGAAACAAAGGAGCATAGACCATGGGCAAAACCTTCAAAAAACCGGAATCGATGACCGACCTGCCCACCCACTACTGCCCGGGCTGCACCCACGGCGTGATCCACCGGCTAGTGGCCGAGGTGATCGACGAACTGGGGATTCGGGGCCGGACGGTCGGCATCGCCCCGGTCGGCTGCGCCGTTTTGGCCTACAATTATTTCAACTTTGATTTCCAGGAGGCGGCCCACGGCCGTGCGCCGGCGATGGCCACGGGCATCAAGCGGGTGCGCCCCGACCTGATGGTCTTCACCTACCAGGGAGACGGGGATCTAGCCAGCATCGGCATGGGCGAGATCGTCCACGCGGCCAACCGCGGGGAAAAATTCACCACGATTTTCGTCAACAATGCGGTTTACGGAATGACCGGTGGCCAGATGGCGCCCACCACGATGCCCAATCAGCGCACCACCACCTCCCCCTTCGGACGCAAGGTCGAGGAGGTCGGCATGCCCATCCGGATGGCCGAACTGCTGACAACCCTGCAAACCCCGGCTTACATCGCCCGACAGACGGTGCTCAAGCCGAAGTACATCGTCAAGGCCAAAAAGAGCCTCAAGAAGGCGTTCCAGTACCAGCTCGAAGGCCGCTGCTTCAGCTTTGTCGAGATTGTCAGCACCTGCCCGACCAACTGGGGGCTGACACCCTCCGACGCGGTCAAGTGGTCGGAAGAAACCCTGCTGCCCTACTATCAGCTGGGTGAATTCAAAACCCCCGAGTAGCGCGAGGAGAGGATATGCAAAGCGAAGTGATGTTTGCCGGATTTGGCGGCCAGGGGATTCTTTTGGCCGGAAAGATACTCGCCCACGCAGCCTTGGAGGCGGGTTACGAAGTGGCCTGGATCCCCTCCTACGGTCCGGAGATGCGCGGCGGAACCGCCTACTGCACCGTGGTTATCAGTGACCGGCCGATCGGGTCCCCCATCATCCGCAACCCCCAACACCTGGTGGCCATGAACCGGCCCTCGCTGGAAAAGTTCGCCCCCACCGTGAAGCCCGGCGGCGTGGTGATCATCAACAGTTCGCTGATCCCGATCGACGCCAACCGCAAGGACGTGGACGAGCTGAAGGTCCCGGCCACGGATATCGCCGACGCCCTGGGCAGTGTCAAGGCCGCCAACATCGTGGCCCTGGCGGCTTTCGTGGCCCGCAGCCAGATCGTTGATTTCGAACTGTTCCGGGCGTGCGTCAAGGAAGAGTTCGCGGCCAAGGAGAAATTCATTCCCCTCAACATGAACGCCATCGAGGCCGGCCGCAAGGCCGCTCAAAAATAAGGCCGGGGCCACGCCTCGACCTGCTGGCATTCCGGGCGGCCCACTGCCCGTAAAGCGGAATTCAGTCCAATGAACCTACCGGTACCCGACTACATCCTGGCCATCCAGCCCTACGAACCCGGCAAACCGTGTGCGGAGTTGGAGCGCGAGTACGGCATCTCCGATGCGGTCAAACTGGCCTCCAACGAAAATCCCCTGGGCCCCTCGCCCATGGCGACGGCGGCCATCAGCCATTGCCTGAACAGTCTCCACCGCTACCCGGATGCCACCGGCTATCGGTTGACGCGCCAGTTGGCGGCCAAGCTCGGCGTGACCCCCGCCAATATCGTTCTGGGAAACGGCTCCGACGATCTGATCGGCATGCTGGCACGGGTGTTTTTGCAGCCCGGCGATGAGGTCCTGATTCCCCGGCCGGCCTTTCTGATGTACGATATTCCGGTGCGTGCCGCCGGCGCCGTTCCGGTTTATTCCCCCCTGCGGCAGCTTACAATCGATCTAGAGGACCTTGCAAAGCGCCTCAGCCCCAAAACCCGGATGGTGTTCATCACCAACCCCCACAACCCGACCGGCAGCGTGGTGACGCGCACGGCCCTGGATGGTTTTCTGGCGGCACTGCCCGCCGGGGTGGTCGTGGTGCTCGACGAGGCTTACGTGGAATTCGTGCAGAACCCGGACAGCCCGGACGGATGCGACTATCTCGACGAAAACCGTCTGATTGTGGCCCTCCGGACCTTTTCCAAGGCGTACGGTCTCGCCGGGCTGCGGATCGGCTACGGCATCATGCCGCAGGCCGTCGCGGAGCTGATCCACCGCATCCGCCAGCCGTTCAACACCAATGCCCTGGCCCAGGCCGCGGCCTGCGCGGCACTGGCGGACAGTGAGTTCCTGGCGCGGACCCTAAAGGTCGTCCACGACGGTCTGGCCTATCTCCAGGCCGGCCTGCGCCGCATGCACGTCCGTTATTTTACCACCGAAGCCAATTTTTTCCTGGTCGACCTGGAACGCGACGCTGCGGTCGTGAATCAAAAACTGCTGCGCCAAGGCGTCATCGTGCGCCCGATGGGGGGCTATGGCTATCCCCATTACCTGAGGGTCAACGCCGGCCTGCCAAGTGAAAACGAACGCTTTTTGAAGGCCCTGGCAGCGGCCCTTTAGACCCGAGGCTGGCGCTTTTTGGGGTAACCGGTCATGTCTTCAGAACACATCCAGCGCCGGCTGATCATTACCATCGACGGGCCCGCCGGTGCCGGCAAGACCACGGTCAGCCGCACCCTGGCCGAACGGCTGGGGTATCGCTACGTGGATACCGGCGCACTCTACCGCGCGGTGGCCCTCGCGGCGCTGCGCGCCGACCTCCAGGCCGACGACGATGACGGCCTGGAGCGGCTGTGCCGCGGCCTGAGCCTGGCGTTCGCACCCGCCAGCGACGGCAACGCGCGCCTGTTGTCCGACGGACGCGACGTCAGCGACCAGATCCGCTCACCGCAAGTCACCCTGATGGCCTCGGCCGTTTCGGCGCGCCCGCCGGTTCGCCGGGGTTTGCTGCGACTGCAGCGCGAACTGGGTCGCAACGGCGGGGCTGTTTTTGAAGGCCGGGACATGGGCACGGTCGTCTTTCCGGGGGCCGACGTCAAATTTTTCCTGGACGCCTCCCCCCGCACCCGGGCCCTGCGGCGTTTTGCGGAAGTCCAGGCCCGCACCGGCCAGAGCCTGGCGGAAATCGAAGCGGCCATCCGCCAGCGGGACGCCAACGACCGCACCCGGGCGCTGGCGCCGCTCAGACCGGCGGAGGATGCCATTCCAGTGGATTCGACGGACCTGACGATTGACGAGGTGGTTGACCAGATGCTGACCCACGTTCGGCGAAAAACGTGCCAAGCCCCTGCGTAACGCTGACCGGCCGTGCGCCGACGGCTTTTCGCGCCCGCTGCGCCTCACTTTAAGGTTGTTTTTTTCGCATTTGTCTGGTAGTAGGGTTGATTTATGCGATTCCCTTCGAAAGGGACGCAATTAAACTAGGTAAGGGGGAATACTTGTTTCATGGAAAATCTTACAGAAAACGATTCTAAACAACCGCAAGAGGTTCAGGAAGCCGCTCAAACACCGCAGCTGGAAACCGCAGAGACGGCCGCCGCCGCATCCGACGATCCGCTATTGACCGACCCGGGTACCGATCCCGGCGCTCCGGCTGAAGAAACCATGGAAGACTTGATGGAAATGTACGAAGAGAGCATCAAGCGCTTCCGGGAGGGCGAGGTCGTCAACGGCAGGATCATCGCCGTCGACAAGGACTACGTTCTGGTGGATATCGGTTACAAGTCCGAAGGCCAGATCCGTATCCAGGAATTCCGCGATGAGAATGGTGAAATCAACGCCAACCTCAACGACGAAATCGAGGTCATGGTGGAATACTGGGATGACGAAGAGGAGCGCGTCATCCTGTCCAAGGAAAAGGCCGCCAAGGTCAAGGTCTGGGATGCCATCAAAACCTGCTACGACGACAACGGCACGATCGAGGGTGTCATCACCAACCGGGTCAAGGGCGGTTTTTCGGTGGACGTCGGCGTCCAGGCGTTTCTGCCGGGTTCCCAGGCGGATCTGCGCCCCATCCGCAATCTGGATGAGCTGGTCGGCAAAAGCTTCCCCTTCCGGATTCTCAAATATAATCGCAAACGCAGCAACATCGTGCTCTCGCGACGGGTCCTGCTGGAAGAAGAGCGTGAGAGCAAGCGGTCCCAAACCCTCACCGCGATCCATGAAGGCAAAGTCATGGCCGGGACCGTCAAAAACATCACCGAGTACGGCGTCTTCGTCGACCTCGGCGGGCTGGACGGTCTGCTGCATATCACCGATATTTCCTGGGGGCGCGTCAAGCATCCGTCCGAGCTGTATTCCGTCGGCGACAAGATCCAGGTCAAGGTCCTGCACCTGGACCTCGAGAAAGAGCGCGTCTCTTTGGGCGTCAAACAGCTGGTACCGGATCCCTGGACCACGGCCGCCAACAAGTATCCGGTCGGCTCGCGGGTCAACGGGAAGGTTGTCAGCCTGACCGACTACGGCGCCTTTGTCGAATTGGAGGAAGGCATCGAAGGCCTGATCCACGTTTCCGAGATGTCCTGGACCCGCAAGGTCCGTCACCCCTCCAAGGTGGTTTCCGTGGGTGAAATGGTCGACGCGGTGGTGCTCGATATCAAGCCCGACAACCGCCGGATCTCTCTGGGGATGAAACAGGTCGTGCCCAACCCGTGGGATGTCATCAACGAGAAATACCCGATCGGAACCACCATCGAGGGCAAGATCAAGAACATCACCGACTTCGGCCTGTTTGTGGGCATCGACGAAGGCATCGACGGGCTGATTCACATTTCCGATATATCATGGACCAAGCGCATCAAGCACCCCAATGAGATCTTTAAAAAAGGGGATCTGGTGCAGGCTATCGTTCTCGACATCGACAAGGAAAACGAACGTTTCTCGCTGGGCATCAAGCAGCTTCAGGCCGATCCCTGGCAGACCGTGGCCGAACGCTATGAGGTCGGCAAGGAGATTACCGGAACGGTGACCAATGTGACCGATTTCGGTGTTTTCGTCGAACTCGAGGAAGGCATCGAGGGGTTGGTCCACGTCTCGGAGATCAGCAAGGAGAAAATCAAGACCCCCGTCGGCATGTACAACGTCGGCGACGTTATCACCGCCCGGGTCATGAACATCAACAGTGATGACCGGCGCATCGGACTGTCCATCAAACGGATGGACATGGAAGACGACCACTCCCTGCTCAGCGATTATGTCAACAACATGGGGCCGGCCACCTCTTCCTTCGGCGAGATTCTGCGTGAAAACCTGCAGGGCAAGCTGAACGAAGACTAACCGGCGGGCTTCTTCCCGCAGCAGCCTACAACAACGGGCAGGGTTTGGGGATTGGCTTTCCCGCCCTGCCCGTTTTGGCTTCCACGGCCGCTTTTTTTGCACCCCCCAATAGACCACCGAGAGACTTCGCATCATGTTTGCGCGCAGACACCCTTTTCTTTTTTTCCTGCTGGCCATTACCGCCCTGGTAGGCGGAACGCTGGTCTGCGTTGCCCTGCTTTTCACCCTGGGCCGCGGCCTTTCCCGCCTGGACTTCGGTGAAAAGGTCGGCGTGATCGAGGTCTCGGGCGCCATCACCGAGGCCGAAGACACCCTCCAGCGGCTGAAGCAGTTCCGCGAGGATGACACGATCCGGGCCATCGTCATCCGGATCAATTCGCCGGGCGGCGGCGTCGGGCCTTCCCAGGAAATCTACAGTGAAATCCGGAAAACCATCGCCACCAAGAAAGTCATTGCCTCACTGGGCAGCGTCGCCGCTTCGGGGGGCTATTACCTCGCGGCCGCCGCCAACGGGATCGTCGCCAACCCCGGCACCATCACCGGCAGCATCGGCGTGATCCTGGGCTACACCGACCTGCAGGAAATATTTCGCAAAATCGGCCTGGTGCCGGTGGTGGTCAAAAGCGGGGCTTTCAAGGACATGGGCTCTCCATTGCGGGAGATGAGCACCGAAGAGCGCGTTATTCTGCAGGGGGTTGTCGACCAGATCCACCGGCAGTTCGTTCAGGCCGTGGCCCAGGGTCGCAGCATGGACCTTGCCGCGGTGGTAGCGCTGGCCGACGGCCGCATCTACACCGGACAAGAGGCCCTGGAATTGGGATTGGTGGACCGGCTCGGAAACCTCTCGGACGCCATCGAGTGGGCCGGCCGTTTAGGCGGCCTCCAAGGGGATCTCAAAGTGGTTTACGCCCGTGAAAAAACCGGATCCTTACTGAAATATTTCCTGGAATCGACCGTCAAAGCCGTGATGGACCAGGTCGCGACGGCCACCCCCAGCGGCGGGTATATCTTTCACTCCCGGTAGCGCCCCTCCCACGACCCACCGCTGCCCCTATTCAAACATGCTCACATCCCCCATGCCCCTGCGAATAACCTCGGGGACATCGTCGATCAGCGAAATGACGCTGGAGGGCTCGCCGGCCACGATGCCGCCGTCAATCACGATTTCAATCCGGTTGCCAAAATAATCCTGGATCAGGGTCGGGTCGTAGAAAACAGACCCTTCAGGGGTGGCGGCACTGGTGGTCAGAATCGGATTGCCCAACTCTTTCACCAGCGCAATGCAGATGGCGTTGTCGGGCACGCGAATGCCGGCGGTGCGCCGCTTGGTCAACATGATTTTGGGCACCAGGCGGGAGCCCTCCAGAACGAATGTGTAGGGTCCGGGCAGCAGCCGTTTCATGGTTTTGTAGCCGTAGTTGGAGACTTTGGCATAGCTGCTGATGGTGGTGAGATCCGAGCAGATAAAGCTGAAAGGGTTTTTCTTGTCGCGCTGTTTGAGCTGGTAAATCCGCTCTATCGCGTGTTTGCTCATGATATCGCAGCCGATGCCGTAAAAGGTGTCGGTCGGGTAGGCGATGACCCCTCCGCCCCTCAGGGTATCGGCCACTTTGCGGATCAATCGCATTTGGGGATTCTGAGGATTGATTTGAATCAACATGATAGAAAGATCCTGGCACCTGCTGGGGGTTGAAACACGGGCAGTCCGCAAGCGAATAAGGGATCTTACCTATTACGCCCGAGAGCACAAGTCAACCGCTCAAATTAAAAATTGACCTGGTCCGATGCTTTCGCTATACGGGTGGGTTAAATTTTTGGATCCGTCTACCAACCAGCTGCCCAGCCCGCCCCGAAATTCGGGTTCGCAGATGCGCGGCAACCTTCTGGAGGAATTCATATGTCAATCCCGTCGCCCCAAGAGGCCTATTCTTTCGACGATGTCCTGCTGCTGCCCGGCTATTCGGACATCCTGCCCAAGGACTGCAGCACCAAAACCCGCCTGACCCGTGATCTGACGCTCAACATTCCGGTTGTCAGCGCGGCGATGGACACCGTCACCGAATCCAGCGCGGCCATCAGCATGGCCCGCGAAGGCGGGATCGGCTTCATCCATCGCAACATGAGTATCGAGAACCAGGCCCAGGAGGTTGACCGCGTCAAGAAATCCGAGAGCGGCATGATCATCAACCCGGTGACCATCACCCCGGAGCAACCCGTGCGCGAGGTGCTCAAACTGATGGAACGCTACCGGATCTCAGGGGTCCCTGTCATCCGGGGGGAGCAGCTTGTCGGAATTGTCACCAACCGCGACCTGCGTTTCGAAACCAACCTGGACACCCCGATCGCCGAGGTGATGACCAAGGACCATCTGGTCACGGTTTCCGAGGGCATTTCCCTGGAGGAATCCAAGAAGCTGCTGCACAAACACCGGATCGAAAAGCTCCTGGTGGTGGACCAGAAGGGCCGCCTGACCGGCATGATCACCATCAAGGACATCGAAAAGATTAAAAAATACCCCAACGCCTGCAAAGACGCCATGGGCCGGCTGCGGGCCGGGGCGGCCGTCGGCGTCGGGGCGGATATGGAGGAGCGCGCCCAGGCCCTGATCACGGCCGGGGCGGATGTGCTGGTGATCGACACCTCCCACGGGCACTCCAAAAACGTGATCGACGCCGTCAAGCGGCTCAAGGGCAGCTTCAAGGGCCTTCAGCTGGTGGCCGGCAATGTCGCCACGGCCGAAGGCGCCCAGGCGCTGATCGCGGCCGGTGTCGACAGCGTCAAAATCGGCATCGGCCCCGGTTCCATCTGCACCACCCGGATCGTGGCCGGCATCGGGGTGCCCCAGATCTCGGCCATCATGAACTGCCGCGAAATTTCCGAAAAAACCGGCGTGCCGCTGATCGCCGACGGCGGCATCAAATTTTCCGGGGATCTGACCAAGGCTCTGGGCGCCGGCGCGCACTGCGTGATGATCGGTGGCCTGCTGGCGGGGGTCGAAGAGAGCCCCGGTGAGCTCATCATTTTCCAGGGCCGCAGCTACAAGGTCTACCGCGGCATGGGATCGCTTGAAGCCATGAAAATGGGCAGCAAGGACCGCTACTACCAGACCGAGCAGGAAGCCGACGACAAACTCGTACCCGAAGGCATCGTGGGCCGCGTGCCCTACCGCGGCAAGCTTTCGGAGACCATTCACCAGCTGATGGGCGGCCTGAAAGCCGGCATGGGCTATGTGGGCTGCCGATCCGTGCATGAGCTGCGCGAGAAGGCCCGTTTTATCAAGATCAGCGCTGCCGGGCTGCGCGAAAGCCATGTGCACGACGTCATCATCACCAAGGAGGCACCGAACTACCGCCTGGACTGAGACCTTCTTGAGACGGGGAGCGGGCCCCAAAACGCTCCCCACCGCGCGCCAACGGCCGCCCAGCACCTTGCCGTGGGCCGCCGGCACCCCACAGACCCAGAGCCAGCTTGCCGAATCCCACCCACAATCTGTTGTTGTGCTGACGCCGCGGCCATGCTATATGTGGCCAGCTCACGCGCTATCTGCCTGAATTTTGAATCGGTTTACCCGCTTTTCACCCCCACTGCATACAGGTACCCGCATGCTTTCGACACCTGACTTCGTCCATCTCCACGTCCACACCCAATACAGCCTCCTCGACGGCGCCATTCGCATCGATTCGCTCCTCAAACGCGTGGCCGATTTCGGGATGTCCAGCGTGGCGATCACCGACCACGGCACCATGTTCGGAGCCGTCGAGTTTTACGACAAAGCCTGCCAGGCCGGCATCAAACCGATTATCGGCTGCGAGTGCTACGTGGCACCGCGAACCCTGCGGGACAAAACCCCGCTGGACAGCAAAGGGGTAACCCACCTGATCCTGCTGGCCCAAAATCAGGAGGGCTACCACAACCTCTGCCAGTTGGCCTCGATTGCCCAGCTTCAGGGGTTTTACTACAAGCCGCGCATCGACAAGACGGTTTTGCGGGCACACAGCAAGGGTCTGATCGCGCTTTCCGCCTGCCTGCAGGGCGAAATCCCACGCTGCATCAGGGAAAACCGCCTGGATCTGGCCGACCAGGCCGCCCGAAGCTACCTGGAGATCTTCGGTGAAGGCAATTTCTTTCTGGAGGTCCAGCACAACGGGATCGAACTCCAGGAGCGGGTCAACACGACCCTGCGCGACATGAGCGCCCGCCTCTCGATCCCGCTGGTGGCCAGCAACGACTGCCACTACCTGGATAAAAACGACGTGCGCGCCCACGACGTCCTGCTGTGCATCCAGACCGGCAAAACCGTGCGCGACAGCGAACGGTTCAAATTCCGCACCGACCAGCTTTACTTCAAGCCCCAGGAGGAGATGGCCGCCTTCTTCGAGGGCTACCCCGGTGCCATCGAAAATACCGTCGCCGTCGCCGAGCGCTGCCAGATCGGGTTCGATTTCAAAACCTACCACTTTCCCCAGTTTGCCACCGAAACCGGCATGTCGCCGGCAGCGCTCTTC